>NZ_SMME01000833.1 GCF_009711465.1 Parendozoicomonas verongulae | reverse complement strand
GTATTGGTGTCATTAGTGAGCATCGATAAGCCCTATCCCTGATTCCAAGTAAAAAGTAAGAGTATCTTTGTTCAGCATAATTCAGTTGATTTCTAGCATCGGAGTTAGAAAACATGACAAAAATTCCAGCGGACTTCCGTAAGGCTGGTTGGGCTGATACTACTGGGTAGCTTTACTCATTGAGTTTTGGGGTGAGAAGCTGCAACTGGAAGGGTGGGGAGAAGAGGCTCCGAGATAGTCGGGAGTGGTTGAACAAAGCTGTCAGTACCTTTAGACCTGCTCCTTATAACTGGTGAGGCCGGTTGCAGGCTTGAGGATAGAGTGCGCCAATGACTAAAAGGGGAAAAGACTTCGAAGTAGGATTTAAGAGCCTCTTTATCTTGTGTAAGACGCATAATATATACCCAGGTAGAATGAGGAAGATTCTTCATATTGAAGTAGAATTGCTTAACAGACCTGTGTTCTTCAGACAACCATTGTGGAATAGGGCAATGCCCTTGTGTCGTTCTCACAAAAGATGAGTAATCGAAAGCCGTTGTTGTAAGTTTTTGGATAACTGTCTGTAGATCAGGTTTTGCGCCAGATAATGCACCAAATAGGCCCGGATTTTGGAATAGTTCGATCATTTGTGTTTTAAAAGCATCCACTGCGAGTGGGCTGATATAGGCAAGATCTACATCAGAAGGTATTCTCGATGCACTGTATGAGGCATAGCGGATATCATCTCCGGATTTAAATGGTATGCTCTCCCGCGCCCCTCTCCACATCCAACCGGATCCATCTTTTATATAGCCCAAAGTATAGGCAAGCCGAGTCTGCAAAGGGTCTTTAAGAGCCGATAATACCTTACCAACAGACATAGGGCGGCTCACTATCACGTTTCGGCAAGGGTCTGATAGAAGGGTGAGTAATGCCAAGCCTACAGTAGGTCCCAAAGTTGGCAGTTGAGATAGAATAAAATGGTTCTTCTGATACTCCCCTTTGAAAATGTTTATATCCATAAGGTTTACATCGCTGCTAAAAGAAGCTGGAAGCACACCCCATTGTTCAAGAAAAATCAGCGCAGAATGGAAGTCATAAACTTCGAGAGGATTAGGATAAACCATCCTTAACTTGGCCATAAGCAAGTCGTTTTTCGTTCTCTCAAAGGCTTGGTTCAGCGCAACAGCCCACTCGAATGTCCACCCCAAACCAAGCAGAGATTGATTCAATACCATATGAGGAAAGGGGTATGTAGTTAGTGAACTTAAGTCCAGCTGACTCCCCTGCTGCATGCACTCCTCGCGGACTCTTGATTCGATTTCATAAACGATAAAACGTATAGCAGGTGCCAGAGCGTGAGGCTGTGATAGTGTTTCTCTTAATAGATTATACAATGACAGGTAAAGAGGGGGTTCACTATCCAGATGCTGGATAAACCACTGCCAGAACGCCTTAGCGCTGTCTTTTCGAAGATGCCATCCATCCTCCAGGCTAACGAGTCCATATTCAGCATATCTCTCCGTCTTGAGAAGGTCGTCATCAAATACCAAATCCTGGGCGAGCTTACGTTTTTCCAGATAGTCTGACTTTTCACTAAGGCTCAGGGCGGAGTAGTTGTTTTGAATGTAGGATCTGTTGTCCCTGAGTGCCTTGATGATCCTTTTATGCCTTTGCCAGTGTTTATGTCCTGTTTCAGTTTCCAGACCAAGTTTTTCTTTTAACTCGGGCTTACTGTCCAGCAATGTTTGAAAATCATCGAACTCAAGCCACTGGGGACTCATTGGGTGACTCAACAGTCTCTGGGTATGTATGGTGACTTTATTAGCAAGCTCTGTCCCTTCTTCCAGTGTGGCATAGGCGGCGTTCGTCGCTAGAAGCCAAAAGACTGAAAACAGAATCCAAAGAGATATTGTACCAGCTGCTTTTGGCTGAGGAGGCAGAGGGTGAGAATAAAGGTCGCCAACATTGCAGCTCACGGTGTGCACCAAACTTCTGACCGAGGGCTGGAGTATAGAAGGAAATTTTTTTGTGGGTGAAATTCTGAGTAGCCCCCTCATATAGTAATATAAAGGGGCGTGCACAGAGCTATCAGGCAGCTACTGGCTCTGAACCAATAACACTTTCATTGCCTTGCATAACCTCTTCAGCCTGCTGGGAGAGATACAGATCACGGTAGTGGCCTTGTTCTCCAAGCAGCTCTGCGTGAGTGCCGCGTTGGGTGATTTTACCTTTGTCCATTACCAGAATCTGGTCAGCATCCTGAATGGTGGAGAGTCGGTGTGCCACAGCAATGGTGGTGCGACCTTCCCGCAGGGTGATCAGGGCATCTTTGATGTACTGTTCAGTTTCTCCATCAATATTTGCAGTGGCTTCATCCAGCAGCAGAATGCGTGGGTTATGGGCAATAGTTCGCGCAAAAGACAACAACTGACGTTCACCGGTTGAGAGGGACTGGCCAGCGGTTCCGGGCTGGTGGTCGTAATTGCCGGGCAGACGCTGGATAAAGCGATCAGCATGAACTTTCTTCGAAGCAGCTTTCAGCACGTCACGGCTTACAGAACTGTTGCCCAGGCTGATGTTATCAGCAATGGAACCGGTGAAAATGTATGGCTCCTGGAATACCAGCCCCAGGCTCTGACGCAGGGCGTCTTCGTCCATATTGTCCAGCGGGCGATCATCAATAAGAATCTGGCCTTCCTGATGTTTGTAAAAGCGCATCATCAGGTTGATGATGGAACTCTTACCGCTGCCACTGTGGCCTACAATTGCGGTGAACTGACCGGGCTTTACAGAAAAGCTGACGTCATCCAGTGCACGGTTCTTGCCATCGTAAGACAGTGTCACGTTACGGAATTCCAGCTGCCCTGCCTGTACAGGGGTATCTTCCACCTTGACCTGTTCATGCTTTTCGGGCTTTTCTTCCAGCACTTCAAACACACGCTCTGAGGCCACCAGGGATTGCTGCAGATTGCTCAATTGCATGGCAATCTGGCGGAAGGGGTCAAAGAAGCGGGCCAGATAGTTGATAAAGGCGTAAATAGTACCCACTTCCACCATGGTAAAACCGGACCTCCAACCAAACCATGCGACAATGCCTGCCAGTGCTGCGGTTTGTACCAGATGACCAAAAGGCATCAGTAGCAGACTGTTGACGTTGATCTCCTTACGGCGCAGTTCACTCCACTCCTGATTCTTTGCACCGAAATCGCAGCACAGCTTATTTTCATAGTTTGTGGCCTGAATAATACGCATACCCAGCAGGGATTCGTTCAGGGAGGTATTGATATCTGCCAGCCGGGCGCGAATACCATGGACAACCGGATGGCTCAACTTCTGGTACATGCGCATACTGCCCAGCAGGATGGGAATGATGACCAGCATCAGCAGCATCAGGTTCCAGTCCAGCAGTGCCAGAGCGATAAAGATACCAACCAGTTTAAACACGCCACGGAGAATCGCAGGAATGACCCCCACAAACATCTGGTGCAGCACTTGTGAATCGTTAGTGAGGCGGGATACCAGCCGGCCCGTGGGTTCACCATCGAAGTACTTCATAGGCAGTGTCAGCATGTGACGGAATACTTTTTGACGAATGTCGTGTATTACCTCCAGAGAGTTTTTCTGGAAAATAATGCTTTGAATGTACTGGAACAGTGCCGAACACACATACGTCATTGTTAAGGCCGCGCCCATCATGGCCAGTGCGTGAATATCTGTGCTGCCGGCCGCGATATAGTCATCCAGAATGATTTTCATCACCCACGGAGAGGCCATCTCAAAACCAGTGGCCACCATCAACAACACAAAGGCCGTGATAAAACCTTTGGCATAGGGTTTGCTGTAAGTCAGCAAGTGGGTGAGACCGGAGAATTGCTTCAGCTTACTCATTTTTGATGCCATTACGCTGCGGCCTCCAGATTGTCGATATGCAGTGTACGGGCCTGCTGCTGGAAGATTTTTGCGTACCAGCCTTCGTTCTCGGTGAGATAACGATGATTGCCCTGTTCAGTAATGCGCCCTTCATCCATAACGACAATGTGGTCGGCATGAATCAACTCTGGCAGACGTTGGGTAATCAGCAGTACGGTTTTTTTGTTGTGATAAGCCGTCAGGTTTTTCAAGATGGTGGCTTCGGTTTTCATATCCAGTGCACTGAAGGCGTCGTCCAGCAGTAGAATGCTGGCATCAGATAACAGTGCCCGTGCAAAGGCCACGCGCTGTTTCTGGCCGCCGGACAGGTTAATGCCCTGTTCACCCAACACCGTTTCGTAACCATCTTTAAAGGCCATGACCTCGTCATGAATAGCCGCCAGTTTGGCTGCTGCCTCAATCTCATCCCGGGTAGCTGAGGGCTTGGAGAAAGCAATATTACTGGCGATAGTGCCAGAGAACAGCATGGGCTCCTGAGGTACCCAGGCCAGTTGCTGACGCAAGGATTTCAACTGAATCTGATTCAGCGCCGTGCCTCCCATGGAAATATGAGAATTCGCTTCCAGATTGAACTCACGGAGAATCAGTCGGAACACGCTGCTTTTACCGCTGCCGGTGCGGCCAGTGATACCGACGAAAGAACCTTCTGGTACGTTCAGGTAAATGTCTTTCAGAGCCAGAGCTTCGGCATCGGGATAGGCGAAGGTTTCCACGTGCACGTTCAGGTCTTTGTTCTGAGGCACAGACACGGCGTCAGGAACGTCCTTAACGGAAGGCTCTTGATTGAACAGTTTTTCCAGACGGCTCCAGGAGGCGCTGCCACGCTGGAATACACTGAACTGCCAGCCAAACTGCATCATCGGGCTGAGAAGCTGTCCAAGGTACAAGGTAAAGGTGGTGAGCATACCGATGGTCATCACACCGTTCTCGATAAACCAGGCTCCACCTATAAGGGCAATGACAAAGGCGAAACCAAAAAATATCTGTACGCTGGGAATGAACAGCGCATCGACTTGAGCAACACGACGGTTGGCTCTTACCGTTTTGCGGGACTGTTCGTAGAAATTCTTCAGCTGTCGTTCATTCAGCTGGTGAGCGCGTACGGCTCGAATGCCGGACACTGTTTCCCGCGCTTCCTCATTCAAAGCTGAAAAGGTGGCCTGAGCCTCGCCAAAACGCTCATGCATCAGAATTCCGTAGCGGCTGGAGGCCCAGATCAAAATGGGAAAAGGTATCAGAATCATCAGGGTCAGGGTGCCGTTCACCGCAAACACCATAGCGAACAACACGGTGAAGCCGGCGATAAAGGAATCCACCAGCGTCATGATGCCGGAACCGGCGCTTTCTTCCACAGCATTCAGATCGTTGGTGGCGTGAGCCATCAGGTCACCAGTGGTGTGACGCTGATAGAAGTCGGGGGACATTTTGGTGAAATGGGCGAACAGTTTATCCCGCTGAGCACGAACCAGATCCACAGACGCACCGAACAGCAGGGAACGCCATACATAACGCAGGCCATAAATAGTGAGGGCAATGGCAAAAATAGCAGCCACGGTTTTTGCCAGTTCCACACCTTGTAAGCTGTCGTGACTGATCTGATCGACAACCCAGCCAATCAACCAGGGGGGAATCTGATTGAGGGCGGCAACAGTTTGCAGAGAGATGAAGGCAAGCAGATACTGTTTCCAGTAATCTTTGAGAATGAAGCGCATCTTCCATAACAGCGTCATAGCCGTGCCTCCAGAATGGGTGACATTGTGAACATTGGTAATTTCCGTAAGTGTGTAGTGGTTGATGCTGTCAACTAATGGCTCAGAAAATTGAGCGAAACCTTGTTCAAATAGCTGCGGCTATTTTTGTACTCCTAATCGGAGCTGGGGATGGGTAGTACTTTCAGCAGTGACTGGATGCCATCTTCCATCTGTCTGGATTGCGCGTTCCCGAGGTGACTCAGGGATTTGGCAATGTGAGCTGATTGCTTCTTTTTCACCAGATTCAGGCATTCATGGCCTTCATCGGTCAGGCTCAGGCATTTGATGCGGCCATCGTCCGGGCTTTCATTAATGGCGACTACACCCCGAGACACAAGGCGCTTTACCACACGGGTTGCTCCGCTTTTGGTAATGCCCAGCCGTTTGCCCACAGTTTGTACCGGGCACTGGTTCTCGCACTGGATGGTGCGCATGGCCATCAGGTCGATCAGGGAAAAGTCACCACAGGCGCCAGAATCGCACAGGCTGTTAAATCGCCATGCCAAAGCGAGTATGTGATGATAAAGGCGTTCAGATTGTCGGCTCATGCACGGTCGGCTTTCAGGGTTATAGAATCTATCAATTTTTGTTGAGGGTATTAGATGGTTTTTAGTTGATGTAATCAACTAAGTAGCTGTGCGAAGTGTACCTACGCAGCTGCGCTATCGTATTAAGTGGGGTATGGGCAAACAGGTGCTTTTTGAAGAGCCGCCTACAATAGTATGCCTTTGATGATCGAAATACTTTTATAAAAACGGTTTTCACATAATATGAATGACACTCCCCCGGCCAACGGCCTGGCCATGCTTCCTTTGTTCGTCTTTGTAGTGATCTTTTTTGGTGGGGGCGTTTACCACTCCATTATGGGAACTGAATTTGCGTTCTATCAGATAAAGGCTCCTGTTGCCGCTCTGCCTGCCATGGTGGTGGCTGTCATTCTGGCCAGTGGTGCTATAGAAGATCGTATTCACCCGTTTCTGAAAGGTGTAGCGGATATCAATATTGCCACTATGTGTATGGTATTCCTGCTGGCTGGTGCGTTCAGTCAGGTGACCAGTGCCATTGGTGGTGTTGATGCCACGGTAGCCCTCGGTTTACAGATGCTGCCAGGGCCTTTTCTTCTTCCCGGTTTATTTATGGTGTCGGCGTTTGTGGCCACGGCCATGGGAACGTCTATGGGGACAGTAGCGGCAATAGCACCTGTTGCAGTAGGCATTGCTGACTCAACAGACTTGTCCCTTGGCGTGTGTGTCGGGGCCGTTGTCGGTGGTGCCATGTTTGGAGATAACCTCTCTATGATTTCCGACACCACTATTGCCGCCACCCGTACCCAGGGCTGCAATATGCGGGATAAACTGATGTTCAATATTCGCATTGCTCTGCCTGCCGCAGTGGTAACACTGATCCTGCTTTTGTACTTGGGGCAAGGCGGTGAGACAGTCACCCACGAGGCAGACAATCCCTGGTTGGTGTTGCCTTATATTCTGGTACTTGGGCTGGCTGTCAG
The DNA here is from genome assembly GCF_009711465.1 of Parendozoicomonas verongulae. Classification (GTDB taxonomy): domain Bacteria; phylum Pseudomonadota; class Gammaproteobacteria; order Pseudomonadales; family Endozoicomonadaceae; genus Sansalvadorimonas; species Sansalvadorimonas verongulae. The sequence continues at coordinate 26,553 of NZ_SMME01000833.1, read as the reverse complement.
CGGCATGAATGTGCTGGTGGTTTTGATGAGTGGCATCCTGTTCTCAACACTGATGGGAATGGTTTTTGGAGAGTATTCTCTGGCAACCGCTGGTGATGAAGTATATCGGGGCTTTGAGAGTATGATCGAAATTATGGTGCTCTCCATGTTTATTGGCGGGCTGAGTCGGATGATGACAGAAAATGGCGGCAAGGCCTGGCTGATCGGCGCGATTCGCCGAATGTTTACCCGAAAAGGGGAGCTGACAGCTCGCTCTGCTGAGCTGGGCATTGCGGTGATTGTTTCCATCTGCAATGTGTTTACGGCTAACAATACTGTCGCCATTCTGGCATCTGGGGAGCTGGCGCGGGATTTGAGTCAGGAGACCGGTATCGACCCTCGCCGCTCTGCCAGTTTGCTGGATATTTTCTCCTGTGTGATTCAGGGGCTGATTCCCTGGGGGGCACAGATTCTGCTGGCGGGTTCCATTGCCGGTATCTCACCGCTATTTATTGCCGGTGCCGTGCATTATGTCTGGGTGCTGGCGATTGTGGCTTTGTTGGCGATTGTCACAGGCTTTCCCCGGATTATTAAGGCCCCGCCGTTTCATTGAGGGCGTACAAAGAAAAGGCAGAGAATGAGCTGAATCAAGGTATATGTCGATCCTGTGATTAGAGGCACGCGTTTCGTTGTGAAGTTGGCAAACACGGTTATAGTCAAGGGAAGTTTTAACAACGGATAGACCAGAATGGAACCGCTGAGACGCACGAAAATTGTGGCAACCCTTGGACCCGCAACAGACGAAACAAATGCTCTGGAAAAGCTGATTCTGGCCGGAGTTGATCTGGTTCGTTTGAACTTTTCCCATGGTGAGCCGGAAGATCACCGAAGGCGAGCTGAACAGGTACGCAAACTGGCGGAGAAGCATGATAGGGCTGTCGCCATTCTGGGGGATTTGCAAGGACCGAAAATCCGTATCAGTCGTTTCCGTGATAATAGTGTGAACCTGAACGAAGGGGATGAGTTTGTTCTGGATGCCGAACTGGATAAAAACGCTGGCGATCAGCAAACAGTAGGTTTGGATTACAGCGCACTTCCAGATGACTGTAATCCCGGTGATGTGCTTTTACTGGATGATGGCCGTATAACCCTGAGGGTGGAAGGCGTTGATGGTGCTCGTATTTTCTGCCAGGTGCTTACCGGTGGTAGGCTGACCAACAACAAAGGTATTAACCGTCAGGGTGGTGGTCTTTCCGCTCCAGCTCTCACAGACAAGGACAGGAGCGATATCCAGACCGCTGCCTCTATTGGTATCGATTATCTGGCCGTCTCTTTCCCCCGCTGCGGTGCGGATATGGATGTTGCCCGCCAGCTGCTCACCGAGGCTGGTGGCCATGCGGGTCTGGTTGCCAAAATTGAGCGCGCGGAAGTGGTCAGGACACCTGAAAATCTTGACGATGTCATTCGCGCCTCCGATGCCGTTATGGTGGCCCGTGGTGATTTAGGCGTTGAAATAGGCGATGCCGAGCTGGTAGGTGTGCAGAAGCAGATTATCCATCAGGCTCGCTTGTATAACCGGCCAGTGATCACCGCCACACAGATGATGGAATCCATGATTACCAGCAGTCTTCCTACCCGGGCAGAAGTGTTTGATGTCGCCAATGCCGTACTGGATGGCACCGATGGGGTCATGCTCTCAGCGGAAACCGCCACGGGTGATCACCCCAGTGAGGTTGTGGATGCCATGGCGCGGATATGTCTGGGGGCGGAGAAGCAGCCTGCCATCCAGATTTCATCCCACCGTATGGATTGGCGTTTTACCCGCACTGATGAAGCCATTGCAATGGCTACTATGTATACCGCTAACCATGTGGAAAAGGTGAAGGCGATTGTGTGCCTGACTGAATCGGGGAATACGCCATTGTGGATGTCACGGATAAATTCGGCTTTGCCCATTTATGCGCTCACCCGCTCGGAAAGTTCACGGCGTAAAATGGCGCTCTATCGAGGTGTAGAAGCGTTTTTGTTTGATCCAACGGTGATGAATAGCAGCACAGAGGTGAATAAAGGAATTATTGCATTGCTTATGGATAAAGGTTTGCTGGCGAGGGGGGATCAGGTTCTTCTCACCAAGGGCGACAGAATGGCGGTTGTTGGGGAAACGAATACCCTGAAAATTCTGACAGCCTGATTGTTTATAAACATAAAAAAAACGCGGAGCCGCCATTGATGACTGCTCCGCGTTTTTTCTTGGTTTTAATAAATCTTAAAGCGCATTCAGTGCTGCCTCGACGTTAATCGTATCGCAGCCACTGGGCAGGGCTCCGGTATTAATTGAGGTTGTGGCTACCCATTCAGACTAGCAGAATTAGAGGAGTTGCTAACTCCTGTGAGATTTGGAGGGCTGAGCTATAAATTATGGTCGTTTCGGTTAATGGTAACCGTAGGTAATCCTCACTAAAATAGCCGCTTCCATATAATAAGAATGGTCAGGAGTCTGGTATGGATCTGCAGAATAAGGTTGCCGTCGTCACTGGTGGTGCATCAGGGCTTGGGCAGGCCGCGTGTCGTGCCTTGGTGGAAAAAGGTGCGAAGGTGGTGATCTTTGATCTGAATGAGTCGATGGCTCAGGCCACTGTGCAAGAGCTTGGTTCAGGGAATGCCAGATACAGTGTTGTGAATGTGACCGATGAGGCTTCTGTTCAAACAGGGGTTGATCAGGCTATGGAAGCATTTGGCGAACTGCATATCATTGTGAACTGTGCCGGTATTGGCCCCCCCGCTAAAGTGATTGATCGCGAAGGCAACCCCCTGCCTTTGGATGAATTTAAAAAAATTGTTGATATCAACCTGTTCGGCACCTTCAACGTGCTGAGTTTAGCTGCGGCCAAAATGCAACATAATCAGCCGATAAACGATGATGGAAGCCGTGGAGTGATTATTAATGTGGCTTCTGTTGCAGCCTTTGATGGTCAGATTGGCCAGCCAGCTTACGCAGCATCCAAAGCCGGTATTGTGGGGATGACCTTGCCCATTGCCCGTGAGTTTGCCCGTTATGGCATTCGTATCAATACTATTGCTCCCGGTTTGTTTATGACACCTCTGGCCGCCTCTTTGCCAGAAGCTGCCATTGAATCACTGAGCAATAGCGTGGAATATCCCAAGCGCCTCGGTCGTCCGGAAGAGTTTGCCAATCTTGTTGTCTGTATGGCAGAAAATGATTACTTCAATGGTGAAACAGTTCGCCTTGATGGCTCCATTCGCATGACCGCACGTTAATAGTTTACAGGGATATTTGAGGCTATGTACGAGCTGACACTGGTCAATAGTATTGCCCTTTTGCTGGCAGGGGTTGCTGCCGGGTTTATCAATACAGTAGCCGGTGGCGGCTCGATGCTCACACTCCCTGCGTTGATGCTTTTGGGAATGCCTGCGGATATTGCCAATGCTACGAACCGGGTAGGGGTTATGTTTCAATCCATTACCGGCCTGACAGGTTTTCATCGCCAGAATAAGCTTGATACGGGCTCGATGGTGAGTATTGTTGTACCCACTCTGATTGGTGCTGCTGTGGGAGCAGGATTGGCTGCATGGCTACCTGCTGAGGTGCTGAAGCCTGTGCTGCTGGGTTCCATGATGATTATGGCGCTGGTGATGGTGATTCGCCCCTCTACCATGCGACCCAGTGGTGATCATGTTCGCAGTGTCAGTTCCCATCCACAGTCTGTGTTGATGTTGTTTCTAGCTGGCGTTTACGGCGGCTTTGTACAGGCTGGGGTTGGTTTTATGTTACTGGCAGCGCTGGCTGGTGGATTGCGTTATGACCTTGTGCGCGCCAATGCTTTGAAAATTCTGTGTACTGGAGCATTTACGCTTGTGGCGCTGGGTATTTTTATCTGGAACGACCTGGTGCTTTGGGTGCCGGGGTTGATTCTGGCCTTTGGGTGTTCATTAGGAGCACACTTCAGTGTGAAGTTTGCGGTGTCAGCATCCCAGAAAACCCTCGGATGGATTTTGTTTACCATGGTCGTTCTTGTTTGTGGTGCTGCCTGGTTAAGCTAAATGCTACCTGCTCCTTCCCCTGATCCTGAAAAGGAGGGGAAGGAGCCTATAGTTAAAACGCATCCCAATCTGTGTCTATCTCTTCTCCTTTACTTGGACGGCTGATCTGGTCATGGGGAGAGTGGCTGGTTAAGTCCCGGAATGTTTCTCCTGAGACATGAACCAGTGTTTCATGGTCTCCGGCTTCAAGATATACATCTGTCGTGCTGAGAAAGCGGTCGTCCCAGATCATATCCATATTAAATGCTGGGCCAACAGCGGGAATCGCACCGGTTTTGCAGTCTCGGAATTTGTTGATAAGTTCATCCTCTTCTGCGAGTTTCAGTGGTGCATCAACAATATCTTCCAATACCCGCAAATGCAGGCGGCGGTCGGCAGGGATAACCGCCATCAGGTAGTTATCCACAGGGTCTTTAAGAACAACAGCTTTGGCAACGGTTTTGCTGGGTACATGGGAAGCAATAGCACTTTGTACGGCGCTGCTACTGCGGGTATGGGTGACGGTGTCGTAGCTGGCTTGTTTTTGAGCGAGATAACGACTGAGGTTTTGTGACATGGTCATAGAGTTGCTCTCCTGAAAGCAAGTCATCACAGGAGTCGGCACAGAGAACGCCTCTCATTATAGTGAGATAAGATGAACCTTGGGGCGCACAGGAAAATAACTCCTATAATTTTTTAGACTACCTGTCTTCAATCGCGCCCCGACTCAGGATTCTTCGCCCATGGATGCGGCTTCAAATCAACCATCTTCTAAAAAAGCGTCTCCTCAGAAAAAGGTATTGCTTCAGCCATGTATTTATCAGGGTTGCAAAGAGCTGTGCCTGCCCGATCACACAATGTGTTTCTGGCACGACCCCGAGGCGGATAAAACCGGGCCGGATATTCGTGACCGTTTGCAGAAAATGGCGAAGGAAGGGAAATCCCTTGCAGGCTTCCACCTCGCCAAGGCTGACCTGGAGGGGATTGACCTTGGTGCTAAGGAAGGCTGCGCAGGGCCGGATATGAGTAATACAAATTTGTACCGTGCCAACCTGCGTTACGCCCATCTGTTTCGTGTCAACTTACAGGGCGCGCGTTTACTCAAGGCTGACTTAACCGGTGCTACACTCAATTTCGCCAAAATGACGGAAACCAATATGCTGGGTATTCGGCTGGACTACAGCCGTATGGCTCATGTGGAGTGGGGGCGAACTCTCTATCAGGAACGGCAGCTGGCTCAGAAGCATGTGAAACGTACGCCGGAACAGAAGCATATTCTCTACGGTGAAGCGGAGGAGGTGTGCCGCAGCGTGCGCAAGAGCTGTGAAGACCACGGCCTGTTCGATGAATCCGGCCACTTCTTTTATAAGGAAATGGTGTTCCGTCGGTACCAGTACCCACTGGGTTCCTGGCAGAGATGGATGTCGAAGCTGGTGGATATGCTGTGTGGTTATGGCGAGAAACCGCTGCGGGTATTTTCCTTCTCAGCCGGGTTGGTGGTGCTGTGCTCGCTGTTTTATTTCATTTCCGGGATGGTATCTTACGGGGAAATTATTCGTTTTGAACCTACTGCTACCTTTGAAAAAAATATCGATGCGCTTTTGGATTCCCTCTATTTCAGTATGGTGACGTTTACAACTCTGGGGTATGGAGACATAACCCCGATGGGGCCGTCACGAACCCTGGCATCTCTGGAAGCATTTATTGGCAACTTCTGCCTTGCGCTGTTTGTTGTGGTCTTTGTGAAAAAGATGACACGGTAAAGCGGTTCATTCCAGAGACACCAAAACGTTTTCTCAGGTTTTAGTTGCACCTTCAGTCGTGGGTAGGTGGAAACTGACGGGCACGTTCCAGGATTTTGGCGATAATACCTGCAAAGCGTGCTTCAGGTACTTCCTTATCCATAAACCATGAAAACAAATTGGAGTCCAGGCAGTCCAGCAGCTCGCCGTAAATAACGCGCTCCTCTGCGCTCAGTGTTGGGTAAACTTTCCTGGTAAACGGCAGTAGCAGTGCATCCAGTTCCAGCATGCCTCGGCGACTGTGCCAGAGCAGGCGGTTCATTTCTGCTTGAGGGATAACGTTATCGGCCCTGACAGCTTCAGACATCTGTAACTCCTTGAAGTAGCACGCATTTGGCTGGCTATTATAGGGAGCAAAGGGGGCACGACAAGGATTATCCGTTGTCATGCACATTTGCCTTACTTCGCAGCAGTGCGAGCGTACGTCACAGCACGGTCAACAATCCTAAAAAGTGACCTGATAGGTTTTGCAAAAATCAGGCGGGCAGAATTATGCGCCACCACAGCAGGCCAGCAACCATGAAGATGGCATAGCCGACAATGGAAATCACAAGGCCAATCTTCATCCACTCGCTATCGGTGTGGTAGCCGTAGCCCATCAGAAGCGGGTTACGGGCGTGGCTGTAAGTACTCAGGTTGCAGCCAACGTTGGTTACACCAGCAACGGCCAGTACGGCGATCAGAGGAGTTACGCCCAGAGACATGAGTGAGCCAATTATCACTGGAGCCAGAGCTACTACCTTGGCGGTACCGGAGGCAAAGAAGTAAGCCGTGAACAGGTACAGAGACATCATGGCAATCAGAAATAACAGCGGTGTTGCACCGGCCATATGCAGGCTCAGGAAGTCAGACATCTGGTGGCCTACCCAACCGGTGAAGCCCAGAGCCTTAAGCTGGTTGGCAAGACCCATCAGCACGGAGAACCAGATCAGGGTATCCCAGGCGCCTTTTTCCGCTTTCACATCGTTCCAGTTGAGAACGCCGGTCAGCAGCAGAATAGACAGGCCAATAAAGGCTGATGCAGCAGAGTGCAGGCCCAGTGTCTCGCCACCTACCCACATAACAATCAGAGCGATGAATACGACAACCAGCTTCCATTCACCCATTGTGACGGGGCCCATATTGTTCAACTCTTTACGGGCGAAGGCAGGAGCTTCAGGGGTTGCCTTGGTTTCTGGAGACATCACCTTGTACAGAACAAAAGGCATGATCAGCAGCAGCACCAGAGAAGGAACCAGCAGGTAAGTGGCCCAGGATGCGAACGTTAGCGTGACACCTGCAACAGTGCTGGCAATGCCAACCAGTGCCAGGTTGCCGGCAAACCCTGTCTGAAAACCAACAGCAGAGGCATCATTCATGGCGCTGACACTGGAGATCAGAAACTGGGACAGTTTCTTGTCATCCTTGTTGATAACTTTGGCAAGGGCATCAGCGATAGGGGACACAATAGCAGCACGGGCGGTGTTGCTGGGGGTGGCTGGCGCAATCAGGTAATCGGCAACACCGAGGCAGTAGGCAACACGGAGAGAGGATTGACCGAATTTGCTCAATAGAAGCAGAGCTATACGACGACCCAAACCTGTTTTGGTAAAGGCCCGAGCAATCATGAAGGCGATAACAATCAGCCAGATCAGAGCGTTATCAAAGTTGCCAATGGCGGCGTTAATGGTGTTTTTTCCGCCGACTTCACCGCCAGGGTGAAGAAGGGTGTAAGCAGCAATGGAGACAACGGCAACAGCGCCGGTAGGAAGAACTTTGGAAACAATGGCTGCAATCGTGGCAATGAAGAAGATTGCAGTTTTAAATGCGGGAGCTTCCAGCCCGACAGGAGGGGGGACTTGCCAAACGAGAGCAGAGAGGGCAAGGATAATAATGAGAGGGGCAATTCTGGCAGCAAAGAGAGGCTCTCGTGGAGCACCTTGTTGGATATTACCGCCATTTACGACAGGGGCGACCGACATGGTTATGGGTTCCAGCAATCTACGGGATCATTTGTCATTCTCTCATGTAAGCTTTTTTGTACAACCGTAAGGATTGCATCAATATTTTCATTTTTTGCAATCCATGTTGTTAGTGGGATGTTGTGAATAACAGGGTGTTACGTACTTTTTCTGTGATTATGGGGAAATGCACACTGAAAGCTGCGGCTGATGTCTTCTGCGCTAGTGAATTTGCGGCTAGACGACAGCTGTCTGTCTTGGGAAAGGTAGACTGCCCATCAGGGGGCAGCCAGAGAATTATCAGGCAATCTTCAGCAAGAATGGTAAAGGTGTCCGTTATAGAAACTCGCTGGCGGTGAAGCAGCGATAGGCTTCCCTATCACTGGGATCGCAGCTTATGGTGTCGTGAATCTGGTCTTTCATTAGTTTCTGAAACTGCTCACGGTGCATATGCACCAGTTCCCGATGATTTCCTCCCTCCAGGTAAATATCTGTCACGGTATCAAGATCGCTGTCGCAGGCGGTCACCATTCCCCAGGCTTGTCCCATGGCTGGAATTGCGCCGGGCTGGCAGTCGGAAAACAGCTCATGCAACGAGTGTTCTTCTACCAGTCTTAAATGACGGTTGAGGTTGCTGTTCAACCAGTTCAGCATCAGTTTATTGTTAGAGGGGAGAACGGCCATTAAAAGACCGTTGTTGTCTTCCAGAACAACGGCCTTTGTCATGGTTTTCGTTGCAATACATGCATGATGGGCCGTATCGAGTGCACCCTCGGCGTAAGGGTGGGAAACAATGTCGAAATCTATGTTGTTTTGTTCAAGGAAGTCAGATAGACGTTTGGCAATAGTCATTTACTCGTTCTCTGCGGGAATACCTAACCGCCAAACAAGTATATGCAAGCTCTCCAATATCGCCTGTTAATTATCCCAATTCTAGAAAAGACTTCGCTGAACATCGCTTGTGTTGTCTCCCCCAAATAGATTTGGGGGAGAGCGTAGATTGTGTGAGGTTACTTCTGAAGGTGCTCCAGCTCACCTTTGACTTTTTCACGCATCGCCTGAATGATGCGATACAGAATTGGCGTCATCAGTGTACCAATAACCGTAGCTGCCAGCATACCGCAGAACACGGTCATACCCAGGGATTGACGGCTGGCTGCCCCAGGGCCGGTGGCAGCAACCAGAGGCAGAATACCGAGCACAAACGACAGTGCCGTCATTAAAACCGCCCGGAAACGCAGGCCTGCAGCGGTTTCTGCTGCTTCCAGAATACTCATGCCTTCTTCCCGTTTGGACATGGCGAATTCCACAATGAGAATGGCGGTTTTCGCTGCGATACCTATCAACAGTACCATGCCTATCTGGGCGTAGATGTTATTGACCATTCCCGTCAGGGTCAGGCCCAGTGCCGCGCCGAAGATGGCAATAGGTACTGAGGCAATAACCGAGAAGGGAATGTTCCAGCTTTCATACTGAGCCACCAGGAACAGGTACACAAACAGAATGGCGAGTCCGAACAGAATCGGGGTCAGGTTGCCTGCTGAGATTTCCTGTCGGGTCTGACCTGCCCACTCAAAGGTGTAACCGTCGGGGAGCTTTTCAGCCAGTTCGGTCATTGCCTTGATAGCGTCACCGCTACTGTAGCCTGGTGCTGCTTCACCATTGATAGTGGCTGAGTTGTAGAGGTTAAAGCGGCTGATAGAAGAGGCGCTCAGAATCGGCTTCATACTCACCATCGTGGACAGCGGCACCATCTCGCCAGTGGCATTACGCACAAAGTAGTTGCTCAGATCTTCAGGTTTGGTGCGGTACTTGTTCTCCGCCTGCATGATCACTTGATAGATGCGACCAAAGCGGGTGAAGTCGTTAATGTACATGGAACCAAGTTGAGCCTGCAGAGTCTGGTAAACATCGGAGATGTTCACGCCCATGGCTTTCACTTTGTCTCTGTCCACACTCAGAGAGTACTGAGGCACGTTGGCCCGGAAGGTACTCATTACCCGGCTCAGTTCAGGGCGCTGGTTGGCTTCGAAAATCAGGCCATTCAGCACTTGCGCCAGCTGTTGAGGGTCACGGCCCATAGTATCCTGAAGGCGGAAGTCGAAGCCACCGGTGGCACCCAGGCCGGGAATAGACGGCATTTCAAAGGCAAAAGCCTGTGCATCCTGCATGGCCCAGAGCTGGCCCTGCAGACGACCGAGAATAGCCGCTGGCTGCATCTCCGGTGTGGTGCGCTCATCCCAGTCTTTCAAAATGATAAAGCCCAGACCATTGTTGGAACCGGAACCCGCCATAATGCTGAAACCGGTTATGCCCACAAAGTGATCGACGGCCGGATCATTCAATACCATCTTGTTGATGCGTTCCATCACCTCGTTGGTGCGGTTAACGGAGGCCGCATCGGGCAGTTGCAGGTTAAGGAGCAGGAAGCCCTGATCTTCATTAGGAACAAAACTGGAAGGCAGCTCTTTCAACAGATAGCCTGCGGCGGCCAGAAGTATCAGAAACAGGACACCTATGCGAGCAGCACGTTTGAGCATCCAGCCGACAGTGGTTTTGTAGCTACCGGTCATACGGGTGATCAGCGCTTCCAGAGGCTTCATCATCCTGAGATGACTCATCTTGTCTGCTCTGAGAATCGTGGCACACAGTGCCGGGCTAAGGGTCAGAGCGTTGAGGGAGGAGATCAGAACCGCGACAGAAATGGTCACTGAGAACTGTTTATAGAGTGTCCCGGTAATACCCGGCATAAAGCCCACAGGGACAAATACCGCCAGCAGTACCAGGGTGGTGGCGATAACCGGGCCGGTGACCTCCGTCATGGTGACCCGCGTAGCCTCTATCGGGTGCATCCCCTCGGAGATATGTCGTTCAACATTTTCTATGACAACAATGGCGTCGTCTACGACGACCCCGATCGCCAGTACAAGGCCGAACAGAGAGATAGTGTTAATGGAGTAGCCCAGCACATTCATAATGGCGAATGTACCGATCAGAGACACCGGAATGGCCAGTGTAGGGATCAGGGTCATGCGGATGTTCTGCAAGAACAGGAACACCACCAGAACCACCAGAGCCACAGCAGCAAACAGAGTGGATATAACTTCGCTAATGGAGCGTGAAATAAAGCGGGTTGTGTCGTAGGGGATGTAGTATTCCAGGCCTTCCGGGAAGCTCTGGGACAGACGCTCCATTTCAGCATGAACACCTTCAGCCACATCAAGGGCGTTAGCAGAAGGCAACTGGTAGGCCACTATAAAGGCTATGGGTTTTCCATCCAGCCTGGCCTGACCTGAATAGGACTGTGTACCCAGCTCAATACGGGCAATATCCCGCAGGCGAACAATAGAACCGTCCGGGTTGGCGCGAATAATGGTGTTGCCAAACTCGGATTCTGTTCTCAGGCGGCCCTGGCTCTGAATAGTGTATTCAAACTGCTGATCTGGCAGGTTCGGACCCTGACCCAGCTTACCGGCAGCGACAACCATGTTCTGTTCATTCAGGGTGTTGCGAACATCGGTCACGGTTACGTTCAACGCGTTCATGCGATCAGGGTTCAGCCAGAGACGCATGCTGTAGGTCTGATCACCCATGACATTGACCGCGCTGACACCGGAGATACGGGCCAGAGGCTCAGTAATATAATTGCTGGCATAGTTGCTCAGAAATTTGTTGTCGAACCGGCCATCGGGGGATCTCAGCACCACACCCATCAGTATGTTACTGGATTGCTTACGTACGGTGATCCCCTGACTGCGAACATCTGCTGGTAGTTTGGATTCAGCCAGAGAAACACGATTCTGGACGTTTACCTGGGCGATGTCGTCGTCTATCCCCGATTTAAACGTCACCGTAATGGTGGCTCTGCCATCGTTGCTGGCCGAGGATTCGATATACAGCATGTCTTCCACGCCGTTTATTTTCTCCTCAAGGGGCCGGATGACTGCCTCTTCCACAACCTGAGCGCTGGCCCCCGGGTAAGTGGCCGAAACCTGTACCTGGGGAGGTGCAATTTCCGGGTACATATTAACTGGCAACATCGACAGAGATATTAACCCTGCCAGTGTAATCACAATGGATATGACAAAAGCGAACTTGGGTCGCTTTATAAAAAAGTGACTGAACAGCATTTATTGAGCCTCACCGTCTGCTTTTCGTACGGGCTGTCCTGCTTGTTGTTCCGGATCGCTGAGCGTGCCAGTGGTGGTATCAATCATCTTCATTACCGGGTTGACGGTAATGTCAGGGCGTACCTTCTGCAAGCCGGCAACAATGACCTTTTCTCCGGCTTTCAGGCCTGATGTCACAGTCCACATGGGGCCAATACGGCGACCTGTTTTGATAATACGGGTATTCACTTTGTTCTCATCATTCACAACCAGAACAAAACGACCTTGCTGGTTTTCCTGTACAGAGACCTGAGGGATCAGCGGCATATTTTCCTTACGGGTGCTGTCAACCATCAAGGTTGCGTACAGGCCCGGCAGCAGCAGGCGGTCAGGGTTGGAGAAGGAGGCCCGCAGATTTATAGTGCCGGTGGTTTCATCCACTTTAATGTCAGCAAAATCGAAGATGCCTGGCTCGGAATAAATGCTGCCGTTAGGCAGTTTCAGGGATAGATCAAACTCGGAGCCGCCATTGTGGTCTCTGGTATGTTCCTGATGGGATTGCTGGTAGCTGATCAGTACCTTTTCATTGACCTGGAAGTTGACGTGCATCGGATCCAGTTTGACCAGTTCCGCTAATGGTGAGCTGCTGGGGCCAACAAGGTTGCCAACACTGTAGGTGGCTTTACCAATACGCCCACTGAAAGGGGCGCGAATCTCAGTATAAGAGAGGTTGATGCGGGCTGTTTCCAGCTGGGCCTTGCTGGCCTGCACATTGGCCTTTGCCTGAGCTTCGGTACTGATGAGTTTGTCCAGGTCCGACTTGCTGATATGCCCTTGTGGGAACAGTTCATGACCACGATCCAGATCGCCTTTGGCGCGAACTTCTTCGGCCTGTGCGCTGATCAGGTTGGCTTTTGCCTGACTGAGTACAGCTTGAAACGGTGCCTGATCAATCAGAAACAGTAGCTGACCTTTTTGCACGGTTTCCCCTTCAAGGAAACCGCGCTTTTCAATAAAGCCTTCAACCCGGGCTCTCAGCTCTACGGTTTCGCTGGCTTCTGTGCGAGCGACAAACTCGTTGTATGCTCCAACGGGCTCTTCTGAAACAGTTACCACAGAAACCGAAGGCGCTGGCATCTGCATCTGGCCATTTTGAGGATTCTGTTTGCCGTCTGAACAGCCCGCCAACGCGGTTAAACCCAGCACAATAGAAATAACTGGCAGGGAGAGTTTTTTAGGCTTCCACATAGTGATTCTCAGTATCTAAAGGTGTTCCTTTTTCTGCTTGTGCAAGGAGTTTGCACAATCTGCGTTAAAAAGGCGCATATAGGTAGGATTATTTGTAAGGAGGTTAAGGTAAATGTGGGTACAAGTCTAGCTGTTGCATGGTGACCTGCTGAAATGTTGTGCAGATTACATAATTTTTCGGAAGGTGGTCGTGACGAAACAGGGGGTACGGTGAGAGCAGAAGGTAGATTGGATGACTATCAGTTAGTAGGATGTTGTTTGTTTTAACGGGTATTACTTAAGAAAATATATCTGGCGAGTGTCAGTGTATTGTGAGTGTAATTCAGTTTCGTATGATTTTTGTGCTGTAAGTGTGTCCCGAATGATGACATCGGTCAACACTCCTTACAATTGACGAACTCTTTACAGAAAATAGAGACACTGAAAAGGATGACTGCTTAGAATGGCAGCATGAATGTTCTAATACCTGCCAGACACTGATTGTTTTTGCAGTTTGTGCAGGTGCTGATCTCGTATTTTTTTTGTTGTGAAGTGTCCTGCATCATGATTGATATCCTTCTCGTTGATGACGATCTGGAACTCTGTGAACTGTTGGTTGAATTCCTTCGTACTGAAGGTTATCAGGTCACAGCCGTACACGACGGTGTACAAGGTGTTGAAGCCGCTCTCAGTGGTTCTTATACCATGGTTCTGCTCGATGTTACCCTGCCAAAACTGAATGGTTTTGAAGTGCTGCGCAATATTCGTCAGCAATCTCAGGTTCCTGTCCTTATGCTCACCGCCCGTGGTGATGATGTGGATCGTATTGTTGGCCTGGAAATCGGTGCCGATGATTATCTGTCCAAGCCATTCAATCACCGTGAACTGGTGGCTCGCATGAAGGCCATCCTGCGTCGTGCCCGCACCCCCGAAGAGGGAGATCGCAACCGACGTAAAGTTCTGCAAATCGATAATCTCGCTCTGAATCTGGCTAATCATGAAGTGATGCTGGAAGAGGAAGTTCTGGATATTACAGCCACAGAATTCATTGTTCTGAAAACCCTGATCGACAAGGCCGGTGAGCTGGTAACCCGTGAGGAATTGACCCACGTAGCCTTGAACCGTCGTTTGATGCTTCACGATCGTGCTATCGATATGCACGTGAGCAACCTGCGTCGGAAGATCGGTAATAAGCCTGATGGGCGTCCTCGTTTGAAAACGGTACGCGGTTCCGGTTATTTCTATATTGCAGACTGATAGTCAATTCTGTTGTTAAAGGCGGCGCGGTTACCTGTCAATACCCTGGTAACGCGTCGTTTTACGTTTAATCAGGTGATCAATGATCGTGCAAGCACTGGCCATGAATGAGTCGACTCGAGGCTCCTTGCTGAAGGGCTTCCATAGAAAAATTCTGCTCTGGTTCTGGCTGGCTGTGGCCCTGTTGCTGGGTGCCATCCTTATAACAGCTTCAGTTACCATTGCACCTCTTGACTCCATGCCTGCCCGTGAAGCCCTCTATGATGATCTGGATCATTATGGTGAGTTGATTCAGGAGCAGTTAGAAGTCGGTAAAACGATGACAGCCGCGCTGGGGCACGTAGAAGAGCATAAGGGTTTCCCGGATCAGATGGCACTGGTGATGATAGGTCCTGATGGGCAGTGGGTGACGACCCGACATCACCTTGATTATCCGATGCTGGAAGTGGTTCGGGATATGAAACAATCCAAGATTCATGTGTCGAATATTTCCAGCTTTGTTGTTGTTGGCCCGACAGCAGTGGAAACCAGCAAAGGCGAATGGCAGCTGCTGATGCTCTGGCACAGCAAGGCACTGTTATGGCGTCGTCTGTTCCATATTGTCAGCACACATCCCGTTTTGATTGTTATGGCCTTTGTGGCAAGCGCTCTGTTGTGCCTGCTGCTGGTTATTTCCATTATCAGCCCTCTGAGAATGCTGCAGCGGCGGGTGCGTCAGGTTGCTGCCGGTGATCTGGATGCGCGGCTACCGAAGTATCTGACACTGCGAAAGGATGAGGTTGGCGAGCTGTGTCGTGACTTCAATACTATGGCTGAACGCTTGGAAACTATGGACAAAACCAAGCAGCGTCTGTTGCGGGATGTGTCCCATGAATTGCGCTCCCCTCTTACCCGTCTTCAGCTGGCTCTTGCGCTGGCCCGGGCAAAATCCGGTGATGTGGCAAAGTGTGAGCATGAGCGTATGGAGCGGGATATTGATCGTCTGAACGATATGATCGGCCAGATTCTGAAATGGTCTCGTATGTTAACGGCTAACTTCGATCAGCCTAAAGATAGCTTTAGCCTCGATCGGGCATTGCGTGATCTGGTGGATAATGCCGACTTTGAAGCAGCCGTTCATGATAAGGCTGTTGTGTTGATGCGCTGTGATCACTGCGTGCTCTATGGTGACAAAGATGCACTTACCAGTGCTGTGGAAAACATTGTTCGCAATGCGATTCGCTTCTCTCCCAGGGACAGTCGAGTGGAAGTGCGTCTGAAGCTTTCTGCCGATACCGCATGCGTGGAAGTGCGTGATTTCGGCCCCGGTGTGCCAGAAGATGAAATCGGCCATCTGTTTGAACCATTCTACCGGGTGGATGAAACCCGAGGTGGTGATAACAGTGGTACAGGTTTGGGTATGGCGATTGCCAAGGCTGCAGTGGATGGCCACAAGGGCATAATCGTTGCGGAGAATGCTGGCCCCGGTTTACGAACTACCATCAACATTCCTGTTGTAAAAGCCCACGAACAAACCGTCTGACAAAACCTCAACAGTCCTGGTGTATAATCTCCTCCGAAAAGAATAACGGGGGAGGTTCTGTTGTGAAAAAAGGGCTGTTGGCTAGCTCAGTCTTTATACTAATGACCATGCTGGTGGCCTGCTCAGGTGACCGGAATGTGACTTTATCCAGCGAAGAATTTCAGACTTTGGTCACTGAGGGCTTCCCCAGCCCTCAAATTGTAACTGTTGACCTCCCTGCCACCGCCCGCGCTACACTTTACCTCCAAACCCCCGAAGTCATATTTGCTGATAGCCGCAAAACTGTGAGCTGGGTTATATCCGGTGAGGTGGATTTAGATTTTGCCGGCAAGTTTTCTTCTGGCCCTATGTCTCTGGTGTTAAAGGGAAACAGTGAGCTGAATATAAGCCCACAGGAACACGCAGTTTTTCTGGATAACGTGACGATTTCCAGTCGTGATATCTCTGTGCAGTCAGAGCTGGTTCAGATGATGGTGCTTGATGGGTTAGCGGATATTGTGGCTAAACGATTGGATAATTTGTTGTTGTTCCCAGTGAGTGAGGATACGCCCCTTGCTGCGCTTATGTCGGCAAAAGGCGTGGGTTACAGGATTGAACCAGACGCGATTGTATTGACTTCTCTGAATGGTGGGTGATTCTACGGCCTGTAATCCAGGGCTCAGGGCTGCCGAAATATTACCCGACAGTGACTAAGTATAGGTAGGGCATATGAAAACTATTGATCAGTGGCTTGAAGAATATGGGGAAAGCCACCAGAACCCCACAAATAAATTAATTCACTGGGTTTGTGTACCGCTCATTACCTTTTGTGTGATCGGGCTGTTCTGGTATTTCAGCCCATTATTTGCCTGTGCTTTTATGGGCTTTGCCTTGTTTTTTTATATGCGCCTTTCCATCAAGCTTGCTGTGGCTATGGCGGTTATTGTGACGGTGATGCTTGGGTGTGTACTGGAGTTGGAGCGAATAGGTTCCGAAGTGTTGTTATGGACAACGGTGATTATTTTTGTGGTGTCCTGGATTTTGCAATTTGTGGGGCATCATATTGAGGGCAAGAAGCCCTCATTCCTGAAAGATATTCAGTTCCTTCTTATTGGTCCCTTATGGGTCGTTTGCTTCCTGTTCCGGCGCATAGGGATTCGTTACTGAGGCTTATGCTGCCAGCGGAGGCGGAGAACAGGTATTCGCTGGAAGAGTGGCGTCAGTGCCAGATACAGTAGTTGGCCGATGACATCCGCCGCCAGATCATCCAGAGCAAACGTTCGCAAAGGGTGAAAACTCTGGGCAATTTCTATAGCTAGCCCATAGCTGGTGAGCAGTGCCATCTTTTTCCAGTTCCAGCGAGAGTGTGGCCAGGCTGCATCAACAATGCCCGCCAGAGTGAAAAACGCTGTGATATGAAGAACTTTATCTCCCAGAGTTGCCAGTGGGACATCATCCGGCGGAATGAGGGCAAAAGTAGTAATAGCAATAAGAGCTATAGGCAGGCAAATTTGCGCGAAACGCTGATAAGAGGCTGGCATCAGGAAAAGATCCTGTGCCAGCCCTTTGGTTTGTTTGTTACGGTAAAGCATTCACTGAGTTCAAAGTTGTGGTGTGGTGCGGTTAAGGATATCCGTAACCGGAGTACCCGTGGGCAAGGTACCATAAACCAAACTACGCTCGTCTCCCAGACGCGCCTGCGCAAACGCACCGGCAATTTGCGGGTTGCCGTCCAGTAACAAACTGGCTTGCAGGCATAAAGCCAGTTCCTCTATAACAGCGCGGGCGCGATACTCCAGTTGTGCAGGGTCTTTCATTAAGGTCGCCATAGTGTGGCCGAGTTTTTCCAGGCGAGTATCCAGTCGGCTTTCCATGCCACGGTTGCGATGCAGCTCAGCCATCAGGGCATCAAGGGTTTCTGGTTGACGATTCAGGGCGCGAAGAACATCCAGACATTGTACGTTGCCACTGCCTTCCCAGATGGAGTTTACCGGTGCCTCTCTATAAAGCCGTGGCAGAATGGTTTCCTCCACATAGCCCACGCCGCCGAGACACTCCTGAGCTTCGTTGATGTGAGCCGGTGCCCGTTTGCAGATCCAGTACTTGCCAATGGCTACAGCTATGCGAGAAAAGAGCTTTTCCTGTTCATCGTTTTGATTGTCCAGTGCGCGGGCTACTCGCATAGACATCGCCAGAGCGCCCTCGCTTTCCAGGGCCAGATCGGCTAATACATTTTGCATCAAAGGCTGTTGGGCTAACGGTTTACCAAACACCTCCCGATACTGGCAGTGGTGGGCAGCCTGGGCAACAGCCTGACGCATCAGTGCGCTGGAGCCGATCATACAATCGAAGCGGGTCATGGCCACCATGTTGATAATGGTGGCGACGCCACGTCCTTCCTCCCCCAGCATCCAGGCTTCGGCATTGCGGAACTCAATCTCGCTGGACGCATTGGCTTTGTTACCCTGTTTATTTTTCAAGCGCTGAACTTCCATAGCGTTTTTGGAGCCATCTTCCCGCCAGCGGGGCATCAGGAAGCAGCTTAAACCTTTCTCAGTTTGCGCCAGCGTGAGGAAGGCATCGCACATGGGGGCAGAACAGAACCATTTGTGACCCACAATATCGTACAGCTGGCCAGGACCCTGTTGGCTCGGAGAGCTGCTGCGGGGGGTTGCGCGAGAGGTGTTAGCCCGCACATCTGTTCCACCCTGTTTTTCCGTCATGGCCATGCCGATGGTGAGACCGTTTTTTTCAAACCAGGGTTTGTTGGTGGGGTCGTAAACATTAGCGGTGATACGGGGCAGCCATTTTTCGGCAATATCAGGTTGCTGGGCAATAGCCGGCACGGCAGCAAAGGTCATGGTCAACGGACAGCAGTGTCCGGCTTCAACCTGATTCTGCATATACATCTGGCTGGCACGAACAGCATGGGCACCAGAGCGGGGTTTTATCCAGGGAGAAGAGTGCAGGCTGTGGCTGATGGCACAATCCATTAACTGGTGATAGGCAGGGTGAAATTTCACCAGGTCAATACGGTGTCCAAAGCGATCATGACTATGGAAAACAGGCAGGTGTTCGTTGGCAAGAAAGCCGGCTTCAAAAAGTTCTCCCCCAAGGCGGGCGCCGTGGTTACTGACTGTTTGCTCACCCCAGCTACCACCTTCCCGCTTCAGGGCTTCCTGCAGGGCAATGTCAGACGTGAACAGGTTCCACTCGCTGAGAGACGGCGGCTGATTAAACACGGTATGAGTGACGTAGGGAGAAGAGGACATGGCGCGTCTCACTGCTGTTTTTGTGATTTTTTTATTATATGTACGGGGTTGGGCTTGAGTCTGTGGGGTTTTCTTCCAGATTCAATGGCCTTATTCAATGCCAAGATTCATGGCGATCAGCTTTTTGATAGCAAAGCCCAGAACGCCTAGCCCCAGTGTTCCAAACAGTACAAATGTGCCGAACTTGCCTGCGTTATGCTTGCGGGCTATATCCCAGACAATAAACCCCATAAATAAAATCAGGGCAGGGATTAACAGGTTTAACATCAAGCTTTCGAATTCTGCAATATCCACGACAGTCTCCTGTGAATCCCTTTTCTTGAGTTGGATTGTATAGGGAGAAACCGAAGTGTCCATATTTGTTGTCCTTGCCTGGCATGAGTTACACAACCTTTTTATGGATCACGGGCGGGTTGAACGGTGATGCGATGAATTTTGGTTCGATTGGGGTCCGATATGGAAAATTTCCGTATAGAGTATTCAACCTGAACGGGTGACCGGGCCCGGCCTGCA
The DNA here is from genome assembly GCF_009711465.1 of Parendozoicomonas verongulae. Classification (GTDB taxonomy): domain Bacteria; phylum Pseudomonadota; class Gammaproteobacteria; order Pseudomonadales; family Endozoicomonadaceae; genus Sansalvadorimonas; species Sansalvadorimonas verongulae. Next base: position 6,912 of record NZ_SMME01000833.1, on the reverse strand, counting down.
TCTTCAGCAAAGGCGCAGGCTTCTTCAGAGTGGGCGATTAGCAGCTGGGTGTTGGGGACTGTGACGGTAACATCTTTGTAAATCGGTACGGTTTCCGTTGTACAGTTGAAATAATCTGAGTTGTCATTGCAAAGCTGACGTTCTTCGTAGCGGTCGAAATGCTGTTGCACTTCTTCGGCTTTCCCTCTTGTATTCACTATAACATTGCAGCTGCGAGTAAACTTACTGAAGCCTTTCCTTTCGACTTGAACAACGTACCCTGAGATTTCTAACCTGGTTTGTGTTCGTCCTCGCGGAATTTTGCAGGACTCAAGAAACTGACTGCCATGGATGGTAAAACTGTTGCTCTGCTCAAACTCATCAAGAAAGGGGGTGGAGTCCAGCGCGTTGTAAATAATGGTGTGGCTGGCGTCATCTGCATCAAGATAAAAAATACCGTAACTGATGGTAACGGCGCTGGGTTGCGCTAGCAGTTTGCTGATGGTGCTGGGCTTTTCGGTCAGAGAGAGGGTGACGGTTTTGGGGTAGAAGCCTTGATCTTCAGGGAGGTGGCCGCCCACCTTGAACTCGAGAGCCTGGGTCGCTTGAACTTGCCCGTGGGTGCCAAAAATCAACCCGCCAATTTTCCAGTCCGGATAACCCTTGGCTTTCGTATATGAACGGTTGTCGCAATCGTCTGATGCCTGAAGCTCTGTACTGTGGAAAGCCAGTAATGATCCGAGCAGTGTATAAAACAGGCAGATGCTTTTCATGACATGCTCCCGGTGCGTTATTTGTTTTACGTATTCTTTTTTGAGCGTAGTTGGTCCTGGGAGGAGGGGGAGAGCTGGCGCTCGGTGAAAAAGCGCCAGTACTGGATTAGCTTTCCAGGCTGATGCCCAGTTCGCTGATACCATCATTGGTGGCGAGCTGACGCAGGCTTTTCTTCATATCCTGATTAGGCTTGCTCTTGCCGAGGAGGGAGATGGCCTCATCAATAAAGTCCAGATGCTGCAGAGTAAGTGGGTGCTGTTCGATGTATTGACTCAGCTCTACCCCCTTTAAATCAGGGGCTTCGGCCTGACTCAGAAATTTGCCAATAGTCGCCAGAGAGAGTCGGGCATTGCTCAGGGCTTCCTCGGGTGAGGGTTCCATGGAGCAATGTACGGCTGTTGTCAGAGAGACAATGGCATCCAGGGCAGGGTACACACCGTACATGTCAAACTGTTCGACATCCGGTGTCTGTTCTTCCAGTCGCTCCAGCAGTCGCTCGAAGTTCTTGGCAGACTGCTGACCCGCCACATGGTCCCACAGCATATTCAGGCAGTGGGTAAGTTCGGCTGTGTCGCCAAATTCGGTCACTTCCGAGAACAGCGCATAGTTAGGCAGGCTGCGTTGAGCCATAGCGGTGCAAAATGCAGTGAACTGCCAAGGCTTGAACTTCTGGATTTTTTTAGTCGGGTCTTTCAGGTGCTGTGAATCTGTCACGGTTCAAAACCTCAGAAGTCTAGGCGCGGGACATGAACTTGCCAGTTTCGGTGTTGATCTTGATGCTCTCGCCGGGAGCCAGATATTCAGGAACCTGAACTTCCAGGCCGGTCGCCATGCGTGCTGGCTTGGTACGGGCGGCAGCGGTGGCACCTTTGATAGCCGGAGTGGTGTCCACCACTTCCATAACCACAGATTGAGGCAGTTCAATAGCCAGAGGCTGATCATCCACAATCAGTACAGATAAACCTTCCATGCCATCCAGCAGATATTCCAGCTGACCTTCCAACTCTCCTTCACCCAGGCTGTACTGAGAGTAGTCTTCGCTGTCCATGAATGTGTAAAAGTCACCATCCTTATAGAGGAAGGAAGCTTCGCGGCGCTGCATGTCCACATCAATGAACTGGTCGTTACCGGTGTAGGAGCCTTCCATCTTGCGACCGCCGGGCACCTGATTGAAGCGGATTTTGTACAGAGTTTGTGCGCCACGGGAAGAGGGGCTTTTCGCTTCAATGGTTTTTACCTGATAGTAGTGACCATTGATTTCTACGATTGAACCGCGTTTGAGCTCGTTAGCAGCTGACATGTAAGACTCTCATTTCAGAAGGGGAAGGAAAGCCGCAATTATAAAGAGGTGCGGCTCTCAGGGTCGATGTGTTTTTCGGTTTGGGGACTAAGCAGGAGGAATCAAGCGGCTTTCAGGCCGGGCAGAGTGTTTGGATGCAGCTTCCGCAGTCGTTCAAAAGACTGATGGCCCTGGGCGATCAGAATCAGGTCAATACCCAGGGCTTCGGCCACTTCAAGGTCATGATCGGTATCGCCAATCAGAATGGTCTCTTTATTCGGGATACCCACCTTTTTAATCAGCTCATGGCCACGTTGAACCTTGGAGGCAGCATGGAGATTGTCCAGGCCGTACACATGGCTGAAGTAGTTTTCGATACCAAAGGTTTTTACGCCTTCCTGCAGTGCACTCTCAGGGGCAGCTGAAAGAATGGACTGTGTCCACTGCCCCTGGGCAATATGGCTGGCGACTTCCTGTGCATCTTCGTGCAGTGTCAGGTAGGGAATGCGCTGGCCGTACTTGTCGTTGAAGTGCAGGCACAGTTCATCAAAAGGAAACGCTTCAAAGTTAAAACCCAACCCTTTATAAAAGTCAGACACCGGATGGGTGAAGCGATCGCGGTATTCATCCAGCGTGATGGTGTTCAGTCCCTGCTCCTCCAGTAGTTCATTCACAATATGGAGTACTTGTGGGGCGTCGTTTATTAGCGTGCCGTTCCAGTCCCAGATAATGTGGCGATAGCCAGACAGTTTCTTAAGCAGTGCCTGCATAATGTGTCTCCTGAAAGAGTGATTGCAGACAGTTTCCCCCTCTCTGGAAAAGGCAGCAATGCGTAAATCTGACGACGAGTGTTGTGCGTAATATGCGCAGTTGACTCCTGGGTGCCGTGTCTCTATAGTTCGCAACCCTCAGCGCGTCCTTAGCTCAGCTGGATAGAGTACCTGGCTACGAACCAGGCGGTCGGAGGTTCGAATCCTCCAGGACGCGCCATTTTCTTATCTCAATCTCCCCCTCTTTTGAGAGCGCCGGCACACCCCTTTGTGCCGGCTTTTTTGTATTTGAGATTTGTGAACTGAGAAAAATAATAAAACGGTGAGCTTCTGTTTTTTATGGTTGACTCTCGAAAGGTATATCCCTATAGTTTGCCGCCGTTGAAACGCGTCCTTAGCTCAGCTGGATAGAGTACCTGGCTACGAACCAGGCGGTCGGAAGTTCGAATCCTCCAGGACGCGCCATTCTTTTCTTATCTGTCTTTCAGATGGAAGAATCGGAAAACCCCTATTGAGAATGATTTGTTTTCAGTGAGATGATTTAAGCCTGCTTAAACAGGCAAGCACGCGTCCTTAGCTCAGCTGGATAGAGTACCTGGCTACGAACCAGGCGGTCGGAGGTTCGAATCCTCCAGGACGCGCCATTTTCAAAGACTTGCTGGTCTTAAACAAGCACCGATTTTGCAAAGCACGCGTCCTTAGCTCAGCTGGATAGAGTACCTGGCTACGAACCAGGCGGTCGGAGGTTCGAATCCTCCAGGACGCGCCACATTCTTTTCGTATATGCAACGTCCGTTGCACCCACTCTTTCGAGTGAAGGGAGCCTGTTTTTCTGGCTCCTCTATCCGTTTCCTAAAAAGTGAACATTCGATAAAATCGCTCAAAAACAACCATGAGTGAAGAATTCCTAGTGCATAAAAATAATTGTGCAGGGATTTTCATGGTCATAAGGGATCGGAACCCATGACACATCAAAACGCAGGAACTGTATCGTCCTCAGACGATTGGTCTACCCCTAAAAAAGCACTGATGGGCGGGCAAATGCTGTTTGTTGCCTTTGGTGCGCTTGTTCTCGTGCCTTTGCTCACTGGTCTGGATGCCAACGTAGCTTTCTTCACCGCTGGTGCCGGCACCCTGATTTTCCAGTTGGTAACACGCCGACAGGTACCTATCTTCCTGGCCTCCTCCTTTGCTTTTATCGCACCTATCAGTTTCGGTGTGGCGGAATGGGGGCTGGCTTCCACCATGGGTGGCCTGGTTGCAGCCGGTATGCTCTATATTTTGCTGAGTTTTCTTGTGCGGGTACGTGGCAGCGGCATTTTGTACCGTATGTTCCCACCTGTGGTTGTCGGTCCGGTGATTATGGTGATCGGCCTTGGTTTAGCACCTGTGGCGGTGAATATGGCCAACGGCTCTGCTAATCCCTCTATTGATCCTCAAGAGTCTATGATTCTGGCGGGTGTTTCGTTGGTTGCCACGCTGATTGCGGCAGTGTTTGCCAAGGGGTTGATCAAGCTGATTCCTATCCTGTGCGGTATTGTTGCTGGTTATGTCACAGGTTTGGTGATGGGGGTTGTGGACTTTACGCCAATGAGTCAGGCAGCCTGGTTCGCTGTTCCAAACTTCGAAACACCTGAGTTCAATGTAAATGCCATTCTCTATATGCTCCCTGTGGCTATCGCTCCCGCTATAGAACACATTGGCGATATGCTGGCCATCAGCTCTGTCACCGGCAAGGACTATATCAAAAAGCCCGGCCTGCAGAACACACTGCTGGGTGATGGTCTGGCAACGTCTTTCGCTGCTTTTCTGGGCGGCCCGCCTAACACCACTTACTCTGAAGTGACTGGTGCGGTGATGCTGACCAAGGCCTTTAACCCGGCGATTATGACCTGGGCCGCGTTTATCGCGATTGCCGTTGCCTTTATCGGCAAAGTGGGCGGTTTTCTGGCTACGATTCCTACACCGGTTATGGGCGGCATTATGGTGCTGTTATTCGGCTCTATCGCAGTGGTGGGTTTGAATACTCTGATTAAGGCGCAGGTGGATCTCACCATGCCGCGTAATCTGGCGATTGTTGGCCTGGTTCTGGTATTTGGCCTGGGTAATCTGTCTGTCGTGGTGTTTGGTCTGACACTGAAGGGGGTTAGTCTCTGTGCCCTGACAGCTGTGATTCTGAACGCGGTTCTGCCTCATGAGCCGGGTGAAGATCGTTACCAGTCCAAAGCCGTTGAATAAAGTGACTCCCGCAACCTCCTCCTGCCGGAGGAGGTTATTTGAATTGGCTGAAATACGCAGCAAGATTTTCGATTTCCTCATCGCTTAATGAGTACGTCATCATCGCCATGGTGGGGTTATTTCTCTCGCCACTTCTGTAAGCTTTGATTTTTCTGGCTAGCTCCTGTTGGGTTTGTCCTGCCAGCTTTGGCCCTTTCATCATGGTGTTACCCTGGCCTTTGGTGCCGTGACAGCTGGCACACCCCTTCATTTGGATGAGTTGGAGTTGATGTTTCTTATCTGAGCTGGTGCTGGTATCGCTATGGCTGAATGTTGCCAAACATAATAAAGCGAAACTGCAGACGGTAGGTGATTTTATCATTGCTTGTTTTTGCTCTTTAGGGCTTTAAAGGCCTCAAGGGTAGCTGCTCTGGCCTCTTTGTGATCGACGAGAGGTTTGGGATAAACACTGTCATCATAAAAGAGTGAACCGCTGGAGGCTGGGTCGTGAATAGTTTTATTATCCAGCTCTGCTAATTCAGGCAACCACTGTCGCAGGAATGCACCATCAGGGTCAAACTTCAGGGACTGGCTGACGGGATTGAATATGCGAAAGTAAGGCGCAGCATCCGTTCCGGTGCTGGCAGCCCATTGCCAGCCACCATTGTTAGACGCCAGATCGCCATCCAGCAGGTGTTCCATAAAGAACTGTTCTCCCAGTCGCCAGTCCAGTCGTAAATCTTTGCTGAGATACATAGCAACCACCATACGCAGACGATTGTGCATCCAGCCTGTTGCCGTCAGCTGACGCATGGCAGCATCTACAATAGGGACGCCGGTTTGCCCCTGTTGCCATTTTTCCAGAAGCTTTTGGTCGTGTAACCATGGCAGTTTGTCAGTCTCTCTCTGAAAGGCTGTGTTGTGGCATATATGGGGGAACTGGACGAGTATATGTCGGTAAAATTCCCGCCATACTAATTCACTTAACCAGCAGCAAAGACCAGTATTACCTGTATCCAGCTCACCACTGTTAGCAGCCAGCGCTGAAGAAAAACACTGTCGTATTGAGAGAACGCCTGCGACCAGCCAGGGGGAGATGATGCTTGTGCCAGAAAGGGCGGGGAAGTCTCGGCTGTCTTTATAGTTCTCAGCTCTATTTTGGATAAACTCCTTTAAAGCCTTGTGGGCCGCTTTTTCACCGGCAGGCCATTGTTTGTGGATATCTTTAGCTGTTGGATGAAAAGTGAGGGCCGGATCAGATGCTGGAATATTTTTTAATGGCTGCTGCTTCTCAGGTGGTGGAAGTGGTTGCCATTGATCTGGTGTCAGCTGCTTATAAAGGGCTTTCCGAAAAGGTGTGAATACTTTATAGGGCAGAGATTGTTTATTGAGGAGTGACCCGGGTTGGCACAGAGTGTCATCATAAAACCGGTTGCAGTTGATACCGGCCAGCTCGCAGGCTTGCTCAACGGCATTGTCCCTTCTGTTTTCATGGGTTTCATGTTCGTTGTTAAACCACACACCTTGGCAGCCAAGTTCCAGGGCTAAAGAGGAAATAGTTTGTGCAGCGTCGTCGAAGCTCTGCAGGTTCCTGGTGATAAGGGGGATATTGAAGGTTTCAAGATTCTTTTGCAGAGGTTTGATATTTTCCTGCCAGAACCAGAGCTTATTAGGGCTGTCGTGATGTTTTTGCCATTGCTGTTCAAACGTGAACCATAAGCAGATAACGGAACCGTTCTGGCTGGCGTGATAGAGGGCTTTATTGTCTCTGCTGCGTAAATCTCTTCGCAGCCAGACAAGCTGCAGAGGCTTTATTTTGTTCATGTTTTATTTTCCCCTGAAAAATTCTGCAGAGAATTATAATCTGTATAAGTACCCGGACCATTGCTTTCG
>NZ_SMME01000342.1 GCF_009711465.1 Parendozoicomonas verongulae | reverse complement strand
TGCTTCCGCCTTGTATCTGTCTGGCCGAAATTCATGCTGCGAACCTTGGGCATTGAAGAAAACAAGAAGCATGAGTTCAAACAGAAAGCAGATTCACTCTTTGCTCTGGCCAACAACCTTGAACCCCATCGACATGAACTGAAGAAAGATGAACCCTGGAGATTTCAAGAGCGAGAGTTATTAATGCGTTTCTCTGCCTGCCAATATTAAACGTCAGACAGCTCCGTTAGTGAGCGTGACGAGTGTTGAACCTTTGTACTCTCGCCATAATCCATACAAGACAGTGGCTTCACGAACGCTCCCAGGCACAAAGGCTTATTCAGCGTATGAACTTACAACCAAACTATGGAGGAGGCAGCCATTACCGGCAGTCTCCTCTTCTTTATAATCAAAAAGGTTCAAAAGAATCTGGGCCTTACCCCCTCAAAGCACAAGGTTCTTCAGCCCGAAGGGGTGGTAGTAACCATGGGCACCGTCAACTTTCACAACGTCGTTTCCAGCACTCCCCGGCTTACGCTCATGTACAAGCAAATCAGGACATAGATCATGGCTTCCGCCTTCTGAAAACCAACCCCCAAAGAGCATTA
>NZ_SMME01000638.1 GCF_009711465.1 Parendozoicomonas verongulae | reverse complement strand
GAAAGCGTCATCTTTTCACCAGAGTTCCTCTTGACAGAATTCCAAAAACTGCTTCCTTTCTTCAGAGAGCATGTGAAGAGAATGCTTATTTTCAAAGGCGGTTTATTTGGGCAAGAGAACAACTGATCAAGAGAGGTCAAACGATCACTCGAAGCAACCTTATCTATGCTGCTTGTCTGTCCTATAATCTCACATCAGCTCAAGAGTCCATGATTCAAAAGTTATTGAGTACAGTGAATGAAGAATCGCATCCACTCACGAAAAGCAGTCACCCTAAAGCTTGACCTGCCACGGGAATTAAGCTCAAAAGAGCTGACCTTTCTGGCATACGGTAACTTTAAGAATATCGCCAAAACCGTTTATGTCTGGTGCTTGTTTTGTGATCAAGACAAACAGCTCCATGAAGTACAAATTGCACTGTCAGTTTTAGCTTGCTTCCCGTTAGGAAGCCGCTTTTCCAATGCCTTTCTGGTTAACAGCACAGACTTCTCAGCTATCTACAAAACCCGACTCGACCAAAACCATAACGTATATAACGAAGTGCCACGTCGGTTACTGCAAGCCGACTTGGCAAGTTTTGAAGGGCAGTACGACAAACAGGCATGCATTAAGATACGCAACAAGCATATCCAGCTCACTGACATCATGCTTCGTACTCTTTGTCCTGCCCCAGAGTTTGGAAAAATAGTACTCACACTGCTGGGACAATCATTCATTTTCAGGCACGTATTACGGGAAACAGATCATATCTACGTAGAGGTAGATGGAATGTATCCTTTCAAAATAACAACAGCTGTTGCCAGACAACTTGCTTTCATAGCGGGCAGTGAGGAATACCGAGCCTGGTATAGAGGGATTTCAATTCACGCAGGCCAGATGCTAGCCTCTCAGAGCGGATTACCCCCATCGTGGCCAACACCAAACTTTAAAGTAAACGTGCAATATACTTCCATTAACAATGCGCCCAAAAATACTCCCTTTTACCAAGTCATCCATGCTGTACCGGACCTAGCTCTTCCCTATAAGAAAATAACCGTATACCTCAAAAGCCAATCAGAAACATTCCTTATCTAACATTCCTTCAGCTGCTTACCCTTGAAATCTTCTAATGCAGGGTATATCGCTTCGCTACCATCGTCACGGGTTATCCAAGCGTCAATCGGTTGTTCAAAACCTATTGTTATTCATTGTGATAATGGGCATTCCAGCGCACCTAACCGCTGAATCCAAGCATTCGACGAGGTTGGGATGAAGCTGTGACTTCATTCCTTTTCAGCTTCATAACGTATGATCTTCTGGATTGCCTCCCATCATATGAGTGAGCGCGTTGAAAAACTTCATGAGCAAGCTAATCTGAGGTTGCGTAAGTTATTCAGCAGGAGGTGGAGACCAATGCTAAGACATGACCTTGAAGAGCTCCAAGAGTTCTCGGCCCAATCTGATACTTTTATTATAGACGATGTCGGTGAGCGTCTTCCTAGGCGCCCGGTGGTACATATTGCGGTGGACAAGAAAAATCGGTTGATCAGGTGGTTTAGCCTGGATGGCAATTCCCCTGTGGTTATTCAGACCATCCAACATAGGTGAGGAGGTTTTATCACCTCCCCCCCATATTTACACCTCACCGTATGATGATCGAGATATTTCTTAATCATTTCATCTGCCACATTACCCAACATCACGCAGAAGTACCCTTGCGCCCAAAAATGATGCCCCCAATAGCGCCTCTTCAAATCAGGACAACTTTCGCAAAGCTTCGACGAGACTCCCCCTTTTATCCAACACATGATTTCACTCGGTGCCATATTTGGCGGAGCTGACACCAGTAGGTACACATGATCCCTATGTACGATAAAATTGCTCATCTTGGCAGATGTGGTGTGTGTCATGAAGTCCGTCCATCTTGACAGAATCCGAGCGTATACCGGATACCTGTTCTTCAAAAAATCACCAAACAGATCATCGCATAAATCTAAATCAGCCCTATGCTTAATCGTCACTTTTTATAATGATAGTTTGCTATGAACTCTAGCCCACAACTTCTCAAGGAACTTCTCTGTGAGAGCCGTGAAAGTGATAACCCTATAGCCACCCTCTACAGGTTCGTCCGTAAAACAAGTTCACTCTATGACATAACTGGCTGTGAAGAGGAAGCAATCTCTCTACTGATTAATTTCTCAGTAAGACGGGATAAGATAACAAATCCGCTAGACAGAGCAGAAGCTATCGAACATCTGGCCGAAGAGCAAAACAAACTTATTAAACGCTTTACCAATACCCTGAAGGGGCTCCATACCCACAATGCAAAATTTCCCCGCAGCTATATAAAGAGCAATATATACCACCGCTGCCAGTATGATGAAACAGACCCTTATGTTCACCCTGGAAGCGTTAATATCAGCAAACAATTAGGTTATTCCCAAAATGCGGCTTTCATAAAAGCTTCCAAAGGACTTATCGCTGAGTTTGTCTTTGAAGGTCGGCGAACTAGCATGCTCGAAGAAATCCAACT
>NZ_SMME01000800.1:16987-18732 GCF_009711465.1 Parendozoicomonas verongulae | reverse complement strand
CTATGCGCACTGAGCCTGAAAAGGCATGCAGAGTTATGAAGGATCGCTATAGCGGTTTGCATATGGTGTCTATGTCAGAGGCGCAGCCCGGCGAAGAGGTCACTGTCCACTATATAGTGGAAACCAGAGACAATACTGAAAACACAGAGGAAACAGAAGACGTACTGGTTTCTGAACGGACCGATGGGATGAGTTCGGAACCCATACGCAAGGAGATAGACAGACTGTTTGCCCCGGAATCACTGGCAGCCCTTCCCGAGAAACAAAAAGAAGAGCTGCTGGCGATAAAGGGTGCCCGGGATCAGAGACAACGTGTCAATCGTATCACAAATTATTGTTGTTCCTTCAGAGGAGCATCGGCAACCAGTGATAAGAACCTGTTATTTTTCCTGCTGAAAGAAAGGCAGGGAGCTTGCCGCCATCGTACTCCGGTATTCATCGCACTGTGCCGCTATTTCAATATCCCGGCAAGATGTGTTTCCAATAATATTCATGTCTTTCCTGAATACTCACTGGATAACGGGAGCACATGGCAAGCTCAGGATTTAGGTGGTGCCGCAGTAAAATTGTCGATTCATGCTCCTAACTTTCGGCCTGTCGTATCCGGACAGTCGCTGACTGGCAGTAATCAGTGGATGTCTCAGATATCCCCTGATATGAGCCCTGAAAAAATAGCCGTACTGGCAAAGGCTCTTGGGGTCAGTCAGAAAACGCTTATCGGGTCGGTACAAAGTGGTACGGCATTACCGACAAGTGAGACATCTGTTTTAGGGATCAATGACATTATAAGAAATCTCTGGGAGAAAAATGCAGACAGTGACGCCTTTGTCTTGGGGAGTAAGTTATTAATAAGTGAGGATAAACCTGATTATCGAGGGCGTCATCTGTTAGGAAGCTGGTTCGGTTCCAGCAGTTCACTCGCTCAGGGGGTGAGTAGATTGCTTCACCCGGATAAACCTGTTGATATTGTGTTACAAGAGCTTCAGGACTTATACAAAAAAATGGTCCAGAGTGGCTTGGTTCGTTACGGCGACTGGCAATATACCATACTCTGTATACTTACTCAGGCCTGTAACTCACTGGGCATCTATTCATCTCAGTTTATAACCATTGCTCAGGTTGCTATCGAAAAAAATTGGCTTGATCCGGTCAATTGCCCTGTTAATGGGGCGGCGATACTTCATAGCCTGCTGAAAAAGCTGGACGCTGTCAAAGAGCTTAAACCATTGGTACAACACCTCTTGAAAGACTGGTATGTCCATTTTTTGGGTAGGAAAGACATGGACAGCTGCATCAGGAAGATATTGGGCGACGCTTCACCTTTAGCCCTGCCAATGTGCAGTGGGCATTCACCCACACTGGAGGACGGCCTGAAAATAGATAATCTGACCCCCTCCTGGACAGAGGAGCCGGAAGGTGTTCCGGATATAGGCAGGCTGCTCACCGGTCTCCCAGCTTTTTCGGTATTCAAAACCAGAACAAGTCGGCATCGTCCAGTCATTTGGTTTGGGAACCCCAGGTGGGATCATGAAAGCTTGAATAAGAAAGCTTATGAACTCAGTAAGCATCATTACCAGCATTGTCCTGATAAAGAGGCACGCCATGAGCGATTAACTGTTTCCCAATATTCTGAGCTTATAAAAGAAGCTTTCGCAGATTATGTGTATCAGACAGCTCATGTTAACGGAGGGGGGGTAACTGTCTGCTGGTTTAATGCTCTGGCTGGATCTGCGATGCATCAAATG
>NZ_SMME01000800.1:0-16766 GCF_009711465.1 Parendozoicomonas verongulae | reverse complement strand
CAGGAATTTATCAATGGGCTGAAACTGGATACTGGCAGTATCAAAGCACCCTAAGCACAGACAATAAAGAACTGTCTGAAAATAACTTCCCTATTTCGATACTCTCGAAACCGTCATTCCCACGAAGGTGGGAATCCATCACGGATAGAGGATCCCCGCATACGCGGGGACGACGCGAAAGCAATGGTCCGGGTACTTATTACTTAAATTGTCCGCGCCTTGTTCTTCAGTTTGTTTTTGTTAGGGCCAGCCTGTTTCACCTTCTTCTTGGGGTTCTTAGCCTCAAACTTGTCACCGCGGCGTTGCATCTTCTGGTCACGGCGATCCATCTGACGGCGCTTGGCGTTCTGCACCTTGGCAGGTTTCTGCTTGTCAGCAAATGGATTTTCGCTGCCTTTGAACTCAATTTTCAGAGGCGTGCCCATCAGTTTCAGTACAGTGCGGAAGGTATTTTCCAGATAGCGGGTATACGACGCAGGAACAGAATCAACCTGATTGCCGTGAACCACCAGCACAGGTGGGTTGTTACCCCCCATGTGGCAGTAACGCAGCTTGATACGGTGGCCACGCACCATAGGAGGCTGATGGCTCTGTACCGCATCTTCCAGAATACGAGTGAGCTGGTTGGAGCTCCAGCGGCCCATTGCAGAGTCATAAGCCTCTTCCACTGACTCATACAGGTGGCCTACACCAGTACCGTGCATAGCGGAAATAAAGTGAATATTGGCAAAGTTTACAAAGTTCAGGCGACGCTCCAGCTCACGCTTCACCGCTTCCCGATCGTCGTTGGTCATGCCATCCCACTTATTCACGGCAATCACCAGTGAACGACCACTGTCCAGCACAAAGCCCAGCATGTGCAGGTCCTGTTCCACAATGCCTTCACGGGCATCAAGAACCAGAATCACAACATTGGAATCTTCCATAGCCTTCAGGGTTTTGATAACGGAGAACTTCTCTACCGTTTCATGAACCTTGCCACGACGGCGCACACCTGCAGTATCAATGAGGGTGTAATGTTTTTCAAAACGCTCGTAGGGGATGTAGATACTATCACGGGTGGTTCCGGCCTGATCGAAAACCACAACGCGGTCTTCACCCAGCATGCGGTTAACCAGCGTGGATTTACCCACATTCGGACGGCCAACGATAGCCATCTTGATACCAGCTTCTTCTGGCTCCTGATCGAACTCTTCCTCAACTTCGGGAAACTCTTCCATCACCAGATCAACAAGCTGGCGCACACCTTTACTGTGAGCGGCGGCGATAGGCAGAGGATTGCCCATACCCATGCTGTAGAACTCTGCAGCAGCCGTATCGGCATCAACAGCATCCGTCTTATTGAGTACCAGCCAGGCCTTTTTATGGGTACGGCGCAGATGCTCGGCAATCATTTCATCAGCGGCGGTCATACCGGCACGGGCATCCACCAGAAACAGAACCATATCCGCTTCTTCAATCGCAGTCAGGGACTGCTCCGCCATATGACTATCAATACCCTCTTCATCACCGCTGATACCACCGGTATCAATAACAATGTATTCACGCTCACCCAAGCGACCTTCGCCGTATTTTCGGTCACGGGTCAGGCCGGAGTAGTCAGCCACCAGAGCATCCCGACTCCGGGTCAGCTGATTAAAAAGGGTGGATTTGCCAACATTGGGCCGCCCTACCAGAGCGATAACGGGAAGCATTCTATATCTATCCAAAAATATTCATGGGAGCATCCAGACCTGTCAGGACTGCACCTGAAGAAATCTGAGCGTTCCCACATTAAAAACAACAAACGGCCACCTTGCGGCAGCCGTCCGTGACTATGGGTTTTTACTGACTCTCAATCAGTCAATTTTCAATGCAGCCAGATCACCGCCATTGGTGTAGACGTAGATCACGCCATCAACAACCAGTGGACGGGAGCGAATACCAGAAGAGTCCACTTTGGTGCGTCCTACAATCCGGCCATCCACCTGGGAAATCACATGGAGGTAACCTTCAAAGTCACCTGCCACAACATAGCTGCCAACAGCGCTCGGACCGGAGAGACTGCGGTTCGCAAAATCTTTCTGGCTCCAGACAATAGCACCTGTACGCTGATCAACCGCAGAAACCGTGCTGCCCGCATCACTCAGGTAGATGTTGCCAAACCCTTCCGTCATGCTTTCGTAGCTGGAGGCTTCACGGGTCCAGAGTATGCGGCCGCCGTCACGGTCGAGGCTCACAACGTTGCCTTGGAAACTCACCAGGTACAGGCGATCACCACTCATCAGAGGTGCAGAGTCAACGTCGACCATGCGTTCCAGCTCGGAGCTGCCACGGGGTACTGCGACCTTGGCATCCCACAGCGGAATTCCGGTATCCAGGCGGTAGGCTCTGGCTTCACCGTTGGCAAAACCGGCATACACAACACCACCGGAGAGAGTGGGTGTCGAGGTACCACGGAGAGTCAGAACGGGCTGTATCACTTCCTGCAGCCACAGGCGCTTACCGTCTTTGGCATCCAGCGCAATCAGCTTGGCGTCAATGGCCTGAGCAACTACCACACCGTTCTGAATCTGTGGTGCGGAGAGCACCTCACTGGTTACTGGCGCTCTCCAGGCTTCGGTACCATCAGTTTCGTTCAGAGCAATCACATGACCGTCACGGGTACCGACCAGAACCAGTCCTTCGCCTGCACCAACACCGCCGGTAATGCGGGTTTCAAGGTTAACTGACCACGCTTCTCTACCTGTCGCTTTATCCAGCGCAGAGACCTTGCCGGATACGCCAGCGGCATAAATCCTGTCACCATCAACAACGGGCATCAGGTGCAGCCAGGAGTCTTCCTGCCCACTGCCAACCCCCTTACTCCAGACGGTTGTCAGTTTCACTTCCTGGTTAAAGTCAGGAAGAGGGTTTGGTTTGACGGCTTCCTCACCGGTGCTGCTACAGCCAGCAAGCCCCAGCAGAGCCATGCCGATGACAGCCGATACGAGAGATCTTGTGTTCCGGGCAACAGGGTTAAGTCGCATGAGTCGTTATTTTCCCTTGGCTTTGGTCAGGTCATCCAGTTTGAGTGAGACCAGAGGGCGGCTCTCACCAGCTTCTGTCGCAATATCAACAGAACGCTGATAAGCATCGCGGGCGTCATCATGGCGACCCAGCGCCAACAGTACATCACCCCTCACATTTTCATAGGATGCTTTGAAAGCGCCGTACTGGTCAATCTGATTCAGCAATTCCAGTGCTTCTTCGGCATTGGCCTTGATGTCGCTACCGGGCAGAGCCAGCAGCACACGGGCCAGACGCAGACGTGCAATGATGTCGATATTGTGATCAGGTTTTTGTAACAGAACCCACTCCAGCTCATCACGAGCCACATCCAGCTTATTCGCCTCAACAGCCTTGCCAGCCTTCAGCAGAGCAGACATCTGCATGTACACGGTGTCTTTATAGTCAGCCTTGAGAGTTTCCATCAGGTTGTCAAAAGACGCCTGTTGCTCGGCAGTCAAAGGACGACCTGCATTTTGCAGCGTCAGATCCAGCATATCCTGATAAAGGCCTGAAGACAGCTGTGCCTGTTCAACTTGATGATTTTTCCAGGCTTTCCAGCCGTAAACACCGCCCAGGGACAATACAACCCCCAAAAGGATGGCAGAACCATAATCCTTCCAGAATTGCTTGAGGGCCGCGACCTGTTCCTCTTCGGTACGCAAACTATCCACTCTATACTCCCGAGTTCTTTCTATGTGTCAGTGCCCAAACGCAGGCTCGGGCATTTATCCGTTTCAACAGTTGTCAGGATTTAGCCCGAAATCTCCCCACGGGCAACCAGTTCTTCCAATGTGCAGGTAATTTGAGGTTTATCATCCCGCAGGAATTTGACCGTTACCGTGCCATTTTGTTTCTCATCTTCGCCGATCACCAGTGCGATATCAGCGCCGGACTTATCCGCCCGCTTCATCTGACTCTTTACACTACCTCCGCCACAGCTGACCTGCAGACGCAGATTCGGGCTGGCCTGACGCAGTTTCTCGGCGAATACCATACCGTAAGTGCCCACATCACCAAAGGTCACCAGAGCAGCATCAACGGTTTTGTTTACATCTTCCGGTACCAGATTGCAGGTTTCCAGAAGCAGGATCAGGCGCTCCATACCCATGGCAAAGCCACAGGCCTTGGTAGGCTTCCCGCCCAGCTGTTCAACCAGACCATCGTAGCGGCCACCGCCACATACGGTGCCCTGGGAGCCCAGAGCGGAAGTGATCCATTCAAACACGGTTCGGTTGTAGTAATCCAGCCCTCGAACAAGGCGCTGGTTTACAACGTACTTCACGCCTGCGTCATCAAGAATGGCGCACAAACGGGCAAAGTGCTCCCGAGAGTCGTCATCCATGTAGTCGTGCAGTTTAGGCGCTTCTCCCAGAATGGACTGAGTACCTTTGTCTTTGCTGTCCAGAACACGCAGAGGATTCACGTACATGCGGCGCTTGCTGTCTTCATCAAGAGCGTCTTTGTGCTGCTCAAGATAGGCGATCAGCGCTTCTCGGTAGTTCTTGCGGGATTCCAGATCTGCAAGAGTATTCAGCTCCAGCGTCACATGTTCATCCAGACCGAGACGCTTCCACAGATTCCAGGTCATCAGAATCAGCTCAGCATCAATGTCCGGGCCATCCATACCGAAGGTTTCCACACTCACTTGATGGAACTGACGGTAACGACCCTTCTGCGGGCGCTCGTAGCGGAACATGGGGCCAGACGTCCACAGACGCTGCTGCTGATTGTGGAACAGGCCATTCTGGATACCGGCACGCACGCAGCAGGCTGTGGCTTCAGGGCGCAGGGTCAGGCTGTCGCCGCCGCGATCCTCAAAGGTATACATCTCTTTTTCCACAACATCGGTGTTCTCACCAATGCCACGGGCAAAAAGGTTGGTGAACTCAACAATGGGCACCCGCATTTCACGGTAGCCATATTGAGCCAGGATATGGCGAACATTGTCCTCCAGCCAGCTCCATACGGGAGATTGCTCGGGGAGAATGTCATTCATGCCGCGAATGGCTTGCAGCTGTTTCGCCAATGTACTGTCCTTACTTGTCACTCAAAAAACTATGTAGAGTCTGTCGCTCAAAAGCTGTTATGTTGGTTAGCCCAGCGTCAGACGACCTATACCACGGCTGGAAGCCGGAATCTCCTGCGTTACCGGTTTGCCGTTAAAGACAATCTCAGTAACAGCGTCGACGTTACCAAACTTGATACTCAAAGGGCCATCACCGGTCAAGGTTAGCTCACTGTTGGCCGGTTTCAGGTCTGCAAAGAGCACTTTGCCTTCTGCATCCTGAACTTCAACCCAGCATTTATCACGGAAACGCACCACCAGAACGTCCTGCACAGGTGCTGTGACAGCGGAAACCGGCTTGGCAGTTTCCACGGAAGAAGCCACAACAGCAACTGCCACTTCAGGTTCAGCCACAGGTTTCACCTGTTCAACGGGCTGATTAGCGGGCTCGGCAACCAGTGCTGAAACCTCTGCCGCTGATTCAGTAGCCTCAGCTAACTTTTCTGAAGTGTTTTTTTCTGTCAGGTCTGAGGTGGATACCGGTACGGCAACATTGACAGGAGCCGGCGTATCGGAAACCGCTTGATTGTTCCACCAGTACACGCTGCCTGCAACAAAGGCAGCCAACAATACCAGTGACACCGTTGCCAGCCATTTGCCACCAGGAACCCCGTGATGATCAAGGGACTTTTCCCGCAGCAAGCGAGCAACCTGCTCATCCGCCTGCACAGTTTCGCCATACAGTGCCAGAATGTGGTTTTCATCCAGCTCTACCAAACGGGCATAGCTGCGCAGGTAACCCCGCACAAACGCCGTACCTGGCAGTTGATCGTATTCGCAGTTTTCCAGCGCCTGAAGGTAAGGCGGGGAGATTTTCAAACGGGCGGATAC
Source organism: Parendozoicomonas verongulae (assembly GCF_009711465.1). Classification (GTDB taxonomy): domain Bacteria; phylum Pseudomonadota; class Gammaproteobacteria; order Pseudomonadales; family Endozoicomonadaceae; genus Sansalvadorimonas; species Sansalvadorimonas verongulae. Next base: position 10,840 of record NZ_SMME01000800.1, on the reverse strand, counting down.
GTCTTCCAGACTCAGCCCTTTATTCATTCTGGCCTCTGCCAGAGCTTGACCGGCCCTTAGAAACTTGTCCTCAGGGCCTTCTGATATCTGTGTATTTTCTTCAGCCATTCCGCAATGAAGCCTGATAATTGCGATATTCCTGCGAACCGGGGTAGTAACGAGTCAGCTGGTCGACATACTCATCCAGCCTGTCCTTATCCTTAAACACCCGGGCCAACTTAATTCCCAGCCATAAACTGCGCGCCCCGGGACGGCCAGTGCTCAAACGCAGGTAATTGTTATAGAAACGTTCGGACTCAACATAATTGCCATCGTTGTAAAGGAGCTCAGCCATTTCGAGGCTGGCTCGCAGGAGATTCCGGTCAAGACGCAAGGCTCGTTCAAACTGCTGCCTTGCTTGTGCCAAATCATTCATTTGTAACGCAACAAAGCCGAGGTTCTCAAAAGCCCGGCTTCGCTGCTGATAATAAACGTCTTCTGTCACTCGCAGAAACTGCTCGCGAGCTTTGGTGTACTTGCCCTGTTCATAGAGCAGAACACCATAGTTGTTGCGCACATCAGATGCCGAGGAATCAATACTCAAAGAACGGGCAAAGTTATCTTCTGCCAGGTCATATTCGCCCTGACTTTGGTAAACAACCCCCAGCATGCCGTAGGCGCGAGCCGAGCGGCGGTTTACCTTCAAAATTTCATTGAGGCGCCCTATGGCTCGGCCAGGATAGCCCTCCTGGAGAAAACCAAAAGCAATATCCAGATTTTTCTGCTCAAAAGTCGCAGGATCGCGGGCTGGTCTTTCAGGGGGCAGTGTGCTTACACACCCTGACAGAGCCAGGCTCGCGACAAGAGCCAGAGTTTTTAACGAGGAACGTACGGGTCTATCCATGCTATTTTCAGGAAGCTCTGTCTATGACTCTCACAGCTTCCGGTTGCTGGGCGGCTTCCTGGCGCATTGCCTCATAACGGGCGCTACGGCGGGTCTTGTCCATAACAGATCCAACCAACTGTCCACAGGCTGCATCAATGTCGTCGCCACGGGTCTTACGCACCGTGGTATTGAAGCCGGCATCCATCAATGCAACCTGGAAACGTCGAATCGCATTATTGCTGGGACGCTCATATCCCGAATGAGGGAATGGATTGAAGGGTATCAGGTTAATCTTGCAGGGTACATCCTTGAGCAGCCTGATCAGCTGAGTCGCATGTTCTGGCTGATCGTTCACAGCGGCCATAAGTGTGTATTCAATAGTCACAACCCGCGAATTATCGGGGAGACTGGTCATATATTCATCTATGGCAGCCAGCAGCTCTTTCAGGTTGTACTTTTTGTTGATGGGCACAAGTACGTTGCGCAGCTCATCGTTAGGAGCGTGCAGGGAGACAGCCAGAGACACATCGGTACGGCCAATCATCTTGCGCAGGTTTGGAACAACGCCGGAGGTACTCAGTGTTACGCGGCGCTTGGACAGACCGTAACCAAAGTCGTCCATTATCAGTTCCATGGAATCAATCACGTTTTCGAAGTTGAGCAGGGGTTCACCCATACCCATCATCACAACGTTAGTGACGGAACGTTCTTCACTGTTCGTTGAAAAACCAAAAGATTTCACCGCCAACCATACCTGACCGATGATTTCCGCAACTGTCAGATCAGAGTTAAAACCCTGCTTGCCAGTGGAGCAAAAGCTGCAGTCCAGCGCACAGCCCGCCTGGGAAGAAACGCACAAAGTGCCACGATTGCCGTCAGGAATGTAAACCGTTTCCACACAGCTGCCGCTGGCTACACGCACCACCCACTTACGGGTACCGTCAGCGGACACGTCGTAAGATACAACTTCCGGAGCACGGACTTCAGCCACCTCTTTCAGCCTGGCGCGCAGGGCCTTGCTGACGTTGGTCATAGCATCGAAATCATCAACGCCGAAGTGATGGATCCACTTCATAACCTGCTGGGCACGGAAAGGCTTCTCGCCAATATCCTTGAAGAAGGAGGCAAGCTTGTCCTTGGTCAGCCCCAGTAGATTAACTTTTTCCAAACTCATAGATCTCATCACCTCGGTGTCAAACCGCACCGACTACTCGCACTTTTATTAGCGAATCAGCGAGTGCGGGGACAGATTTCGCTGCCCTCGAAGAAGTAAGCCACTTCCCGGGCTGCAGATTCAGGAGCATCGGAGCCGTGAACTGCGTTTTCATCAATTGTTTCAGCAAAGTCGGCACGGATAGTACCTGCCGCTGCTTCTTTGGGATTTGTCGCCCCCATCAGTTCACGATGCAGGGCAACAGCATTTTCGCCTTCCAGAACGGACACAACCACAGGGCCCGATGTCATAAACGCAACAAGATCCTTAAAGAAAGGACGCTCCTTGTGCTCGGCATAGAAGCCTTCAGCCTTCTCCTGAGAGAGGTGCAGCATCTTGCCTGCAACAATCTTCAGCCCAGCCTTTTCAAAACGGCTGTAAATTTGACCAACAACATTCTTGGCAACTGCGTCCGGCTTAATAATGGACAGTGTGCGTTCTAAGGCCATTTTCCTTCTCCCAATGTTTGCTTTGTTACAGCCTGAGGCTGATTTTTTATTCGGAGCGATTTTAACCGAAGCCCTAAATATTAGCGAGCAAACACAAGGGGAAATACGTAACCCTTTTCAATCAAGGTATTACTCTTCCCAAGGGAAAAAGACCCAACAACTCTGTTCAACAGTTTTCAGGTAGCTGTCGGCCATATCAACACCAGCAGGCTTGGCGTAGACAGTTGCAACGTGTGCCTGTGGTAGCAGTTCTTTCACCAGCTTGATGGTTTTGCCGGTATCAACCAGATCATCAACAACCAGCCAGCCATCACCGCCATCTTCCAGAGAAATACTCTTCAGCAGTTGCAGCTCGCCCTGGTCCTGGTGGTCGTAGCTGGCAATACATACGGTATCTACATGAGTGATATCCAGCTCACGGGACAGTACTGTTGCCGGACCAAGGCCGCCGCGAGTGATAGCCAGCATGCCCTTCCATTCCCGGTCTTTCAGCTTTTCAGCCAGCTCACGGGTATCACGATGAAAATCTTCCCATGAGATGTGCAGTTCCTGATGGTATGCGCCTTCAGCCATGGCGAGTTCCTGATTTTTTTGATCTAAATATGAAAAAACCCTGCCGCGCGCGGCAGGGTGGAAAAATTTGCGACATTCTAGAAAGTGAACAGCCTCAGCTCTATGCGCACTTTCCGTTAGCTGTTGCCTACCGACTCCAGTAAGCCTCTTCCAGACTGTCTTCTCGCTCAGGCAGGCCCCGAGAAAGACGAGGTGAACTCTGGGCAAGCACCTGATAGCTCACACGGTTCGCGTACTTGCAGACCTGCGCGAAGGAGGAATACGTCAGATAAGAGCGCGTATGCTTTCCGGAAGTGGGCAGCACCTTAGCATGAAAGGCGTTCGCAGCCATATCATGAATCACAGCAGCCAGTGCCCCATCCCCTGCACCGTTAGTGTTACGGATGCGCTTGGGGCCGCCCATGTACGGATCAATCTGGGCATACACTTTCACTGGCTGCTGGCAGTCTTTTCGCAGCATGGGACGACTGAATTCGTAACGGTTAAAATCACTGATAGAGCCGGATCGAATCGGATTAGACGTCTGGCGCAGTACATCATGGTCAGCGTAACCGCTAAGGTATAAACCTTCAGGCCCTGCCGTTAATAGCACCATATCCGCGAATTCCAGCAGTGCTTTATTGGCCAGCAACGGATCACTTTGACCCGTTAGTGCTTCAGCCTCTTCTTCATTCATGGCAATCACATTCACATACTCTTTGATGAATGCCTGCAACTCCTGTTTGCGCGCTTCCACCAAAAGGTGGGAGCCAAGAGTCAGAACAACAGGAACACCATTCTCTTTAGCGATGCGTGCTGCCTTGATAGTCGCCTCGTAAATCGGCAATTCAGGGTTGCCCAGCGTATAGGCGCACAGCAGCAATGCAGAACCTGCGGCAACCTTATCCTCTGGAATAAAGTCTGCACTCAGCTGATTCATAGCCCCTGAGCTAATACCAAATGTACGCTCGCCATCTGGCGTAATCATGGCAAACGCACGACCAATCGCTCCGGCAACCGGCTGGAGATAAGTGAGGTCAACTTTGCTGCTGGTGTTACACAGGTAGCGGTAAGCAGAGGTGCCGATGACGATATTTTCGCTCATCACGCCAAACTGCACAGACTTATCGTCTGCCAGCGTGGAATAGTTATGCAGAGTATTACCGATAGTACCGCCAGCAAACTCCTCTTCAATGAGATCATTCTTCAGCAGATAACTATAAAGCTTTTGCGCGGTTTCATCGTCAGCCATCAGCTGTGAAGCTCCCTTTTTCAGTCCGAAGTTATTTAGGACGCTGTCGTCTACCCGGGCTGTCACATCAACGATATTCTGGTCGATGCCTGTCACGTAGGTATTGACGTGACCAAACGCCACACTCTCGCGATCAAAGCGATTGTCTGCATTCACAGGAAAATAGTGTTTAATTTTCCGTTGGCCGGGAAACTTCATGAACCACCTGCCGCACAGGGCTAGTACTTGGTGTAACGAATCCAGCCAGCCTCTGATGGAAAACTGACCAGTTTAAGAAGGGCGCAGATTGTACGCCTGAAGAACGCTTTACGCTATAACGAAAAAACCGGACATACAGTCCGGCTTTTCTGGTGTTCTAAACAGTCTGATTCAACAGAATCAGTCTACTTCTTCTATCCAGGCTGCCTGAATCGCTTCAAGAACCTTTTCACCGCAATGATCAGGATCATCATCAAACCCATCCAGCTTCAGTACCCATGTGCGCAAATCCATAAAATTTACGTAACGTGGATCAACATCCGGCTTTCCGTCTGCCAGCTCTATGGCGATATCCTGAATATCAGACCATTTCATCAGTGCTTCTCCGACACTTGGTTAATGGTATAACGGGGGATTTCAACAACCAGCTCTTCATTTGCCACCATGCACTGGCAACCTAGGCGAGATTCCGGCTCCAACCCCCAGGCCTTATCGAGCAAATCATCTTCCAGTTCGTCAGACTCTTCCATAGAGTCAAAGCCTTCACGAATAATTACGTGGCAGGTTGTGCAGGCACAGGATTTTTCACAGGCGTGTTCAATCTCAATGCCTTCAGCCAGCGCTGCATCCAGTACAGATGTACCAGGTTCAACCTCTACTACTGCACCTTCTGGGCAGATTTCATCGTGGGGAAGAAAGACAACCCGGGTTTTCTCAGACATGTCAGCTCCTCGGCTTATCGTTCTGACTCTTTGCCTTGATGGCTATCAGGTTCAAAATATTCCACGGCCTGCCCGGACAAGGCGGCACGAATACCTTCATTCATACGACGCGCGGCAAACACTTCAGAGGCCTTGGCCACCTCTTCCGTCACCTTGGTCACAAAGGACGGATCAGTACTCTTGGTCGCTTCCGCCAAGCGGCGTGCCTCGTTTGCCAGATGCTCCTGCTCATCTTTACTCAGAAGAACATCACCATCTTTGCGCAATGCACTTTCGAGTGCTTCAAAGATACGCTCAGCCTCAACGCGCGCTTCCAGTAACTTACGGGCCTCTCGATCTTCGGCTGCATGGGTATAAGAGGACTGAAGCATATCAGTGATCTGTACCTCAGACAGGCCATAGGATGGTTTAATCTCAACGCTGGCTGCTACGCCGGTGGACTGTTCACGGGCACTCACACTCAGCAAACCATCTGCATCCACCTGGAAAGTCACTCGAATACGAGCCATACCCGCAGGCATCGGCGGAATACCATTGAGTACAAAGCGTGCCAGAGAACGATTGGCATCAATCACTTCGCGCTCCCCCTGGAGCACGTGAATAGCCATGGCTGCCTGACCATCTTTGAAGGTAGTGAATTCTTGAGCACGCGCCACAGGAATAGTGGTATTACGATGAATCACCTTCTCCATCAGTCCTCCCATGGTCTCCAGACCAAGGGAGAGTGGAATCACATCCAGAAGCAGCAAGTCATCAGAAGATGCATTACCTGCCAGCACATCGGCCTGCAGCGCAGCACCGACAGCAACAACACGGTCAGGGTCGATACCGGTCAGAGGTTGCCTGCCGATCATTTCTGCTACACGCTCACGCACACGGGGAACGCGAGTGGAGCCGCCCACCATCACCACTTCCTGCACGTCAGCGGCCTTCAGTTTGGCATCACGAAGCGATTTCTTCACACTCTTGAGAGTGCGATCAATCAGTGGATCAACCAGTGCATCGAAAGTTGTACGATCCAATACACCGTCAAAGTTCTCAAAACGTACTTCCACAGCATCAGAGTCAGTCAGAGCCTCTTTAGCCGCACAGGCAGCATTGAGAAGTTTGCGCTGTTGCTCCGGCGTCAGGGAAGACATGTCCAGCTCTGCCTGTTTCAGAATCCAGCCTGCCACAACCTGATCAAAGTCATCGCCACCCAGTGCGGTGTTGCCGCCGGTTGCCAAAACTTCGAACACACCACGGTGCAAACGCAGAATGGAGATATCAAAGGTGCCCCCACCCAGGTCGTAAACTGCAATAGTGCCCTCACCGCCTTGATCCAGACCATAAGCCACTGCTGCAGCCGTTGGCTCGTTCAACAGGCGCAGCACTTCCAGACCGGCCAGACGGGCCGCATCTTTAGTGGCCTGACGCTGAGCATCATCAAAGTAAGCGGGAACCGTGATCACAGCTCCAAGAAGATCGCCACCCAGGGTTTCTTCTGCACGGCGTCGCAGGGTTTTCAGAATGTCCGCAGACACCTCAACCGGGCTTTTCTCACCCTGAGCGGTTTCAATAAACGGCATACCCTGATCGGTGCGGGTAAAGCGATAGGGCAGTACATCACCCAGTGTCTGAATATCTTCCACGCCACGCCCCATAAAGCGTTTGACGGAGATAATAGTATTCAGAGGGTCTTCGGCAGCCAGTCGACGGGCTTCGCGGCCTGTCATGGTGCATTTGTTGCCGTAATGCACAACAGATGGCAGGATATGCTCACCGCCTGCATCTGGAAGGGTTTCGGCGGTTCCGCTGCGAACAGAGGCAACCAGTGAGTTGGTGGTTCCAAGATCAATACCAACAGCCAGTTTGCGCTGATGGGGATCAGGGCTCTGCCCCGGCTCGGATATCTGCAGTAACATGGTTTGTCCTAAACAGCCTGCATCATTCAGATTGCGCGCATTCTATCAGCCGCTGGGAGAGATGCATCAACGACTCACTGATGCTGGGATAAAAAACAATAAAAAGTGCCCAGTCGTATGTGTTTTTTATACGACTGGGCACTTGAATTAGTCGTCAAAAAGCTGTTCTTCAAGCTCTTCAGCTTCAATAATTAACTTTTCAACAAAATGCATTTTTCGGGCAAAGTCTGCAGCAGTTTTGAAGCCGCTTTCCGTTTGCTGCTGCCAGGCGGCGACAAATTCACTCTGCAGAGAGGCCATCAATGCTTCTGCCTTATCAACAACCTCATCAAGAGCTGCTTCAGGGTCGTTGCTGTCACGCACATCACCAAGATCTTCCCGCAGAGACATCTGCTCCATCAGGAATCCAGCATCCATCACTGTATTGGTTTCGATATTAACCGGATGACCAGAGTACTCCAGCAGGTAGAGTGCACGCTTGAGGGGGGAGCGCAGGGTATCGTAGGCTTCATTCACGAAGGCAGCATACTGCACCGCCAAGCGCTGACCTCGCTCTCCCATACCCGCAAAGCGGTCTGGGTGAACAATGCGCTGCAGATCGAGGTAACGACCTTGAATGGCGTTTGTTTCGATAGCGTAGCCAGCTTCCACACCAAACAGCTCAAAGTAGCTGGCCCGCAGGTCAATACCTAAAGAAAGCTCCTCAGACATTGAAACTTTCGCCGCAGCCACATTCACTGGAAATATTTGGATTATTGAACTTGAAGCCTTCATTAAGGCCTTCTTTTACAAAATCCAGTTCGGTGCCATCGAGGTACACAAGGCTTTTGGGGTCAACAAAAACTGTTTCACCATGAAACTCAAAGGCCTGATCTTCCGGGTTCGCTTCATCTACGAATTCCAGAACATAAGCCATACCGGAACAACCACTGGTTTTCACACCCAGGCGAATACCCAGACCTTTTCCTCGTCCATTCAGCTGACGGCGAATATGGCCTGCAGCTGCTTCAGTCATTGTTACTGCCATGAATAATCCTGATGACAAATTAGACAGGCGTCGTCCAACACAAAAGCACCTGTCGTTTATAAATTATATTGACTGCCCTATCAGGCAGCGCTGCCGTCCTGCTTGGTGCGATAGTCTTCAATTGCCGCTTTAATGGCATCTTCTGCCAGAACGGAGCAATGAATCTTCACTGGAGGCAGAGCCAGTTCTTCAGCAATTTGCGTGTTACGAATTTCCGCAGCCTCATCGAGGGTACGGCCTTTCATCCACTCAGTTGCCAGAGAGCTGGAAGCGATCGCAGAACCACAGCCATAGGTTTTAAACTTGGCATCTTCGATCACACCTTCTTCGTCCACCTTGATCTGCAGACGCATAACGTCACCACAGGCAGGTGCGCCCACCATGCCGGTGCCAACAGCTGGATCCTTATCATCCATCTTGCCGACGTTGCGTGGATTCTCGTAGTGGTCGATTACTTTTTCACTGTAAGCCATGACTCTTTCCTCCTGCCGACGCCTCTATACGACGCAAGGCATTCTATTCAGCGGCGATTCTGCCCGACAATGCTGTACTCGGGCAGAGGTAGCGTTGTTTGTTTAGTGGGCAACCCACTCAACCTGGTTCAGATCCACTCCATCTTTGTACATATCCCAAAGAGGAGACAGTTCACGCAGTTTCTCAACCGCTGCTTTCACCTGCCCGGCAGCATGATCCACTTCCTCTTCTGTCGTGAAGCGACCAAAGCTGAAACGCAGGGAGCTGTGTGCCAGCTCATCGTTCAGACCCAGGGCACGCAAAACGTAAGATGGCTCCAGACTGGCAGATGTACAGGCAGAACCTGAAGATACGGCAATATCTCGCAGGGACATAATAAGGGACTCACCTTCCACAAAGGCAAAGCTCACGTTCAGCACGCTTGGTACGCGCTGGGTTTCGGAACCGTTCATGTGAACTTCTTCCATACCCTCAAAGTGAGCCATAAAGCGCTTTTTCAGAGCCTGTGCATGATCGACATTGGCTTCACGCTCAGCCTTGATAAGGGCGCAGGCTTCACCCATGCCAACAATCTGGTGTGTGGCCAGAGTACCGGAACGCATGCCGCGCTCATGACCACCACCATGCATTTGGGATTCCAGACGAATACGTGGCTTGCGTCGTACGTACAGGGCACCAATACCTTTAGGACCGTAGATTTTGTGGCCAGAGAAGGACATCAGATCTACTTTCATATCCTGCATATCGATAGGAAGACGCGCCAGACTTTGAGCGGCATCAACATGGAAGATAATCTTGCGAGGTCGGGTAATTTCACCGATGGCTGCAATATCAGTCACAGTGCCGATCTCGTTATTCACGTGCATCAGTGATACAAGGATGGTGTCTTCGCGGATCGCACTTTCAACCAGTTCTGGTGTAATAATGCCGTCAGCGCCTGGCTCCAGGTAGGTCACTTCGTAGCCTTCACGTTCCAGCTGACGACAGGTGTCGAGTACCGCTTTATGTTCCAGCTTGGAAGTAATAATGTGTTTGCCGTTCTTCTTATAAAAGTGGGCAACCCCTTTAATGGCAAGGTTGTCAGACTCGGTGGCACCGGACGTCCAGACAATCTCGCGGGAATCTGCGTTGATCAGTTCAGCAACTTGCAGGCGGGCATTTTCAACGGCCTCTTCTGCTTTCCAACCGAACACATGGGAGCGCGATGCAGGATTACCAAAGTTACCTTCGGTAGTCAGACACTGCACCATTTTGTCTGCCACTCGTGGATCAACCGGCGCTGTCGCGGCGTAATCGAGATAAATCGGCAGTTTCATGTTCTACTTTCTCCCAAGAATTTTTAGCCCGTTGTTTCATTCGGGTAACATAGGGGCTAGTTTTGCAAAGCTGTTTTCAGACACGCTATCAAGGTTTTCTATCGGCACCGGCTCAGAGGGAATCGATGACGATTCGACGCCCCTTATCCTCAGCCTCAGCCAAACGGGACGCCTTCTGTTCACGATCCTGACGTTCGGCTACAGAGCGAATTTCTTTCCGTTTCACCAGATCTGCAAGGGTGATCCCGCTCAGAAACTCATGGATCTGCTGACTGAGATCGCACCACAGATGATGGGTCAAACACACATCTCCCTGCTGGCAGCCTTCTGTTCCATTGCAACGGGTGGCGTCAACTGACTCATCCACCGCATCAATCACTTCTGCAACGCCAACATGTTCACCGGCGCTGCCGAGACAATAACCGCCACCGGGGCCGCGCACGCTGGTTACGAGTTTTTTACGGCGAAGCTTGGCAAACAGCTGCTCAAGGTAGGACAGGGAAATCCCCTGACGCTCAGAGATGTCAGCCAGCGCTACTGGCCCATCACTGGAGTGCAGTACCAGATCCAGCATCGCGGTGACCGCATAACGGCCCTTGGTAGTCAGACGCATACCGCTCAACCTACTCGGAAGCGCTTACTCAGCACGAAGAAAAGAAACCCAAAAACCCTTTCAGGACATTCTTCACATCAGAATGCGGCATTTGAGCATGTGGCGCGGATTATCTAATACCCCACTATTTTAGTCAACTATTGGAATCAGTTGCAGGAATAGCGGCTCTAAGGCGTATATAGGGCTATAAGACATAACAAACAAGTATGAAATAGCCGAAGATTACTAGGGCCTGTTGAGGTTTTAGACAGGACT
>NZ_SMME01000388.1 GCF_009711465.1 Parendozoicomonas verongulae | reverse complement strand
CAGCTGAAATGAGAAGGTCTCCGTCACCCGCTCAGCATCGCTGCTAACCGTGCCTGGAAAGTCATCCCCCATGGGCATATAAGCTTTGTATTTTTCTTCCGGATCTTCCAGGATCATGCCAAAGCATGGTTCATAAGCAATACAGGCCAAAAAAGCCAGCCATAGAGCCCGGAAAACGGAACAGGTGACTTTTCGATAACCAGATTTGACCATTACTATTCTCCCAATCAATACGTTGGAAAAATCTATCATGGTCTGAATGCTGACTGCCTAACCTTCCTGTTAGTCTCTTCAGTCAGTTATAAACCATCATGATACAACCAGCGGGGATGGGAATACCCCTTTCCTGCCACACGTTGATAAGCCTCTTCACTGACAGGAACATACCAGTGTCTGAAGAACAAAGTCAGGTCTTGTCCGGTTACTTCACACAGTATTTCAAAAAAGAAATCTGTCTTTTCCTGTTGATTATCTTTCTCTGGTAATAAGCTTTCAGGGGTATGGCGAAATCGATGGTACAGCTTGGGGATAAAATCATCCGATAAATGATTCACGAGCTCTACCATGAAGGCTCCTTTCCAATTCACCATGGTTCTTGAATTTTCTACCCAGATACGGGGATCATAACCACTATGAAAATACTCAGCAATTGGTGCCAGAAGCCACATAAATGAGGGCATAGCACCGTTACGAGCGGTATCAGTTAAGAA
>NZ_SMME01000580.1:1376-1624 GCF_009711465.1 Parendozoicomonas verongulae | reverse complement strand
TGCTTTCGCCTTTTATCCGCCTGGCCGCAATCCAATCTGCAAGCGCTGGGTATCGAAGAGACAAAAGAGAAAGAGTTCAAACATACGTCGGAATTATTCTTTGATCAGGCCAACGCCCTTGAACCCCATCGACAAGAACTGAAGAAAGATGAACGATGGAGGCAAAAGGAACGAAAGTTGTTGACTCTTATGACTGGAGAAGCTCCGTGTGAACAGGGCAATGTCTAAGGTTTAATCAGATTATGGAA
>NZ_SMME01000580.1:860-1145 GCF_009711465.1 Parendozoicomonas verongulae | reverse complement strand
ACTCTGAGCACCGCCAGCTTTCACAACGGCATTCCCAGCGCTATCCGGCTTACTCTCGTGTACAGGCATGTCAGGACATAAATGATGCCTTCAGACTTCTGAAAACCAACCCACAAAGAGCATTAAATGAGGCCGAGGTACTGTTAAAAAAATACGCAGGAGACTCACAGCAATATGCCCGTGTCGTGCAATTAAAAGCCCGATGCTTGTTTCTTCTTGACAATTTTGATGGATGTATTGAGTACATCAATTCCCTTTCAGTAGGTTTGCAAAACAACAAGGGAG
>NZ_SMME01000580.1:753-850 GCF_009711465.1 Parendozoicomonas verongulae | reverse complement strand
ACTATGGGAAAGGCGGTTATTACTGGCAGGTGCCTCCTCCCATGCAAAGCCATTCAAGTAGGCATACGCCTTATACCTTCAGTGCACATGGATCTCA
>NZ_SMME01000580.1:0-113 GCF_009711465.1 Parendozoicomonas verongulae | reverse complement strand
CACTGGGCAGACATCTCCAGATCATGGGGGATACGGATAACCTGAAAACGGCCCTGGGCATCTTCACCCGGTTACGCACCCAAGCGGCCGGAGGGCAGGTAAACACCCCCTGT
>NZ_SMME01000843.1:39801-40315 GCF_009711465.1 Parendozoicomonas verongulae | reverse complement strand
CTTCCTGAGGCAATCATATCCCGTTCAAATATTTCAGCGGCGTGAAGCTCCTCCAGGGATTTGTCTTCAGCTTCTGCTGTCACATCGTGGTACACCATAGCCAGCGGAATTAACTCCTTTAAACCGGGGTTATTATTGAGCAATTCCTTATAGGTCTGGTCGTGTTTGGGAAAAAGCTCCAGCAACGCTTCGGAAAGAATCTGGGTTCGGGTGACGTGATCCACACCATGATCTTTTCGGAATAAGGTCGGAACTTCATTCGAGCCCATAGCATACCGTTCTGCCCAGTTCTGATGCGGCATACAGTAGTAGCGATTGATCGCTAGCTGGGCCAGCTCCGGATAACTTTTACCTTCAGTGTCAGGGGCAAAGCTATAGAGCGATCTCAGCCAGCCAAAAGTAGAACTGCCATGGGCAGAATCCAGAATATCAACCTCCTTAGAGTCATTCCTTACCTCCGCTGCTCTGACCTGACAAGTATCACTACCCTGAAGCGCATCAAGCTTCTGGTAGC
>NZ_SMME01000843.1:0-39791 GCF_009711465.1 Parendozoicomonas verongulae | reverse complement strand
CTTCAGTGTCAGGGGCAAAGCTATAGAGCGTTCTCAGCCAGCCAAAAGTAGAACCACCAAAGCCAGAACCCAGAGTGTCGTCCTCCTTCGAATCACTCCTTATCTCCGCAGCACTGGGCACCCGACAAGTATCACGACTCTGAAGCGCATCAAGCTTCTGGTAGTATGCTTCAATAGCCTGTTTTTTTTCATCCACATACTGCAAATGGACTGTACATAAATCATTCAACTGTTCTTCTGCAGCATTTATATCCCCTTTAATAAGATATTCTGCAATGTTCTGGCCGCTCTTTTTTATCGCATCAGGGCAGCTTTTAAGGGAGAGTAACCACAACGTTCCATTAACAGTATCTGTCACTTGTTCGATTAAGCTTTTTTGAGGCCTGTTTCGTTTGTGATGTGAACGGACAAAGTCAGCAAACTGACCACGTTCACTGCGAGTCATATTTCGTTCGTGGCGTAAACAGGCTAAGTGCCAAAACTCTTCATCATCCAGTCCTGATTCATGGCGCAAAGGGGCTAATGAGTATGCTCCTTCAGCCTGCTCTTGTTCATGACGCGAATCGACTAAAGTCCGGACATCCTCCAATAGGGTTGCGAGATTACTTATATCCAATTTTTTATAACTAAGCACATTTTCTCTCTCGCTCTCCCAGCATTCTTGCAAGTCTTTTTGGAGTACTTCCATGTCAGCAACAACACCAAGAGAGAAGAAAGATTCTGCTGTTTTGTCAAATATTTGAGACGAACTGAAAGGACGGTAAGAACCTGTGCAAAGAACATCAGGAAGATCACTGCGTAGAACGTAATCTCTTCCACCTAATAGCTTGTTAATATACGCGGTGTAGCAGCTTTTGAGGCTGTCTGGCTTATCTGCGAAGCATCGCACAACTCCCCTAATGATGAGCTCAAACTCATCCATGCTAATAATGCCGCCCAGAGCATAATCCGCCACAAACTCAAAAACGTTCACTAAAACAGACTCTGTATAAAAATGAAGGTTTTCCCGCTTTAACATGTGTGCTGCCAGTGAGGGAAGTGAACGGATCATTTTATAATTAACGGGAGCCCGGCAGCCCTTATCATAGAGCAACATCCCAAGCCGGCTTTGACTCTCTAACTGCTGGTGGGCTCCCTCATTCTTCGCATCTGAAGCCCATGGCCTTACAACAGGGGAAGCCATTAAAATCTCCAGCAAATTTTTTGGTTTCCGGGGATTACCGTGGTAATAGACAGCAAGCAAGTTGGCACCATATTCACTGTATAATGTCGCTGTGCCCAGATCACCTTGCTCTACAGCTTTGAGCAGCTCATCCCTGAAAGGCGTTAAAAGCGCCCGTGTCTCAGTGACAACGTCAGCGGGTAACCTGCGTAAAAATGTCAGTAAATGGGAAAGGGGTAAATGCATAAGCACCTGCTCAAGCTCCCCACTCCTGGCGTGACCGGCAAATAACTTGACTCTCTCAATATTGTTTTTAATCTCTGGCAGACTGGCCGGGGTAACATCGAACTCACTGGGGTAAACAACCTCCTTCAATAAGCCTCCGAGGGGGTCGTAAAACACCAGGGGTAATTCTGCAATATCCAATTCCCGCTCCAAACGAAACTTGTCCTGCAACTTCTGGTAAAGTTTGTCCAGCGTGATTGGGAGCGAAATAATCACACATTGGTATTGCTCCTTCCGATACCCTTCAAGAATAAACTCGTTGCTAGATAATTCGAATATACTACTAACGCTTTTGTTATGACCGCTGATATGTCTGCCATCCATACCTAAACGGCCAGAAGTGCGGGGCAAATAGAGACTGCTGAGACGGTTATCCTGTTCTGCTAATTTGTCCAACAGGTGATTTCTGTCTGGAAGCAGGTCTCTTGGCTTTGCGTTTTTTGTAATGCCGAAGTCACTGTATACATCTCTTTTATAGGGGTAGAGCCCCCTTACCGGAAAGAGCCCCAGGTGCACCTTCCTAAAAAACGTGTTTATACTTTTTCCTGCCTGAAGCAGAGTCCCCGGACGAGGGGTCGCCGGAGCTTTCTGATAGGTAAGCTCATCTTCAACATTAACTCCACGGCAAACCATCTCTCCTTTCTCAAAGGCTTGATAAATGGTGGCTTTCTTCTGCTCTCGTACAGCTCTGGCTGTTAATATTCTGTCCGGCCATTCCGTTTGTGCTAATCGAGCAGCAGTCATAAATCGCTCTCCCTGAGAACCTGCCCGGCAGGCCCATTGCCCAAAAGCCTCCGCTTCCATAGGAACAAGAGACTGATGGACAGATGGAGGGAGGTTTCCGGATTGACAACCTGATGGTAATTTATTCATACACTAACCCTGCTGTTATCAGTGAGCTTATAAGCAGAAAAAGTGGCGGAAAGTCAGGATATATTCACTAACCAAATTGTAAGCAGATACAACAGTCCCCCCTTGAAAGCATCAAGCTACCCACAAAATAATCCACAGGTTTCATCCCCCCTTCGCCCACATATTATCTACAGAAATCCAACGATTTATTGTGAATAAGTTTCTCTAATCACAATTTATTAACCTGTTGTCATATGGCTGATAGGCCTGTAGCTGTAAGGATAAAGTCAGTTACCCACATCTCGATGTGGAGAACCTCTTTTGGATAAAATGGGGAAAACAATCAGAATTCCGGGTGTTAACAAACCTGAGTACAACCATGGGAAGAACAGGTGAATAGCCCAGTGGATGAAAAAATAAACGGCTTCGGCATTTAAACATGTTCACATGTTAAGCCACCAGTCATACGGACTTTCTGAACATGGTTATTATCCTCCCCAAGCCTTGGTAACAAAGGGGAGAGAAGGCTTTTCCACAGAAAAGGGCTTCCTATATAAAAAGAAATAAATAAGAAAAGAAATAAGACATACATATATATTTCTTATCTCTCTTCTGGAAAAAATGAAACACGATGTAATCGTAGATGTGGGTAAGATTGATCAGATGTGTAGTTATGCAGTTCAGAGCCTGGTAAGAAGATTCCACAGCAAACACCGGTTTTCTTTTCACCTATAGACTTTATACTCACGCGGCACAGACTTGCCTGTTTACAGGTAGATATCCGGAGGGAGTAAACGAGTGGATTTTCCAGCACATTTTGATGTCATTGTTGTCGGTGGTGGTCATGCTGGTACAGAAGCCGCATTGGCATCTGCGCGCATGGGTGCCAGAACACTGCTGGTAACCCACAATATTGAAACTCTGGGGCAGATGTCCTGTAACCCGGCTATTGGCGGTATTGGCAAAAGCCATCTGGTGAAAGAGATTGATGCACTGGGTGGCGCCATGGCCAGGGCAACGGATCTGGCTGGTATCCAGTTCCGTGTTCTGAATTCCCGTAAAGGGCCAGCGGTTCGCGCCACCCGTGCCCAGACTGATCGTGTGCTCTACAAAGCAGCTGTTCGCGAGATTCTAGAAAATCAAGCCAACCTCTGGTTGTTCCAGCAAGCGGTTGATGACCTGATTGTGGATGGGGATAACGTGAAAGGCGTTGTGACGCAGATGGGCCTGCGTTTTGAAGCGGAGCAGGTTGTTCTCACCACCGGCACTTTCCTTGGTGGATGCATCCACATTGGTTTACAGAATTACGGTGGCGGCCGTGCTGGTGATCCTGCAGCGATCAATCTGGCTAACCGTCTGCGTGAACTGCCTTTACGTGTGGAGCGTCTGAAAACCGGTACCCCTCCTCGTATTGATGCCCGTTCTGTGGATTTCTCTGTGATGCAGGAACAGCCTGGTGATACGCCACTGCCCGTCATGTCCTTCACAGGTTCCCGTGCGGATCATCCGAAACAGATCAGCTGTTACATTACCCACACCAATGAGCGAACCCACGATATTATTCGCAGCGGTCTGGATCGCTCCCCCATGTACACCGGTGTGATTGAAGGAGTTGGCCCACGCTATTGCCCATCCATTGAAGACAAGATTCAGCGCTTTGCAGATAAGAACTCCCACCAGATTTTTGTGGAGCCGGAAGGCCTGACTACCCATGAGTTGTACCCCAACGGAATATCCACAAGCCTGCCTTTTGATGTCCAGCTGGAGCTGGTGCGTTCCATTAAGGGGATGGAAAACGCCCATATCATTCGTCCCGGTTACGCCATTGAGTATGATTTCTTCGATCCCCGTGATCTGAAGCCCTCTCTGGAAACCAAAGTTATCCACGGCTTGTACTTTGCCGGGCAGATCAACGGTACAACTGGCTACGAAGAAGCCGGTGCCCAGGGCCTGCTGGCTGGTTTGAACGCCGCACTGCGCGCCCGTGGTGACGAAGCCTGGTGTCCTCGACGTGATGAGGCCTATATCGGGGTTATGGTCGATGACCTGATAACCAACGGCACTTCTGAGCCATATCGTATGTTTACCAGCCGTGCGGAGTACCGCCTGGTACTGCGGGAAGACAATGCCGATATCCGCCTGACCCCCAAAGGTCGTGAGCTTGGTCTTGTGGATGATGAGCGCTGGGAGCAGTTCTGCGCCAAGCAAAACAGCATCAATGCGGAAACCGAGCGTTTGAAAACAACGTTTGTCCACCCCAGCAAGCCGGAAGCGAACGTTATCAACAGCAAGCTGCAAAACAGCATCACCCGCGAATACAGTTTGATGGAACTGCTCAAGCGCCCTGAACTGAACTATCAGGATGTAGCCAGTTTGAAGGGCGAAGCAGTGGACAGTGAAGCTGTTGCCGAACAGGTGGAAATCCAGAGCAAGTACGCCGGTTACATTGAGCGTCAGTCCGATGAAATCGCCCGCCTGCGTCGCCATGAAGAAACCGCACTGCCGGACACCATGGATTATGATGCCATCACTGGCCTGTCTAATGAGATTCGCCAGAAGCTGAATGATGTGCGCCCCGCTACTCTGGGTCAGGCTTCGCGGATTCAGGGTGTAACGCCTGCAGCTATTTCCTTGTTGCTGATTCACTTGAAAAAGCGTCAGCTGGTGAAAGATAAAACCTCCGACTGATTCCACAGGTTTTATCCACAACAAACCACAAAGCAGCTTCCTTTGTTGAAAAGGAAGCTGCTTTTTCATGTTAGAATTTGCAGTTTTTCCAATCGCAAAACACAAAGCTAAGGTCAGTTATTGTGAGTAACCTTGAGGTTATGCTGCAGTCCGGTGCAGACGAAATGGGCATTGCACTCAGCCCGAAGCAGAACCGCCTGCTGTGTGAATACGTGAACCTGCTGGTCAAGTGGAACAAGGTGTATAACCTGACCGCTGTGCGTAATCCGGAAGATATGATTTCCCGGCATATTCTCGACAGCCTCAGCATTCTGCCTTTTGTGGAAAAGTGCGTAGCGCCGGGTGAGCATTTTCTGGATGTTGGCTCTGGTCCCGGCCTTCCCGGTATCCCGCTGGCGATCATGTTGCCGGATCGTTGCGTGTCCACCCTGGACTGCGTAGGCAAGAAAACCCGTTTTCAGGTGCAGGCCTGTACTGCTCTTGGGCTGGAAAATGTTACAGTTCTGAACAAGCGTGTGGAGAAGTGGCATCCGGATGCGTTGTATGATGTGGTTATGTCCCGGGCTTTCAGCTCCATGAAGGATATGATGACTATCACCGATCACCTGCTCAAAGCAGATGGCAGGTGGCTGGCCATGAAGGGCATTCGCCCGGATGAAGAGCTGGCTGAGCTGAACGCTGTTCGTCCGGACATTACAATGATTGAATCCCATTCCCTTGATGTTGCTGGTTGTGAAGGGCAGCGGCATCTTGTCATACTGGAGCGGATGGAAACGGCACGGGCATAACCGTGATAACACTCTAAGGGGCATCGCAGATGGCAAAAACGCTGTCGATCACTAATCAGAAAGGTGGTGTCGGTAAAACGACGTCCTGTGTGAATCTTGCGGCATCACTGGCTGCAACCAAGCGACGCGTGTTGCTTATCGATCTGGATCCACAGGGCAATGCCACCATGGGCTGCGGTGTGGATAAACATGAGTTGCCCGTATCTGTTTACGATGTTCTGGTTGGCAAGGCGACAGTAGAGGAGGCGATTGTGCCCTCCGAAACCGCTGGTATCGAAGTGTTGCCTGCCAATGGTGATCTGACCGCCGCTGAGGTGGAGCTAATCAATCACCAGGATAGCGAAGGGAGTCTGGATCGCGTCCTGGAGCCCCTCAGAAGCCATTACGACTTTATCCTGATTGATTGTCCACCGTCGCTTAACATGTTGACTGTGAACGCTCTGGTGGCCTCTGACGGCGTTATTATCCCCATGCAGTGCGAATACTATGCGCTGGAAGGTCTGGCTGCGTTAATGGAAACAGTGTCCGGTATCGCATCCACCCGAAACCCCCGTCTTCATATCGAGGGCCTGTTGCGCACCATGTATGACCCCCGCAACAGCTTGACTGTGGAAGTGTCCCGTCAGCTGATTGGTCATTTTGGTAACAAGGTTTATCGCACAGTGATTCCCCGGAATGTTCGCCTGGCGGAAGCTCCCAGCCACGGACTCCCAGTTTTGAAACACGACAAACACTCCCGCGGTGCCATCGCCTATCTGGCACTGGCAGGAGAACTTATTCGCCGGCAGGAAGCCGGTAAAACCCAGACTTCGGCGAAAACCGCTGAAGCAGCCGTGAGGTAAGACCGTCAGTGGCTAGGAAAAAAGCATTAGGAAAGGGCTTGGGAACGCTGCTGCAAAGTGCCCGGGTTGCTGAAGAAATTGAACAGTTGCAGATGCCTGCAACCGTAGAGCTGGAGGTGGCGCGGGACAAAATGCTCCGTGAACTTCCGGTTGAGTTTATTGAGCGTGGTAAATATCAGCCCCGCCGGGATATGAGCCCGGAAGCACTGGAAGAGCTGGCCAGCTCCATTCGCAAGCAAGGCGTTATGCAGCCTATCGTGGTTCGACCTGCGGGTGAACCCGGTGAAGACCGCTTTGAAATTATTGCTGGTGAACGACGCTGGCGCGCTACTCAGCTGGCCGGGCTGGACAAAATTCCAGCCGTCATCCGCGAAGTACCCGATGAGGCTGCCATTGCCATGGCCCTGATCGAGAACATTCAGCGTGAAGATCTCAATGCTATCGAAGAAGCGATTGCCCTGAACCGTTTGAAGGAAGAGTTTGAACTGACTCAACAGGAAGTGGCAGAAGCCGTGGGTAAGTCCCGGGTGACTGTGACCAACCTGCTGCGGCTTCTTACTCTTCGCGATGATGTGCGCAAGATGCTGGAGTACGGCGATATTGAAGCCGGTCACGCCAAGGCTTTGCTGGGTTTGCCCGATGGTCAGCAACTGGAAGCAGCACGTACTGTGGCGGCTCAGGGTTTGTCAGTGCGTCAGACGGAATCTCTGGTACGTCGTATGCAGCAGGAAGCGGCTGCGCCTTTTGAAAAGAAAAAGGTGGACCCGGATATTCGCAGCCTGGAGGAAAACCTGTCCCAGAAAATTGGTGCCAAGGTAGCGATTCAGCACTCGGCCAAAGGTAAGGGGAAGCTGGTGATTCGCTATAACAGTCTTGATGAGCTGGATGGTGTGCTGGAGCATATCAAATAACCCTTTGCGCAAAGGGTGAGGTGTAAGTACCCGGTACTTAAGCTTCACCCTAAAGTTCAATCACTTCTATGTGGCTGCATCCCCTGAGAGTTGTTTTTATTATTTTTCTGAACTCTTCGTAGGAGGGATGACTCAGATCATCTGGAAGTTCACCGTCTGCTTCATAGAAGTATCTTCCAGCCTTGATAATGGCTGAGCCACAGTCGTAGTCATTCACCTGGCTGGGAATGGCTAATGCCTTCAGTGAAAAGGACTTGACCGATTTTGCAGATTCATGGCTGCCTATTTCTGTATAAAAAGCCTCAAGCCATGTCTGAATCGTGCTGGCTTCAGGAGCTACAATACCAGGATCCAATGAATCAATAGTAAAAATTGTGCGTCGTTGAATATCTACAACAACCAGTAGCCAGTGGTTAACTCTGTGAACAGGGAAGATCATGCGATGAAAATCTCCTATATGTGGAGTTAAGCCATATTTTTTTTTGCTGGCTGCTCCCATCTTTAACGAAGGCAGATGAAAAGAGGTAAATGTTCTGCATCTGAGAGATTTGAGGTGGGTGCATGCTCTTAAATCATAAAGGGCGAAAGCTGCGTTAATTATTTCATCATTCAGCCACTGCTCTTTATCAAGTGTTTGAAGATCTTTTGGGCTTAGAGTTTTGTGTTGACCGTTTGGTAAAGGAATAGAAAGACTTATCAGTTCCGATTGCTTTTTGCTCTCAGTAACACTTTCAGTGAAAGCATTCCTCAGGTTGTCATGAAAAACCGCGGGAACAATGTAGCGAGTTGTCGGTTCGGGGTCGTCGTCTGATTCAATTTTATAGACCTCATAGGCTAAAGGTCTGGTTGTTTCAGACGGCACTGGAGGGGATGTTCTAGTGATAGAAACTTCAGAGCTTGAAGTGCTGAGTGTGCTGGCAGTTTCATGCAACTTTATTTGAATAGGAGATCCTGATTCTGGAGCTGGGTTGAGAACCATAAGGCTTGGCGTTGTCGCAGTAATATTTACTTCTTCCACTTTGATTCGCTGACGTGCAGGACGAGGTGTTCCATGGGGTGGAGTGATTCTTTTTTGACCGGTTTGGGGTTCAGCAGGGGAAGCAGGTCTTTGAGGTATGTGCGGAGGCATTGGAAGGCCATAACCCACCAGTTGCATGAGTGACCTCACGTAATGCATAAAAATACCCCCGTTTGAAAAGTGAAAATTATTCCGGATAGAGCTGAGGATTTTTATAACGAAACCGTCATTTTCTCTTACAAAAAGTGTTAATAACCCTATAAAAGCAAAAGAAAAAACTCACCCCCTTAATATAAAAAACAGCAATAAATACAGTTGATCGTAGGTAGTAATACTCATATACTTGCCACGCCTGACAGTTGCTTGAAAATAAGGTAAATAGAGAAAGCACTGAAGTGACTTTGATACAGGGTTTAATAAGAGCGCCGTCTGGCTCAACTTATGTTGCATGAAGCGTGTTGAGCGTGCAGTAGAACAAAAACGAGGAGTGAGGGGGGTTGATGCAGTCACCTCATTTGAGAAAACCACCTGTTTTCCGGGTCATATACGCTCAAATGGCTGCCACCGTTCTGGTATCCGTAGCATTTCTTGCCAGTGGTCGAACGGCCGCTGTTTCCGCACTTCTGGGTGGCATGATCTGTTTTGTTCCTAACGCTTATCTCGTTTTCCGGGCCTTCTCCCTCTCCGGTGCCCGAGCGGCCAGAAAGATAGTTAACGAATTCTACAAGGGTGAAGCAGGCAAGTTTTTCCTGACCTGTTGCGGCTTTGCTCTGGTTTTTGCACTGGTCAGGCCGCTTGATGCGGTGGCGTTGTTTGGCGCTTTTGTGTTGGTGCAGGCCGTGAACTGGTTTACACCGGCGCTGTTAAAAGCAGGCTTTTGAAATAATAAAAACAGAACATCCGGGCCTGGCCCCGCCCAGGTGAGTTAACGGTTAACGAGAGTGGCGAGAGCATTTTTATGGCAGCGAACACAGCCTCTGGTTATATACAGCACCACTTGCAGAACCTGACATACGGTCAGCTCCCTGCAGGCTATGAGCGATACGACGGCTCCATGCTGAGTGAAGCAACCTGGACAATTGCCCACAGCGCCGCTGAAGCAAAAGACATGGGTTTCTGGGCCATCCACGTAGACAGCATGTTGTGGTCTGTCTTTCTCGGCTTTGTCTTTGTTCTTCTGTTCCGCTTTGTGGCCAGGCGCGCCACGTCCGGTGTTCCCGGTGGTTTGCAGAATGCCATCGAGTCCATCGTTGAGTTTGTGGATACCAGTGTTAAGGAAAGCTTCCACGGTAAGAATCCTGTCATTGCACCGCTGGCGCTGACCATATTTGTGTGGATCTTCTTTATGAACCTGATGGATCTGATCCCTGTGGACTGGATTCCGGGTCTGGCGACTCTGGCCGGTGTGCCTTACATGAAGATTGTTCCGTCTACCGACCCGAATATCACTATGTCCATGTCTATCAGTGTGTTCTTCCTCATGCTGTTCTACTGGATCAAGGTGAAAGGCCTGAGCGGCCTGTTTGGTGATCTGGCTCTGCACCCGTTCAGCAGTAATAACCCAGCCGTGAAGGTTATCCTGATTCCTGTGAATCTGCTGCTTGAAACTGTTTCCCTGATTGCCAAGCCTATTTCTCTGGGCTTGCGGCTGTTCGGCAACCTGTATGCCGGTGAGTTGATCTTCATCCTCATTGCCATGATCGGATACTTTCAGCTGCCACTGCACTTTGGCTGGGCTGTGCTGCATATCCTGGTCATCACATTGCAGGCTTACATCTTCATGACCCTGACCATCGTTTATCTGAGTATGGTTCATGAAGAACACTAATTGACCGCACATGCGGTGTTTGACCCGGTAAAAATAAGAGTCTGGAGGAAATATGGAACTGGTAGTTGGTCTGACCGTCATCAGTGTTGCAATCATGCTGGGCCTCGCAGCCCTCGCTACAGCGATTGGCTTCGGTATGCTCGGCGGTAAGTTCCTGGAAGGCGTTGCCCGTCAGCCAGAAACTGCACCTATGCTGCAAACCAAGATGTTCATCGTAGCAGGTCTGTTGGATGCGATCCCAATGATCGCTGTAGGTATCGCACTGTTCTTCACCTTTGCTAACCCGTTCACCGCACAGGTTGCTGCGTTTCTGCAGTAAGCCACGGTTAATGGCGACATGATCTTTCTGTCAGTTCAGCCTTCCGGTTTTCTCCCTCAATGGAAGAAGCCGGAAGACAGGAACGCAGAAGGTTACATTAACTGAGACTGCGAGAGGTATTGGTGTGAACATCAATGCGACCATCATAGGTCAATCGATAGCGTTCGCATTCTTCGTGTGGTTCTGCATGAAGTATGTCTGGCCCCCTCTGATCGGGGCACTGAATGAGCGCCAGAAAAAGATAGCTGATGGCCTTGCGGCCGCAGATCGCGCGTCTACAGATCTGGAAGCTGCTCAGAACAAAGTGCAAGAAGAGCTGCAGGCAGCTCGTGAGCAGGCAAAAGAGATTGTAGATCAGGCTAACCGTCGTGCATCCGTTATCGCCGAAGAGGCGAAAGACGATGCCCGTAAGGAAGGTGAGCGTCTGATTGTTGCTGCCCGTGCTGAGATCGAACAGGAAGTGAACCAGGCCCGTGAACAACTGCGTGCGCAGGTTGCCACTATCGCCGTTGCCGGCGCCGGTAAGATCCTCGGTAAGCAGATCGACGAAGCTGCCAACAGCGAGTTGGTTGACCAGTTAGCAGCTGAGCTCTGAGGCGGAGGCAATCATGGAACTGACCACTTGCGCTCGTCCTTACGCCAAAGCTGCGTTTCAGTATGCTCTTGCACAGAAGTCTCTGGACAACTGGTCGAGCATGCTGAAGAACGGCGCAGCTGTGGTTCAGAACAAGAAAGTCAGCGCGCTACTCGGGACGCCATCACTCACAGCACAACAAAAAGCAGACGCTTTTATTGATGTGTGCGGTGACACGCTGGACAACAACGGGCAGAACTTTGTCCGCACTCTGGCAGACAACAAGAGAATCACCCTGCTGCCCCAAATTGCCGAATTATTTGAGGCATTCAAGGCAGAGCAAGAACAAAGCGTTGACGCTGAAGTTCTCTCCGCATTCCCCCTTGATCATGAACAGCTGAACAAGCTGGCTGACAAGTTACGGACGCGGCTGGGCTCTGAGGTCAGGTTGAGCAATACCGTTGACCCGGAACTGATAGGTGGTGTTGTTATCAGGGCTGGTGATCTGGTGATAGACAGCAGTGTCAAGACAAGGCTGGCAAAACTGGCCAACGCAATGCTCTCTTAGCTTTCTAATAAAAAGCAGAACCCTAATATTGGCAGGTTTGGTATGCAGCAACTGAATCCTTCTGAAATCAGCGACGTAATCAAGAGCCGGATTGAAGGTCTTGATGTCTCCGCTGAAGCCCGTAATGAGGGCACGATCGTCAGCGTTTCTGACGGTATCGTAAAAATCCACGGTCTCGCCGATGTCATGTACGGTGAGATGATCGAATTCGACGGCGGTGTTTTCGGCATGGCTCTGAACCTGGAACAGGATTCAGTGGGTGCCGTAATTCTCGGTGAGTACAAGGCTCTGGCGGAAGGTCAGAAAGCCCGATGCACTAGCCGTATTCTTGAAGTACCAGTTGGTAACGAACTGCTCGGCCGTGTTGTAGACGCGCTGGGTAATCCTATCGACGGCAAAGGCCCTATCGAAGCCAAGCAGACTTCTCCAGTGGAGAAGGTTGCTCCCGGCGTAATCGCTCGTCAGTCTGTCGATCAGCCTGTGCAAACCGGTTACAAGGCGATCGACTCCATGGTACCTATTGGTCGTGGTCAGCGTGAGCTTATTATCGGTGACCGTCAAACGGGTAAGTCCGCTGTTGCCATCGACGCCATCATCAACCAGAAAGGCACTGGCGTTAAGTGTATCTATGTTGCGGTTGGGCAGAAGCAGTCCTCTATCGCCAACGTGGTGCGTAAGCTGGAAGAGCACGGCGCAATGGATCACACCATTGTCGTAAACGCTGGCGCGGCCGACCCCGCAGCGATGCAGTTCCTTGCTCCGTTTGGTGGCTGCTCCATGGGTGAGTATTTCCGTGATCGCGGTGAAGATGCCCTGATCGTATACGATGACCTGACCAAGCAGGCCTGGGCCTATCGTCAGATCTCTCTGTTGCTGAAGCGTCCTCCCGGCCGTGAAGCTTATCCTGGTGATGTTTTTTATCTCCACTCCCGTCTGTTGGAGCGTGCGGCCCGTGTTAACGCCGATTACGTTGAGAAGTTCACCGACGGTGAAGTGAAAGGCAAAACCGGTTCTCTGACCGCTCTGCCGATCATCGAAACCCAGGCGGGTGACGTATCTGCGTTCGTACCTACCAACGTAATCTCCATAACCGATGGTCAGATCTTCCTGGAAACCGATCTGTTTAACGCAGGTATCCGCCCTGCGATGAATGCTGGTGTCTCGGTTTCCCGGGTAGGTGGTGCAGCGCAAACCAAGATCATCAAGAAGCTTGGCGGTGGTATCCGTCTGGCGCTGGCCCAGTACCGTGAACTGCAGGCATTCGCCCAGTTTGCATCCGACCTTGACGAAGCCACCCGTAAGCAGCTCGAACACGGTCAGCGTGTAACAGAGCTGATGAAGCAGAAGCAGTACCAGCCTCTGTCTGTGGCCGAGATGGGCGTGGTGATCTACGCCGCTGAAAAAGGTTATCTGGAAGACGTTGCACTGAACAAGATTGGCGACTTTGAATCTGCCCTGCTGAGCTACGTGAACAGCGAGCACGCGACGCTGATGGCCACCATCAACGAAGCGGGTGACTTCAGTAAAGATATTGAAAGCGGTATCAAGGAAGCTCTCGAAAAGTTCAAAGCAACCCAGACATGGTAAGCAGCCATGAGCTTAACGAATAGCCGTGAGCGAGCTAGACATGAGGATGGATTGCTATGGCAGTTGGTAAAGAGATAAAGACGCAGATAGCGTCGATACAAAACACACAGAAGATCACCTCCGCTATGGAGATGGTCGCTGCGTCCAAGATGCGGAAAGCACAGCAGCGTATGGAGCGTTCGCGCCCCTACGCCACCAGTATTCGTCAGGTTGTGGGTCACATGGCTCACGCCAATCCTGAATACCGCCACTCCTTTATGGAAGAGCGGGAGATCAAGCGCGTCGGTTTTATCGTGGTATCCACCGACCGTGGTCTGTGTGGTGGCTTGAACACTAACCTGTTCAAGAAAACCGTGCAGCAGATGCAGGGCTTCCACGAGAAGGACGTGGAGATTGATCTGTGCGTAATTGGCAGCAAAGCCGCCTCCTTCTTCCGCAGCTACGGCGGCAATGTGGTGGCTGCTCTCGACCATATCGGTGACGAGCCCAGCATTGCAGACCTGATCGGCAGCGTGAAGGTGATGCTGGATGCCTACGAAGACGGTTGCATTGATCATTTGGTGGTGTGTTTCAACCGGTTTGTGAACACAATGGCTCAAACGCCCACCTGTGAACAGCTGCTGCCTTTGCAGGCAGATGAAGACGAATCGCTGGAATACCCCTGGGATTACCTCTACGAGCCAGACGCCAGGCAGCTGCTTGATGAGTTGCTGGTGCGATACATCGAATCCCAGGTTTATCAGTCTGTGGTTGAAAACAGTGCCTGTGAACAGGCGGCCCGGATGGTTGCTATGAAGAGCGCAACCGATAACGCCGGCGGACTGATTGATGAGTTGAATCTTGTGTATAACAAGGCGCGTCAGGCTGCGATCACACAAGAGCTTTCCGAGATCGTAAGCGGCGCGGCGGCCGTTTAGGCGCTGCGGCCATTGAATTGTTAAGGTTGCAGCCTGCGGGGGGAGTCCGGGCAGCTGCAGTCCTTCATAAATAAGAGGTGAGGACACACTATGAGTAGCGGTCGTATCGTACAGATCATAGGCGCCGTTATCGACGTCGAGTTCCCGCGCGACGCAGTCCCTCAGGTCTACGATGCCCTGAAGGTTGAAGGCAAGGAACTGACCCTGGAAGTTCAGCAGCAGTTGGGCGATGGCGTTGTTCGCTCCATCGCGCTGGGTTCCACAGAAGGCATCAGTCGTGGGCTGGTTGCCGAGAACACCAAAGCCCCTATCCAGGTTCCTGTAGGTACAGCAACCCTCGGTCGAATAATGGATGTATTGGGCGACCCTATCGACGAGAAAGGCCCGATTGGTGAAGACGAGCGCATGTCTATCCACCGCGAGCCTCCTTCCTACGCGGATCAGGCAGCAACTAATGAGCTGCTGGAAACCGGCATAAAGGTAATCGACTTGGTCTGTCCGTTTGCTAAGGGCGGTAAGGTTGGTCTGTTCGGTGGTGCCGGTGTCGGTAAAACCGTAAACATGATGGAGTTGATCCGGAACATTGCGATCGAGCACTCCGGTTTCTCCGTGTTTGCAGGTGTGGGTGAGCGTACCCGTGAAGGTAACGACTTCTACCACGAAATGACCGACTCTAATGTTATCGACAAAGTATCCCTTGTTTACGGACAGATGAACGAACCACCCGGTAACCGTCTGCGTGTGGCTCTGACCGGCTTGACTATGGCCGAGAAGTTCCGTGACGAAGGCCGTGACGTACTGTTCTTTGTGGATAACATTTACCGTTATACACTGGCCGGTACTGAGGTATCTGCACTGTTGGGTCGTATGCCTTCTGCGGTAGGTTATCAGCCAACGCTGGCGGAAGAGATGGGCGTTTTGCAGGAGCGTATTACCTCCACCAAGACCGGTTCTATCACCTCCATTCAGGCCGTTTATGTACCTGCGGATGACTTGACTGACCCATCCCCGGCGACCACGTTCTCCCACCTGGATGCGACTGTGGTACTGAGCCGTGATATCGCGTCCAAGGGTATCTACCCTGCGATTGACCCGCTGGATTCCACCTCCCGTCAGCTGGATCCTCTGGTGATTGGTCAGGAGCATTATGAAGTGGCCCGAGGTGTTCAGACCGTTCTGCAGCGCTATAAGGAACTGAAAGACATCATTGCGATTCTGGGTATGGATGAGCTGTCTGAAGAAGATAAGCAGACCGTATCCCGTGCCCGTAAGATTGAACGTTTCCTGTCTCAGCCTTTCTTTGTAGCGGAAGTATTTACCGGTTCTCCGGGCAAATATGTGCCTCTGAAAGAGACCATCCGTGCCTTTAAGGGTATTCTGTCAGGTGAGTATGATTCACTGCCAGAACAGGCGTTCTATATGGTGGGCGGCATCGACGAAGCTGTTGAAAAAGCCAAGTCTCTCTAATAACCAGACGGATAAAGGAGGGATTTAGCAATGTCTACTCTTTCGAAGAGCACCAATGTCCAGTGTGATATCGTAAGTGCTGAAGAGGCGATCTTCTCCGGATCAGTCGAGATGGTTGTGGCCACTGGTACCGAGGGCGACCTCGGCATCACCCCGGGCCACACACCTCTAATCACTGGTCTGAACCCTGGCCCTATCCGGGTTATTCTGGAAGGCGGGGAAGAAGAGATTTACTATCTGTCCGGTGGTTTCCTCGAGATTCAGCCGAACAATATCAAAGTTCTGGCTGATACGGCTCTGCGTGCTACAGATATGAATGAAGCAGCTGCTGAAGAGGCTAAAAAGCAGGCTGAGCAGGCTCTGGCTAATCAGCAGGGTGAGTTTGACTACTCCCGTGCGGCTACCCAGTTGGCTGAGGCTGCTGCCCAATTGCGTACTCTGCAGGCTATTCGCAAGAAATTAGGTAAGTAACGCTTTTGTCTCATGGACCAAACTGGGTCAAAAGTTAAAAGTTGATCGAAATATCACCCTTAACTGATTGAAAAACAATAAAAATAAAACCCTCAATACTGGTATTGGTCTTTGAGGGTTTTTTGTTTTTATGGGTATTAGTGTTTTGTCGTTTACTTACAGTGCATTCTATCGTCCCGTTTCGCTGCCCGCTTGCTGGGTTGCACTTTGTTAACCCAACCGACTCTTGTATTCAGACTGACGCTCTCTGTGCCATATAGCTGCCCATAAAGTTATTCAAAAACATATCCAGCATCTGCTCGCCCGTAGCATGCTTCTCCTGCAAAGCTCCGCCACCTGCTGCCAGCAAACAGATTCCATGCACTCCCGCCCAAACCACCCGTGAAGCGATGTGGATATCCTGCAGGTTCTTCCGTGCTCCGGTTCGGCTGAGTTGTTCGGTGAAAAGGGCGAAGAGCCTGTCTATTCGACCCTTTTGCCACTCAGGCAGAACTTTCTGATCCGGTATCCGGTGCTCAAAGGCCAGATGCCACCGGTATGGATACTTTCGTGCATAGGCAAGGTAAACCCGGGAGAGTTTTCTCAGGGCAAGCTGTGGATTGTTTTCGTTGCGAATGGCAACCGCTGAGAGGGTGTGTAACTCATCAAGGGTTTCGCCATTGGCAGCAAGAAGGAGCTCGCCATAGCTGCCAAAGCTGTTGATAACTGTGGCCGGTGCATAACCAATGAGCTTGGCAATCTTGCGCAGGCTCATCTCCTGGGGCGGGTAAAGAGTGAGGAAATCTTTGACAGCTTTCAGTGTGAGGCGCTGGAGCTCGTCTTTGCTGTGTTCGTTGCGTCTGGCCATATCCGTTTAGCCCTGTAATGGGAACACTGTGCAGATATTGCCCTTGTAAACAAAACAGTGTTCACCCCATGAATTTTACAGCGTTCAATTCATATTGGAGGCTCTGGAACGGGGGCGTCAAGAAATCAGCCTAAAAACAACTAAACAGTGTTCAGTAAACGCTGTTTATAAAAAACACTGTTTTATTGTTCTCTGAACAGTGTGGAGAAAACAGTGTTCACTCCGTGTTTATTGTGAACACTGTTCACAAGGCATGGTGAACAGTGTTTCTACTCCAACTGCTATGCTCATTCGGCAAGATTGAGGTTCAGAAGCTTATGATCAAACACATACAAGAGAGCTTCCGAACGATGCCCTTGTTGTGGATGACGGCAGGGAGTTTTGCTCTGTTACCCGCAAGCGTTGAAGTTCTTGGAAATCGTCATGATTGAGTACTTTTCTTCCCTATGTCGTTATCTGAATGGGAAAGTCTCCTGCGACGAGGACTGGAGCGCATGGCTGGAAGGTGAGAGGACAGATTACAGCTTTATAAGCAGAGGCTTATTACGGCAAAGTGGTCAGGTGGATAAAACCACACTGAAGATCACACTGCACAAAGGGCTTAAGCGAGCCTCAGGTACTGTAACGCTCTCCATGATTCCCTGTGATGACAGGCACCGGCTCAGCCTGATGATGTGCAGTTTGCGGGATAACGTCTCGACCGTATCTGATGACCCTTACTATACTTGGTGCACCAACCCTAATCCCACCACACCATGCTCAACCCTGTGCAATGGAAACAGGGCCGGGTACTGTGGTCGCAAAGCTGTCATGGAGATTCTGGATACTTCTATCGGAACCGGTTTTGCAGGCACTTTTATGGTTGGTTGGGTATACCGTGCTTTTGGCAGCTCACGTGGTCATCACCACTGGTTTGCAAATAACAGCTTCTGCCTTGATTTCTTGGTATATCAACATGGGGGTAGAGCGGTTCACGATCAGATATCCGGTCGGAAATGGGATGCCGAATGTTTCCGGCAAAGGCTGGAATCTGTCAAAGAGCGCGTGTCTTTGCTGGGGCAAAGTACGAAAAATGTACCCCGCGGCGATTACCGGGTGTACCTCTCACCGGCTGCAATCAATGCACTTCTTGTACGGGCAGATTTCAGTGCTCGCAGATACTATGAAAAAGACTCATGGCTCACACTGCTGTTTGAGGGCAAGCGAGCTCTGAGTCAGCAGTTCTCTCTTGATCTGGTAACTGCGGATGGTTACGTACCGGGCTTTCAACAACACGGTTATGTCCGCCCGGACTGTCTGAATCTTATAAAGGAAGGTATAGGGCAATCTCTTATTATTGGCCCCCGAACAGCAGAGAAATACCAGATCCTATTTACCGGAGGAGAAGACAAAGCTGTCTTCGATAGATTTGATCCGCCCGATCATCTGGTGATGATGCCGGGTAGCCTTGAAGAGCAGGATATCTGCAGCCGTATTGGTGATGGCTTATATATCAGTGATCTCTGGTATGTGAATTGGTCTGATAAACACAGCGGTCGCATGACGGGTATGACCCGTTACACTTGCTTTAAAGTAAAAAACGGCAAGCTGGCTCATCCTATAGGCGCAATACGGTTTGATGATTCCCTTTATAACCTGTTCGGAGAACACCTCGAAGCTCTGACCCGTCACCGGGATACGATTGTGGATTCCTTCGCATTTTGCCGGCGGGGCACTGGCTCCCATATTTTACCGGGAGCTTTGATTGGCAATATGCACGTCTCAGCCTGAGCGATTATGACTTACTCCAGCTCATCTCCCATCAGATAGCGTAGCCCGGTTCCATGGGAAGCTGCGCGGTCATCTTTCGGCAGGTGTATTGGTGGCTTTGGCATGGATGGTTGTACATATTTGCGACAATTTGAGGGAAAAAGCTACTGAAATCTGAAAGTTATCAGACGTATTGTGTGTAATTTATACACAAGATTTAACGCACCTCTAACAGACAGTGCTTTAAATTTCAGATTATGAGCTGCAGGAGTTGTGATGGGAATACTGACTTCATGAGTTGTTGGGGAACACCTCAATGAAGTCTGAGAATGGTATAAGTACTTAAGTGTTGTGTGTGGAGCGCATTGCTGAGAGGCTAATGCGCTTTTTAGTATGGGTCAGTTTTTCTTTTTCGGTACTTCACACAATCCCTGAGAGGGAATGTCCAGAGCAGCGTTGAAGCGAGCAGACATATTCTGAAACGCGACAAGTGCTGTCAGCTCCATAATTTGCTGTTCGTTAAAATGCCTCTTCAGTTCTAAATGAACTTTTTCGGAAATCTGGCAGTTTGCGCCAGACATGGCTTTTGTCCAGGCTAGTGCTGCTTTTTCGCTGTCAGAGAGAAGTGTGCTGTTCTCCCAGTTATCTAACGCGTCCAGTTTTTCCTGCCCGCCGGTTTCATTTACTAATGTCAGACTGTTGAGGTCTACACAAAAGTGGCACCACGTAAGCTTGGCAACGTAAACCTGAATCATTGCTCTTAACGCAGGAGGAAGAGGGGAGGACTTACGGCTTAATCTCGCCCAGAAGCTGGCAAACAAAACAAATAAAGAGGGTTTACGGGACCACACAAGAGCAGGCTGTAAATGCTGGCCATAACGCTTTTCCTGCTGGTGGAAAAACCAGCGCAGCCAGAACGGAAGTTTTTTCGGGTCTGCAGGGGGGATTCTCATGATTTTTGGCCTGTAGATATTGTGCCGGATTGAACGCACACTACAGGCCGAACTCAGGTTAGTCCAACTGTTTACTTATTCCCGTAATTTGTTTGCGAATCATGCGGCGAGTGCGTTCAAATTGCTCTGGAAAGCGCCAGTTATCACTGTTTAAAGAGAGCCAGGAGCGCCACCCCACATCACTGACTTCTTTCCAGTCCTGCGGGCTTGGCACCTGATTCTCATCAACAGGTGTGCAGCGATACACATGAAAGCCGTTGTCGAATTTATCCAGCAGCTCATGCACATTCACCTGAACGCCAGTTTCTTCAAAGGTTTCACGGTGGGCGGTGCAGCGTGGTGACTCACCAATATCAGTTGTGCCGCCGGGAATGGACTGCTTGCCGGTCAGCCGCATAGTAATGATAAGAACATCATCACCCCGGGTAATCAGGCAGCCTGCATTGGCTCCGGCATCAGTGTCACTGGTGTAAGGACAATCAGGAGGAGGTGTTTTCTCACAGCCAGACAACACTAAAAGTGATGCAAGAAGTGCAGGTAACAGTAATTTTCTGTGACGTATAACCATGAACAGCGAGCCGTTTTATTCTTGTATCGTTAATTTATAATCATAGCGGTTAAGAATCTTTCTTTTAACGACAACGCCTGATACAAACAGTTCCCCACTTTTTGCAGACACTGCCAGAAAACTAAACTGTAGGAATTAAGCCGCTCCCCTGCAGAAACAACAGAAACCCAATAGATCCTAAAAAACCGTAACTCACACGATAAACCACTTTTTCAGAAACACAACTCAGAATCTTGTAACCGGCTATAACTCCCAGTGGTGTCAGGGGGAGCAGGATCAGGGACGCGGAAAGGTTTTGAGTATCCAGCTGCCCTGATGATCCATAGACAACTACCTTTGCCATATTCATGCCTGCAAACATCCAGGCTTGGGTTCCCATCAGCTTATGGCTGTTCAACCCAAGAGGAAGAGTATAAATAGAGATTGGCGGACCGCCGGCGTGAATGCCAAAACTGGTAAAGCCGCCAATAGCACCCCAAAAGCTGCCCCTGATATAGCTGGCTTTGCGGATATTCTGCTGACTGTTCTTGAGCCACTGCATCAGACAAAAGCTCAGGGATACAACCCCAATCATAAGGCGAATGTACTGCTCTGATAGATACCCAAAAAGTAAGGCTGCGAGAGCAACGCCTGCAATACAGCCAGGAAATACGGTAAAAAGGGTACGACTATCCACCTGGCCACGGAATTTCCACAGGGAAATCAAATCCATTACAAGCAGCAGAGGTAAGAGGATGGCAGCCGCCTGAACGGGAGGAAGGACTAAGGCCATCAATGGAACACAGGCGGTTCCCAGTATATTGCCCAATCCACCCTTAGCCATGCCGCCAATAAGAACAGCGGGCACAGCGACAAGAAAGAACAGCGGATCGGTATACATGAACGTGAAAACTCAAAACAGGGATCAGAGAGTGTTAAGTACCCAGCCCAATAGTTTTCAGAATTTTTGCCATATCGAGATGCTGCTCCATGGCATCAGCAATTCGGTTGATGCCATCTTCCCGAACCTGGTTATAATCGGGAACCTCAATAGCTCTGGCACCGGCCCACTCCAGAATAGCTCTGCAGGCTTGAGAGTGCTCGAACACACCATGAAGGTAGGTTCCAAATATCTGCCCATTGTCGCTCATTACACCATCGTTGCGGCCGTCGTCCAGTTGAATAAGCGGGGTATTGAGCGCAGAACCCTGAGTTAATCCGGCATGAATTTCATAGCCTGTGACGTAAGCGGTATCCTGGCCAGGAAAACTTAAAGAGCCATTCACACGGTGTAGCTGCTTACCTTTCTCGATAGTGGTTTCCAGCTCAACCAGACCGAGTCCTTTACTGCTTCCAGCTTGGCCTTCAATGCCTTTTGGATCGCGTAGCTCTGTGCCGAGCATCTGGTAACCGCCACAAATACCCATCACTTTGCCGCCAAAGCGCAGGTGTTTGTAGATAACCTGGTCCCAACCGCAATCACGTACAAACTGCAAATCGTCACGGGTGCTTTTGGTGCCGGGAATAATAATAAGATCACAGGGAGGAAAAACCTCACCTTTGCGCACAAAGCGAATGTCTACATTCGGGTTGAGGCGAAGTGGATCGAAATCAGTATGATTACTGGTCCGGCTCAGTATGGGCACAACAATTCGCAAGGTCTGTTCTTTGCTGGTGAGCTGCTGATCTTCGACAGCATCTTCTGCTTCGAGATGCAGACCATGAAGATAAGGAAGTACGCCGAGAACAGGCTTGCCGGTTTTCTCTTCCAGCCAGTCGAGTCCGGGTGTCAGCAGGGAAATATCGCCGCGAAAACGATTGATAATAAAACCTTTCACTCGCGCCTGTTCAGACTCAGAGAGCAATGCCAGAGTGCCATACAGGTGGGCAAATACACCGCCGCGATCAATATCCGCGACAATGACCACTGGCGTGTCAGACGGCTCTGCAAAACCCATATTGGCCACATCACGATCACGAAGGTTTATTTCCGCAGGGCTACCTGCACCTTCCACAATCACCGCATCAGCAGACGACTTAAGCCGTTCAAAGGCTTCAATAATCAGCTGTAAAACTTTGGGTTTGTAGTTGTGGTAAGCGCGGGCATCCATCTCCCCAAGCGCGTGACCGTTGATAATCACCTGAGCACCAGTATCAGAGTTGGGCTTAAGAAGAACCGGATTCATATCCGTATGAGGCTCCACCTCACAAGCCTGAGCCTGTACTGCCTGAGCGCGGCCAATTTCACCACCGTTCTCAGTCACTGCACTGTTGAGAGCCATATTCTGTGGCTTGAACGGTTTAATGGTGAAACCACGGCGTGTAAGTACACGACACAAGCCAGCACAAAGTACACTCTTTCCTGCGTCAGATGTGGTGCCCTGAATCATCAGGGCATGTGGTTTTTTGGGAGCACTCATGGGTGAGATATCAGGCCGCTGCAGATTTGAGTGCGGAGTATTCACGAGAAACAGGTCTTGCATCAATAGGTAGATGCAAAACAGCAGAGACCAGAGCCAGTGCTACAGATATCCACCAAACAGGCATGTAAGTGCCATAGGCATCGTAAACAATACCGCCAAACCAGGCACCCAGGAAGCTGCCAATCTGATGGCTGAAGAACACCAGACCATACAACGTAGACATGTAGCGAGCCCCAAAAATCTGGCGAATGAGGCCAGATGTCAGAGGCACTGTACCCAGCCAGCAAAAGCCAATCGCTCCACCAAAGAATGAGGCTGAGCTGGTCGTTACGGGCAGAGTAATAAAGGCAAGAATCACCAGAGCACGGGCCGTGTACAGCGCTGTCATGACATAACGTTTGTCGTATTTATCACCCATCGCGCCCCAGAAGAAGGAGCCGAAAATGTTGAAAATTCCCACATAAGACAGTGCCATGGCTGTGCTGGAGGCTGGCAAATTTTTGTCTGCCAGGAAACTGGGCAGGTGAGTGGCAATAAACATTACATGGAAACCACACACAAAGAATCCCAGCAGAATCAGCCAGTAACCTTTGTGGTGGAAAGCTTCGGTGATGGCTTCATGGAGAGTTTGTTCATTGTCTGTACTGGCTGCAGCAGCGGTTTGTGCAGATGTTTTTGGGGTGCGCATAAATATCGCACCGGCCACCATAACGGAGCAGATGGCGGCAAAAATCTGCATAGCCGTCTGCCAGTCGAAATTAGACAGTAGAGCTTGTGCTCCGGGAATAACGACGAACATGCCAAAAGAACCTGCCGCGGTGGTCAGACCAAAGGCTTTGGTTGTGTGCTCAGAGGGAACGGCTTTGGCAACAGCTCCGAGAACGATTACGTAACTGGTGGCACTCAATCCCAAGCCCACCAGAGTACCCAGGCTGAGGTAAATCCACTGAGGCTGTGTTGTGATGGATGTCAGATAGAGGCCGGCAGCATAGGCGATGGCGCCAATCACAATAATACGCCACGCACCCCAACGATCAGCTGCCATACCAATAAATGGCTGGAAGACACCAAACAACAGGTTTTGCAGAGCGATAGCCAGACTGAAAAACTCACGACCCGTTCCAAAGGTTTCTGAGATAGGCATCATAAAAATGCCGAAGGACTGACGAATACCCAGACTAACAATCAGAACGGTAATACCCATCCATACAAGAAGCGGAAAGCGAAAAATACTCACAATGAAAAGAGGCCGGATTAAATATAAGAAGTGATCGCGAGGGTAGGTTGAGTTGAAAAGTTAAACAATTGAGATATATTCACACAAGCCCCGCATAAGTACGCACACTGTTTACGTTTAAACCTTCTCAGCCTTCATTCAACAGGAGTGTGTAAATACCCTGTATTCCAGGTTTACCTGTCGGATTCCT
The DNA here is from genome assembly GCF_009711465.1 of Parendozoicomonas verongulae. Lineage (GTDB taxonomy): Bacteria > Pseudomonadota > Gammaproteobacteria > Pseudomonadales > Endozoicomonadaceae > Sansalvadorimonas > Sansalvadorimonas verongulae. The sequence goes on along the minus strand of NZ_SMME01000843.1, from coordinate 15,568 downwards.
TGCTAGTGCCATTCCCTTCATAGGCTTAGAATACCGAGCTTTAAGACCCAGCTACAGGCGGAAGATATGGCGCTTAAGGCCACAATATTCAAAGCAGAACTCCAAATAGCCGATATGGATCGCGGTTATTACCAAACACATTCCGTTACAACAGCCCGTCACCCCTCAGAAAATGACGAGCGTATGATGGTGCGCATGCTTGCATTTGCCCTGAATGCTTCCGATGACCTCCAGTTTACCCGTGGCCTGAGCGCCGATGATGAAGCCGATATTTGGGAAAAAGATCTGGTTGGTGGTGTAAAAACCTGGATAGAAGTTGGTTTGCCAGACGAGCGTCGTATGCGCAAAGCCTGTAATCAGGCTGAGCGGGTATTTATCTACGCCTACGGTGATCGTGCAGCACCTGTGTGGAGAGATCAAAATAAGGCAGTCTTCCGTCGGTTTGATAACCTGACGGTGTTCTTCCTTCCCGAAGAGCAGGTTACGGCCATGGCGGAACATACGGAACGTACCATGAACCTGCAATGCACCATTCAGGATAAGCAGGTGATGTTCAGTAGTGACCGTGGTGTTGTTGATGTTCACCCTGAGTTGTGGGTTGGCAAAGATTAGGTACTTTCACTTTTCTGGTTTTATGAGAGAAGAATTAAGGCATCTGTTGTGTTAAATTTGATCGTTTGGCCTCGGGAAAACTCCCGGCCTTTTGAACAACTGAAGCTGATAAGCTACAGGGGTAGGGTCTGATTTAGCATGACCGGATTACCCCTCTGATCTCGTTTATGCAGAAACACGATACGAAAAACTACCATATCTACGGTATTGGCGCAGCACTGGTTGATACAGAGATTGAGGTTGATGATGCCTTTCTTGAAGAAAATGGTGTGCAAAAAGGCATGATGACGCTGGTTGATACCAGTCGCCGTAATGAGCTGATAACTGCACTGGAAAACCACTTGGTGTATTCCAGCCGTGCATGTGGGGGATCTGGTGGTAACAGCGCCATTGCTGCCAGCTACTTCGGTAGTCGTGTTTTTTACTCTGGCCGTGTTGCTGATGATGACAATGGTCAGTTTTATATCGAGGACATGAAAAGGGCGGGTGTTACCACCTGTCAGCAACACAATAATCAAGGTATTACCGGTAAGTGTCTTGTTCTGGTGACACCTGATGCTGAGCGTTCCATGAACACCTTTCTGGGCATAAGCGAAACGTTTTCTGTTCAGGAGCTGGATAAAGAGGCCATCAAGGCGTCAGAGTATCTCTATATTGAAGGTTATCTGGTTACATCCGACTGCTGTCGTGCAGCTGCTGTTGAAGCCCATCGTATTGCTACAGCGAGTGGTGTTAAAACTTCTCTAAGCCTGTCCGATCCAGGAATGGTTCAATTCTTCCGTGAAGGCTTGGAAGAGATGATCGGTGATGGTGTTGATCTGCTGTTTTGTAACAAGAATGAGGCACTGAAGTGGGCACAAACCGATGACCTTGATGCAGCTATCGAATCCCTGAAAAAAATTACCAAAACCTTTGCCGTTACCCTTGGCAAGCGCGGTGCACTGGTTTTTGATGGCTCCGAGCTGATTAAGATTGATCCTTATCCTGTTGATAAGGTCGTAGATACCAACGGTGCAGGCGACATGTTTGCTGGCGCTTTCCTTCATGGCTTAACAGCTGGACATGGATTCAAAAAGGCGGGTGAGCTGGCCAGTATGGCATCAGCTTATATTGTATCTTCTTACGGGCCACGACTGGCGCCAGAAAAGTACGAAGAGATTCTGAAAACCGTGATCAAATGATTGCGGTTTGGGTACTTAATACTTGATTGATGTAGTGAGATATACGAGCTCGATATCCTTACCAAGCTCACTGATCCATGTTCCCTGTACGAGATCATCCAGATCTTAGTCATTCCATAACTTGTGCTGCAAATCCTGTGCAACAAATTCCAGTTATTCCTTTCGAGAATATGCAGCTGCCTTCCTGGCCTCCATTTGTCGTATCCTGCAACAAGTCTGCGAAGTTAGGTTATGTGTTTTTGTGTTTACAAATAAGTCGTTATGACCACTGTCGTTTGTGGGGTATTTCTTACAACAGTTCACGTTTGTTTGTTTTTTAAAAGGTTGACCACTACTTTGCGGTGCACTTTCCTCTCTCAAAGTGGTGAGGTTCTCCCTTATTGCTCTTCTGCATTTTATTTCCCTAAGTCTTCGATGGTTTCTTCATCCAAAGCAACCTCAACACTCTCGATATCTACTATAGGGGCTGACAAGGCATTTCTGGCTAGCCATTCACAGACAAGGGGGTTCTCAGCCTGGAATGATTCTGGTGAAAAAGACTTCCACTTTTTAATGGGCTCTGGTAAATCTGTCTCAAACACTCCCATTTCATCCGCTGGGACGAATTGCACGGCCTTATCAACCATGGAGAGAAGACGCTCCAGAATAGTAGGGAGTTGTCCGCTGAGTGCTACTTGTGCCATGACCAGATAAGCTGCGCAGTCGTCGCCGTCATCATCCTCAAAGCCAAGACCATTGGCTTGAAGTTGGGCAATCGCTGTTTTTAGAGATTCCAGTTCGTCTTTTGATGTTTGATCTTGAGCTCTCTGTGCATTCTTTTTGAGCTGTATGATATGAGCTTCCGTGACAAGCCTCAGGCTTTCAAGGAAGTAGTCATCAATGTTTAAACCGGAACTTGAAATTTCTGCTGTCGTCTCTTTGGGGAAGTCATTTGGGTTCAGGTTGTCGAGATCCAGACCGTTGCCAGCAATCACAACTTTAAAGTTGTTGTCAGACATAAAGCGCACAAGCTCGGGTTTGTCTGCTTGACCGGCGCCGCTTTGATCGAGAATTTTGGTAAGAGTATCAACAGTACGATGAAGAGTTTCAGGTTTAGTCCTCTCATTGCCAAAAACCGGAATACCAAACACTGTGTCTTTCATCTTCAAAGACTGCTTCATTTCATCTTCTGCTTTACTGGGGCTTTGGAAGTACTCCTGGAAGGTTGTCAGCTTCCTGTCTGCCACCTCAGAGACAGCCTCAATAGCTGGGATATCAGCCTGAACTATAGATATTGACATGGAAAAAATGGCCGCAGCCGAGAAAGATAGCGTAGGTCTGTAAATCATAAACATGGTTTGGCTCCGCACCTGGCACAATAGTTAGGTAGGTTAGACGATGGTTCAGAAAGGGGTAGGAGGTTTGAACGTTCTTTTGTGATTTTTTGTAGTACTAAGGTATTGAAGGTTTTTTTCTGACGTCTAATCTTGTGGCGGCCTTATTAAAAGTAGAGAAGGTTGTTATGAAGCCAGAAGCAGTCATCCAGACGTTTGTAATCATCACTGCTTTTGCTTTGGTTTTTCCTCCTGCTTTTGGAGCTTCTGAAGGTGAAGGGAAAGATTCCGCTCACCGGCCTTTTATGAAGGTTGACCCCTCCGGTTACTCTGGTTCAGTGATAGGTTCTTTACAACCCCCTCAGGGAAAAGCCTTGAACTATGTAAGTCATAAAAAAATCAGGGAGGGGACAACTATTTTTGATATGCCGATATTGCCTGCTGGAGACCATCATACAATAAGAGCACTTGCAAAAGCGTCTCCAGATGTCGGGGTGCAGGACTTGTTGGAACATATGACGCAGTCAGCTGAAAGTCCTGTTGTTAAAATGAATATATTTCCTGAAGGCTTTAAGGGGTATACGACCTCAATGTTTCTCCAGCCGTTCTCTGCTGAAGGCTGGTTTGGAGGTTTATATAGCTGGAATGTTATCAAGGACTCCCTCTGGGCCTTTCACCCATCTATATCAAAAGCGATGATGCAGCATGAATTTGGCAGGCACTTAAAAAAGGAAGATCTTTTTTACCCCTTAAGGATGGTGTTAGGAGAGGAGGCACTACTCTCATCGGAGCCTGAAGGAGGCCATGCAGCTCGTAAAGTGGTTTTTAGAACCAGTTTAAGCCCATCAAAGCTTGAGAAGATGACTCAAGCGACCATGAGTATGGCAGATACTTTTATTGATACATGGATAAGTACTGACAGGGAGTTGTCCAAGGTTGGAGAAACAGCTTTTGGGTATTTGGTGCCACTTGTGGGTTTTGATGTTTTTGGGTTGGATTTAAGGCCTGAAAGTCATGAACATGATCCTGATAAGAAAGAGATTTATAAACAAAAGCTTGATGAGATTAAATCTGTGTTATCAGGCATTATCCCTAGTGTTTTTGCAGTGGGTTTTGACCCAGTGTTTTATTATGTTCCTGATGTTCTGAAGGCTTTGTACCTCAATACGTATTACCCTGTACTTGGAGAGAAAGGAGAGCAGCTAAAAGAATTTATTCGATGGGCTGTTGACGAAGCCAGGCGGGAAGGGGTTTTGCGTAAGGTTGTAAGGGAATACGAGGAAGAGGGTAAAAAGAGAGGGGGTGGCGCTGCAGGTGAGGAATATGGCGGTCATGTTATTGGTGGCGTAAAAGGCGGTAATATGATCAGGGAAATTCATCGGTTTCGGGCAAGAAAACAATTTATCGAAGAGTTTGAAGACGAAGTCTACACTTCGATGTTAATTTCAACCATGAGTATTGATGATGGAAGACCTGCAAAGGTAAAAAAACAAGAGGCCAGAAAGAGTTATATAGATGAAAAAATGCGGAGTCTTGATCTTGAGACTGTTACGTTAGAGGATAGTGATCTTTGGGATGCCTCCAATCCTTTTGTGGCAGGAACAGATAAAGGAGCTAATTTTTTTACGATAGTTAATACTAAATTGGCTCAAGATAAGCAGCTGAAAGCTATGATCTTTCAAGATATTAGAAAGCTTATAGAGGAAGCAAAGTATGATGATGAGGAGTATCGCTTCAGGGAAGGTGACGACCTTGAAAGGCATGTGTGGAATCCAGAGTCTTTTCGACGAGGAAATCTCCCTGCACTGGAAGGTTTTGTCGAAAGTCTCCTTTTAGAATTACCGTCTGTTCCTATTATTGCAAGACGCGTAGCTGCCGATTGCTACATGCATTTCAAAGAGGCTCCTGATCAGGTAGGAGATACGCCCGAAGACGGGCAACCCTTGTATCGACTTCATCTTCGAAAGGGACAGACTGTTGCATTCCCCACTGTCAAGCTCAACCCTTACCCCGGCAATACAAATCGGTTTATGCCGCAAGGGTGGAATGATGAAGATGTATCGAAAAGGCGTCGTAAAATTCAGACTTTTTTGAGTGGTAGTGGGAATGAATGCCCCGGACAGTTTTTTGCGAGAGATACGCTTATTAAGTTTGTGTTTAGACTGTTTACTCGAGGTTACGATATCGAGCTGCTTGAGGATGTTGAGGGATTTGACCTCCAGTACAAGGGTGCATCGATTGTAACAGCAAATATTAAACTTAAAATTGTGGACTCCGGTGAAGAGCTTTATACAAATCAATTTCCAACAGAAGATGAAATTGTAAAGTATCAACGAAAGAAAAAAGAAGCTAAAGAAAAGAAGCATGTGCATAAGAAGTAGAGCTGGATTCAAGCAATAAGTGCAATCGACTGCCCAGTGTAAACTCCGAGAGGTGTCCGCCTGCCCAGGACTTTTCTCGATATGGTGTTAACCAGCATTCGTGTTGGTTGAGGACACCCGTTTTAGCCGCTGAATCATGGGGTCAGCCACAGCGTCTGCTTGTTTTGTGTCAGTTTTTCCGGTGAGGGTTACACGGCTCTTGCGGTCAACCAGTGTAACCAGGTGGACGTTACATCTATAGACGGTGTCTCCCTCCCAGTTACCAAGACGGGCAAGATCTTTATACAACGTCCCGCCCAGAGCCTTGTTAGCGTCTATGCGCTTGTAAACAGTCGTGTAGCTGATGGTGTTGTAGGAGGTTTGAGCGTTCTTTTGTAAGTTTTTGTACTACCAAAGTGTGGAAGGTTTTCATTAGGCGTCTAATCTTTGTGCGCCACCAGTGAAGCGAGAGGTATCGTGTTTATGAGAAAAGGAGATTTTCAGAAATTATTTATTTCAATAGTTTTGGTTTTAAATTTCTCCCCCGTTTTTGCGGCCATGGAGGGAGCTGAGAAGACGGAGCGGTTCACCACGCCTGCAGGTTCACTCACTGATAACGGCCGACCACATAGTATGGGGTTAGTTTCAGTAAATGGCTCTGCCCAGCCGGAGTTGCAAGTTAAAGCTCATTCTTCTGGCTGGGTTTTGGGCAATGGAAGGTCGGGCGCAGCAAGCAAGTTTGGTGATACGATAGATGGAGCTGTAGAAGGGAAGCAGAAGAAAAGGTATGAAAGAATATTTACCCCTGTAAAGGAGCAAGATATTCCTGAAGGGGCAATTGTTACAACCCTGAAAGTTCAGCCATCTGGCGATCCGGAATTTATACAGGGTGCTTTTAAGGCGGCTCCCAAAATAGGGGTTCGTCCTCTTGTTGAACACATGAAAGAGGAAGCACGTGATCGTGTTTGCTCCATGAACTCACTGGATGGTTGTACTGGAAAAACTCTCAGTCCTTTTAGCAGAGACTCTTATTGGTACTTCTTTAACTACCTCAAAGATACCTTGTGGGTATGGGATCCAGATATATCTGCAGCTCTCATGAAGGATCATTTTGGCCGAGAACTCCATAAAGAATATATTTTTTATGCGTTGAAGAATATTTTGGGACCACTTTCTCTATTTGGTAGTGATGCCAGCGAAACCCATAAAGAGAAAAGAGCTGAGTTTAAGTCAGGGCTTGGTTCAGAGGCTTTGGGAAAGCTAATGGCAATGGTTGATGGCTATGCAAAGAATGCAGTGATCTCTCTTTTAAATAAGAGAGATATAAGAGAAATGAGAGAGGAGGGTGGCAGCTATTTAATGGCCACTATTATCAGTATCGTTTTCGGCTTTGATATTAGAGAGTATCCTGAAAAATATGAGGAAATCAGGGGGCATTTTAGGGGAATAGTAGAGCCCTCGCTCAGTATACCACTTGATGATACGTTTCAAATGATGCCGTGGTTTTTGAAATATTCCTATGTCAGGATGTTTTATCCATCACTGTTTGCGAAATCCACAGAGATGAGGAAGGATGTAGACTGGTTGGTTGAAAAAGCTAAAGAAAAAGGGGTTCTCGATATAGATGACAGCAACCCGGAGGCTCCTTATGAAGGTAAGTATCTGAGATCTATATACAAGAGAAGAGGGGGAGTGCTTACAGATGAGGATCGGTCTGATTTGTTAAACCCAACAATTGCAGGCTCAGATACCGGTTCTATTTTCATACATGCGACTTTTGCTGAGTTAGCGAGAAATGAGGTCTTGCAACAAGAATTGAGAGAGGAGGTTTTTGGTCTTCTTGAGGAAGATGGGGTCTCTCCGGAAGATTATGGTGAACATGTGTGGACGCCTGCACAGTTAAATAAAAAGAGGCTGCCAAAGTTCTTCCTTTTTGTAGAGGAGGTTCTGATGAAATTCCCACCTGTACCATTTGACTCTCGTAAGGTAAAAGAAAATTTTTCTCTCTATATGAAAGATAATAGGGCTGATGGAGAATTTTACATCCGCTTAGATTTGAAAGCAGGAGAAACTATAATTTTCCCTATTTATTATCTAAACCCTCATCTTCAAAACGATAATAAATACTTTCCAGAAGAGATGTTGAAGCTTGATCTTGAAGAAAGGGTCAAGCATGTACAGACTTTCGCGAACCCCAGTATGCACCACCAGTGTCCAGGTCAGCATTTTGCTCGCTTATCTGTGTCGGAGCTACTGATCAATATGTTGACATCCGGACATACCCTTAGCCTATCCCCGGCATTGGAAAAATTTAATCTCTCCTTTGTTGGAACAACAGCTATTGATAATGATGTGACAATTGTAGTCGGGGACAGGGTGGAAGAAATGGCACAAAAAATAGCAGATCTCCGTTTGGAGGTAATACCTCCAGCAGCTTCGGCTCATGGTGGAGGTACAGAAATACATACCCACGAGCTATAGGAACCCCCAAAGCGTATCAAAAACAATCTTCTGTGAGCGAGCGATATCCGCAGACTCCATCACAGTAGCAACGGGGTAGTTCTCCGAGGCCATGGAAATCATGGCTACTTTGGGCGGGTAGATGGCAATGTAACTGGCATCTACCGGCCCATCGGTTTTCAGCCATTTTCGTTCTGAGTACTCCGCCTCTTCGCCACCTTCCCCAAGGGCTATCACCCGCACTTTAATCTTCTGGCGAACTCTCTGCAGGGTGTAGTTAGGGAAAGGGCGATACAGGTGATGTCGAATACTCTTAGTGGAGAATACGCAGTATTCCCTGTCAGGCTGTTTGCTGACAGTGGCGAGAATATCTTTGAGGACAAACTCTATCCCGTCGTCCCCCTCATAAAATCGCACGTTTCCCGCAGAAAAGTCCGGTTTCAGGTGGTGAAGGCCGGGAATAATATCTGTTTTCAGGGAATCGATTGTTTGCTCAAGGGCTGCCTTTTTTTCCTCTGCGAGAAGTAAAAGTTTGTCGGGGTCTTCTGCCCGAAACACCCGCCTGCTGCCCTTTGGGGCATAGCTGATTACCCCTCGAGCCGCCATTTGTTTCAGGGCTTCATAGGTTGTTCCCCGGTTGATACCGGTGTGGCTGGCAATATCCCGGATAGAAGAGGGGCCAAGCTGGAAGAGGGCCAGGTACAGGCGGATTTCACGCTCCGACATGCCCAACTGTTGCAGAGTATTCAGATTCATGGCCTGACACTTTAATCAACAATCCCAAGGAGTAAAGAAAGTTTGTCAAAAAATTTATGACAAAGAGGGTTGTTTGGAAAAAAAATAAGTCTAAATTGCACGTTAGTTTTTATTGTTGTCAGTAATACAGTGACATCTAGAGAACACTCCAGATCCTCACTGTGATGTATACGGCTCTGCACTGGATGTTTTCCATTGCCTAAACTCGCTCTGTTAAGGGCACCGCAGTTAGCAATGGAAAGCGGCCTGTGCCGAGCTTTTTTGTTTTCAGTTTTTTTGAATATCAGTGCTCCCGGCCAGCTTTACAGGTATAAGTTACAGGCGTAAGCAGGGGAGCCGCACGGAACCCGATATGACTACGAATGTAATTATTCTGGCTGCCGGACAAGGCAGCCGGATGAAGTCCTCCCTCCCCAAAGTACTTCATCCCATTGGTGGGCGCTCTATGCTTGAGCATGTGATTGGTGCTGCTGAACAGGCTCTGGGTGATCAAAACAATATCCATGTTGTCATTGGACATGGGGCCGATCAGGTGCGTGAGCGTTTGTCCCATAAGCAGGTGAACTGGGTTGAACAGATCGAACAGCTGGGTACCGGCCATGCAGTTATGCAGGCTGCGCCAGCATGTACAGGTGCAAATGTTGCTCTGGTAGTTTATGGCGATGTTCCCATGATTCGCTCCAGCACACTACAGTCTCTGGTTTCTGCCTGTGATGGAAAAAACCTTGCCCTGCTGACTGTTGATCTGGCGAACCCCAGTGGTTACGGGCGCATTGTTCGTGATACCCAGGGCGCGATTCAGGCCATTGTAGAAGACAAGGATGCATCCCCCGAGCAGAAAGCTATCACTGAAACCAATACCGGTATTATGGCGATTCCCGGTTCCCGTATGGCGGAGTGGCTGGGCAATCTGAACAACAACAATGCACAGGGTGAATACTACCTGACCGACATTGTTGCTATGGCTGTTGAAGAAGGCACCCCCGTTGTCAGCGCCCGTCCCGGCAGTGAGATGGAGGTGCAGGGCGTGAATAATCGCATGCAGCAGGCTCAGCTGGAGCGTCAACTGCAACTGAGGCAGGCTGAACAGCTGATGGTAGACGGTGTCACTCTGTTAGACCCTGCCCGCATTGATGTTCGTGGCAAACTCACCACAGGCAATGATGTGGTAATCGACATCAACTGCGTTTTTGAAGGGGAAGTGGAACTGGGTGATGGCGTTCAGATTGGCGCCAATTGCCATATCAAAAATGCTGTGATCGGTGCTGGCACTATCATCAAATCCAGCACCATTATCGAAGATTCTGCCGTTGGTGAAGGCTGTGACATCGGCCCCGTTGCACGACTGCGTCCGGGTACCCGCCTAGAGAGCAAAGCGAAGATTGGCAACTTCGTAGAAACCAAGAAGGCTCATATCGGAGAAGGCAGCAAGGTGAACCACCTCAGCTACATTGGTGACGCTGAAGTGGGTGAAGGCGTAAACGTAGGCGCAGGCACAATTACCTGTAACTACGACGGCGCAAACAAATTCAAAACCACCATCGCAGATGGCGCGTTTATCGGATCAAACTCTGCGCTTGTTGCTCCTGTTTCAGTTGGGAAGGATGCTGTTGTTGGTGCAGGCTCAACTGTAACGTCTGATGTGCCTGAGGGTCACCTAGGCGTTGCCCGTGGTCGGCAGCGCAACATCCCGAGCTGGCAGAAGCCAGTAAAGAAGTAACCCGTTTTTCAAGTTCAGGATTAACAAAATGTGTGGAATTGTTGGTGCAGTAGCGCAAAGGGATGTTGCAGTTATTCTGGTGGAAGGCTTGAAGCGTCTGGAGTATCGCGGTTACGACTCTGCTGGTCTGGCTGTAATTGATAAAGAAGGCGTAATGGGTCGCCTCCGTCGTACAGGTAAGGTGCGTGAGCTGGAAGACGCTCTGGACAAGGAGCCTGTTCAGGGCGGAACTGGTATTGCTCACACCCGCTGGGCTACCCACGGTGAACCTTCCGAGCGTAATGCACACCCCCACGTTTCCGGTGACATTGCCGTTGTGCACAACGGCATCATCGAGAACCATGAGGAGCTGCGCGCACAACTGAAAGAGCTGGGTTATACCTTCGAGTCCGATACCGATACTGAAGTGATTGCCCATCTGATCAACCACGAACGTAAGAGTTCTGAAACTCTGCTGGAAGCCCTGCAGAAAACTGTTGCCCAACTGGATGGCGCTTATGGCACCGTTATCGTTGATCGCCGCGAGCCAAACCATATGGTGGTGGCACGCTCCGGCAGCCCACTGGTGATTGGGCAGGGCATTGGCGAAAACTATGTGGGTTCCGACCAGTTGGCACTGCTGCCTGTGACTCACCGTTTCCAATATCTGGAAGAAGGCGACGTTGCCGACATTACCCGTGAAAAAGTGTCCATCTTTGATACAGAGGGTAACCCTGTAGAGCGCGAACTGGTGGATTGTGATATTGATCACGAATCCACAGATAAAGGCCAGTATCGCCACTACATGCTTAAGGAAATCTTTGAGCAGCCAGAGTCTGTGTCTAACACTCTGGAAGGTCGCCTGAGTGAGAATCACGTTTCTGTTGAAGCGTTTGGCCACAACGCCCGTGAGATTTTTGAGAACACCAAAGCGGTGCAGCTGATTGCCTGCGGCACCAGTTACAACGCCGGGATGGTTGCCCGTAACTGGTTTGAGGATATGGGTATCCCTTGTCGTGTAGAGATAGCTTCTGAGTTCCGCTACCGCAAAGCGTTTGTGCCTGACGGTTGCCTGTTTGTAACTATCTCCCAGTCCGGTGAAACTGCTGACACTCTGGCTGCGCTGCGCCTGGCCAAAGAGCAGGGCTTCAAGCACAGCCTGACGGTTTGCAACGTGCCGGGTTCTTCCATGGTGCGTGAGTCCGATATGGCCTTTATGACTCGCGCTGGTGCAGAAATCGGCGTAGCGTCCACCAAAGCGTTCACTACTCAGCTGACCTCTTTGCTCATGTTGGTGACAGCTGTTGCCCGCTGCCGCAACCTGCTGAGCGAGGACGTAGAAGCCAGCATTGTGAACGATCTGCGTAATCTGCCAACAGCCATCAGCGATGTGCTTAAGCAAAAAGAAGCGATTACTGAAATGTCGGAAGACTTTGCCGACAAGCACCACAGTCTGTTCCTCGGCCGTGGCACTATGTACCCCATCGCTATGGAAGGTGCACTGAAGCTAAAGGAAATCTCTTACATTCACGCAGAAGCCTACGCTGCAGGCGAACTCAAACATGGCCCACTGGCACTGATTGATAGCGATATGCCTGTGGTTGTGGTTGCACCTAACAACGAGCTACTGGAAAAACTGAAATCCAACATGGAAGAAGTGCGCGCTCGTGGTGGCCAGCTGTATGTGTTCGCTGACCCTCGTGCACGTCTGGTAGCTGGTGAAGGTGTGAAGGTGATTACAGTGACGGAAGTGAACGACTGGATTGCTCCAATCATCTACACCCTGCCTCTACAGCTGCTGTCGTACGACGTTGCTCTGATAAAGGGGACAGATGTGGATCAACCTCGCAATCTTGCTAAGAGCGTGACAGTGGAGTAATCACTAAAACCTTAACTTTGGCAGGGGGGATTTGTCCCCTCGCCATGGTTAACAATCACCTGATTGCGCCCCTGTTCCTTGGCTTCATACAGGGCGTTATCAGCGTCCTTCAGCAGAATCTCAGCACTCATTTCAACGTGAGTCCGGGTGGCGACCCCCATGGAAATGGTAATATTTCCAAGGGACTGGCCATTAAACTGCATACCTTGACCGGCAATGCGTGATACCAGTATTTGCCCCAGCTCTGCTGCATCCTCAAGAGTCGTATCTGGGCACACTATGCAGATTTCTTCGCCACCATATCGGCAGACAAGGTCAGTTTCTCGAGTGGCCTGCTTCAGTTCCATAGATACCTGCTTGAGAACATAATCCCCTGCATCATGGCCAAAGGTATCGTTAAAGCGTTTAAAGTGGTCCAGGTCGATCATCATGACCGACAGAGGAGCATGTTGTGTATCAGCGTCATAAATCCGTTGTTCCAGGAAGCTCATCATATGGCGTCTGTTGAACAGGCCTGTTAATGGGTCTCGGATAGCCTGCTGTCTCAGGTCTTCACGGAGCCTCATGTTTGCGAGGGCCAGGCCAATCTGTTCTGCCATGGCTTCCGCTTTTGAGGAGCAGTCCTCGAGGTTTTGCTGGCTTGTAAAGTTCAGGTGCAAAACCCCAAGGGTTTCACCTTGTGCGACCAGTGGGATACAGGATTGGAATACATCGTTTTCTTTGGCGCTGTGAGCACAGCGTATTTCCAAACCATCCTCATAGCTGTTGTGGGTGTGACCTTTAAGAAGAGACCAGCACTCACTGGGTTCGAAGTGCTCACTGCCTCTCCACTGTTCTCCCCATTGGGTAAGAAGATCAAGGCGGTTTCTGGATGATTTTATCAGTGTGATTGCGCCGCCGGTACATCCGGGTAAAAGATGATGGGCTATCGGGTGAACAACATTGGCGGCTCCCTCAACGGTTGTACAGGCGGACATTAAACTTCCCAGGCGCTGCATAAGGCTGAGCTCATGGGTGCGCTCTTTCACAACACCTTCAAGGGCGGAGCGCTCATTCGAAGATTGTTTCCTCAGGATTTTGCTGAAGAATATGGTGATGATAATCACGACAATTACACCCAGCACGCTGATTCCAGCGACCCAGAGCCAAATGAAAAGCATTTGCTGCTCCAGAATATTCAGGGGCAGGGCTGTGCGGATAATAAATAGACCACCCTCTGTTTGTATCGATGTTGCCTCAGAGCTGCCTTTGTCTTCCTTGTGGGGGTTTGCTTTTTTGTTATGGCTGGTTTTTTCAATAACCTGGGTTTTTACTTTCTGTGCGAAATAGAGCAGGTCATACCCGAGAGTGTTGCTAAATCGTTGAGATAATCCTTTTCCAGAACTGAGGGCTTCTCGCACCTCCGGACGGTCTATATGGTTTTCAAGCTGTTTCAGGTTATGTTTGGGAACTTTGGAGTCTCCCAGCACAGTGCCCTGACTATCGATGATTGTGATACGGACACCAGAGCTGCTGCCAATATCCGTGGCAAGTATATCCAGATCAAAATGATCTTCCCCATGTATCTCAAAATCATCTCGCAGGATTTTTGACGTAACCTCTGCTATCTGGCTCAGCTTGACCTTGTAGCTCTTCAGTAAAATATTCTGAAAGTGGAATGTGAGGAGGGACAGGCTGGCCGTTAAAACAGCTGTCATTAAAATGGCAGGTACAACGAGTATCCCTGATTTACGCAACATAAAGAACATCCTGTTACTTCGATGTTGTTTTTATTTGGTGTCGTCCCCTGGAGCCGGGCAAAAACAGCAAAAGCGAGACTGTAATTATCGTAGGAAATACTTACCTGTGAGTGACAATGTTTTGGTGCTTGTCAGCTTTTGTCAGGCTTGCAGTTATGTAATAGTCGTTATTAAATGTGCGCAATTCTCTTTATTCTGTGATTTTAAAATTCTATGACGCAAAAGAAAAAAGTGGGGCGCCCCAGAAGCTTTGATGTGGATGCCGCTCTTGTTGCTGCAACCCATGTATTCTGGGAAAAGGGCTATGATGGTGCATCCATGAAGGATCTCACCGAAGCAATGGGTATTAACAGCCCCAGCCTGTACTCCGTGTTTGGTGATAAAAAAAGCCTCTACATCAAGGCGATTGAGCGGTATCTGGCTAATGACTCCTGCGCCCCTATGGATGCCTTTGAGTCGGAAGATAACATTGAGAAAGCAGTGCGAGCATTTATGGAGGCGGTACTGGAATACGCAACTCAGCAGCCGGAGGGTCTCCGTGGCTGTTTTATGGCTAACTGTGTGTCGACGACAGTAGGCACAGTTGGTGGCACAAAAGAGCTGCTGCAAGAGGCGATACTCTCCGCAGATGAAAGGCTGGCTGCTCGCTTTGATGTAGAAAAGGAGAAAGGCCACCTGCCAGAAAATTTCCCTTCCAAAGAACGGGCAAGGTTGATGTTCGATTTGCGACAGGGTCTTGTGCTCAGAGCCAGAGCGGGTATTTCTCGAGAATCCATGGAGGCTGATCTGGATATTCGTGTATGTTTGATTTTACAGACGGTGGCTTCATAGCAGTCTGAAAGCCACCCTTATCTCTGGCTATTTTGGATAATTATTCCAAAGTCGTTTGGTTTTTCTTGAAGAATGTAGCGTCTACTATTCCTCCATCAATGACCAATGTCTGGATACCCAAATGACTCAACTTACTATCGTCGCCAATATTATTGCGAAAGCCGACAAAGTTAACCTGGTAAGATCAGAACTGGAAAAACTGATTATTCCAACCCGTGCTGAAGAAGGATGTATTGACTACGATCTGCACCAGGATAATGAGAACCCTTCCCACTTCATGTTCTATGAAAACTGGGCGACCCGTGAACTCTGGCGTGCACATATAGATGTCCAGCACCTCAAGGATTATCTGGTGGCTGTTGAGGGGGCTGTGGAATCTTTTGTTGTGAACGAAATGACTCATATTGGCTAACAAACTCAAGCGATATCACTAATAATGCTGAGCAAGCGCTCAGGGAAGCGGCTCTCCCCCAGGCTTTGATTGTGTCCATCACACTTTCCTTCCGAGGGATGCTTCCCCTCTCAGGTTTTGCCTACTAATCTTCTGCCTTGAATTCAGGTCAGAATGCACTTGGGTTTTATTTTGTATTGACTGTTATAAAAGCCTTGACGCGAATAGATACAAGGAGTTTAATAACGATCATTACATAACCTGTGATGCCCGGACATCAGCGCATAAGCCTGCAGACCGAACACGGCATCACCGCAGACTTTAAAGTTTGAGAGTGAAAGATATGA
>NZ_SMME01000415.1 GCF_009711465.1 Parendozoicomonas verongulae | reverse complement strand
GCACCCGCCAAAGTCACAGACAAAGAGCCTGTTCCTTGTGTGGACTTTAAGCGTGCACATACCATAAAAATTCGCAGGCCTATCATCGCCAGTTCGAACCTGAAGCTCTTTGTAAGGGTCACGTACCCAGGTATTGAAATGCGCAAACCGGGAAGGAGACAGGTCTCTCGAAGGAAGGGGCGAGCAGTGGATGTGAGGGATATCTTCTTCATCCGAAGATACCTGACACATGTTTGCCTTATCCCGGATCCATGTTGTGGCATCTGTTTCAACGGCCAGTTGTTGTGCAGAGGCTGAGGCGGTGAGAGTTAATTCAGTGTTTTGTTTTCCCCCCTGGCAATGTACGAGGTGAGGTTCGCTGTCCTGGCTATGACGCAGGATGTTGTTTTATGGGGATGGAGACGTGTGTTGTCCGTAGTTTGTAGAGCAATGTTGCCTGTAGAGATCACATCAGGAGGCTGTGATTGAATAGAGCGGATTGGTTGACTTTTGACTTTTACTGCAAAGGTGCCAGACGAAGACAGGCCGATCACTATACAGAGACTGGTGACAACAAAGTTCAGCCTGAAGACCATTCCCTTCCTTTCCATAAAAAGAACAAAGAAGATAGCAACGTATCTTTGTAATGTTGGTTCTTACGGCGCTGGTCGTCGGTCTCTGAATGGGTTGAGCATCTCCTGACTTGTTACACCATACAGTCCGTGAACGATCAAGGTAGAGCTGTGCACTTTCCTCCAACATTGCGATGTGTGTGCTTGTGCCTGGTGAGATTACCGGATGTGGT
>NZ_SMME01000361.1 GCF_009711465.1 Parendozoicomonas verongulae | reverse complement strand
ACCCACACAGGGGAAAGACCCTTTGTCTGTCACCTGGACGGATGCAACAAGTCTTTCGCCTCATCCGGTAATCTCACCAAACACAAGCGCTCCGTGCACAATAGGAAGGATGAGTGACCCGGTCTGGCCCTAAACACCAACATCACAAGGCTACGCTGCTATCTTCTTTGTTCTTTTTATGGGAAGGATGGAAATGCTGTTCAGGCTGAACTTTATTGTCACCAGTCTCTGCATAGTGATCAGCCTGTTTTCATCTGTAACCTTTGCAGTAAAAGTCAAAAGTCAGCCAATCCGCTCTATTCAATCACGACCACTTGATGTCATCTCTACAGGCGACATAGCTATACAAACTACAGACAGCACACATATCCATCCCCATAAACAACATCCTGCGTCATAGACAGAACACCGAACACCACTTCGTGCATTGCCGGGTGGAAAAGCAAAAAACCGGATTAACTCTCACCACTCCAACGCCTGCAAACATCTGGCTGTTGAACCAGGTGCCACAACATGGATCCGGGATAGAGCAAACATGTGTCATGTGCCTCCAAATGAGGAAGATCTGCCTCACATCCACTGCTCCCCCCGCCCTTCGGGAGACCTGTTTCCTTCCCGGTTTCCGCATTTAA
>NZ_SMME01000367.1 GCF_009711465.1 Parendozoicomonas verongulae | reverse complement strand
TTTGGGTTATATGGTCAAGTGACTAAGCGCACACGGTGGATGCCTTGGCAGTCAGAGGCGATGAAGGACGTGGTAATCTGCGAAAAGTCTCGGGAAGCTGATAAACAAGCTGTGATCCGAGAATGTCCGAATGGGGAAACCCACCTGTCATAAGGCAGGTATCTCTTGAGTGAATACATAGCTCTTGAGAGGCGAACCCGGGGAACTGAAACATCTAAGTACCCGGAGGAAAAGAAATCAACCGAGATTCCGTTAGTAGCGGCGAGCGAACGCGGATTAGCCCTTAAGCGGTTTAGAGTTTAGTGGAACACTCTGGAAAGTGTGGCCATAGTGGGTGATAGCCCCGTACACGAAAGACTCTTTATCGTGAAATCGAGTAAGGCGGGACACGTGTTATCCTGTTTGAACGTGGGGGGACCATCCTCCAAGGCTAAATACTACTGACTGACCGATAGTGAACCAGTACCGTGAGGGAAAGGCGAAAAGAACCCCGTTGAGGGGAGTGAAACAGACCCTGAAACCGTGTGCGTACAAGCAGTGGGAGCCTACTTTGTCAGGTGACTGCGTACCTTTTGTATAATGGGTCAGCGACTTATATTTTGTAGCAAGGTTAACCGTCTAGGGAAGCCGTAGGGAAACCGAGTCTTAACAGG
>NZ_SMME01000555.1 GCF_009711465.1 Parendozoicomonas verongulae | reverse complement strand
TTTGAAGAGCCGCAGGAGCAGGCTGTTTCCAACGCATTGAAACAAGACCTGAAAACGGGTTTTGAATTTTTGGATAATGCCTTGCGCGGCCAGCTGGAGCATTTAAAAGAAACTGCGCCTGATTTGTATAAGCTGTACCGGGAAAATGCCGGTGATCCACCTGAAGTCTCAACCCTTAACCCCACGACTATGGAAAAGCTGACTCATCGTAAAGGTTGTAGCGCAGACACAGGCTTTGCCGGTCAGTATCGGGACAAAGAAACGGGAAAATTGTACTACATAAAAGAGCCGAAAGATCCGGAGTCGGCCCGCAACGAGGTGTTGATGGCCAGGCTGGCTGGTATTTTGGGGTTGTCTGTCCCTCCGGTACAGCTGGTACGAAAAGATGGCAGGGCATTTGTGGTATCCGAATGGCAGGATGGATTAAGAATCGATGAAACGGCTCTGAAGCAGGCCGACCAACGACAGCTGGCCAGGCTTTATCTTGTCGCCTCGGTACTGGGTAATGTCGATATTTTAGGTTACTCATTTGATAACACCCTGGTTGATCCGCAAGGTCAATTGATTCCTCTGGACTGGGGAGAGTCGGGAGAGTTTTGTGGGCCTTTCGCTTCGAAACGTAAGCAAGGGACTTTTGCGGGAACGGTGCTGGAGCTGGATGCTTTTAAAGACCCCAAATCAAAACCTGCAAAGCAAATAGTGCCGGATCCCATGGTTCTGGTTGGTTTGCAAAATGCAGCACAACTGTTTACGACGCTTGATAAGCACGTTCTGGCCTGCGTTACCGCAGAGCTTATCGCCGCAGATACCGCTGAAATAGGCAGGCTGGTTGAAGTTTTGGGTCCCGATAAACCGATCGACAGGCAACGGTTGAGTAGAACCATTCATGAGCGACTCGCCTATCTGGCCAGGCGATATCCAGGGTGCTGTGGGGGTGAGCGAATCACGCAGGTGGAACAGGGGGCGATTTCCGCCAGTGGTGTGGATGGTTACTCATTGCCGGTATTCAGCCAGGATATAGAGCGGGCCGACCTGCGGCTTTACCATTTTATGGATAGTGATAATCAGCCGGTGACTGAATGCTGGGCCAAACTGACCCCAAAAGCTGCTCGTCGATTATCCGACCAGCTGGGATTACCTTATGCCTACCGGAGGGAGCTGGCTGAGCTTAACGCCTATGTCGATGAACTCAAAAAGGGGGTTGTTATCGATGCAAAATGGCGGGGAACACTGGAGCGAATCGTCCAGCTCTGTGACACCATCACTGAAGGTATCGAGCAGCATAAGGGGGGCTACCGTCCTCAGGACGGGCATGGAGAGATTGTATCGCAGCTGCGGATGCTTAAGGATAAGGTTCAAAAGGAAATGTCGGGGCAATCTTCCAGTCTTACTCC
>NZ_SMME01000567.1:1150-1488 GCF_009711465.1 Parendozoicomonas verongulae | reverse complement strand
CCTTCCCATAAAAAGAACAAAGAAGATAGGTGGAATATTCAGAACGAAAACATTTTTTAACGGGCCCCTGAACTGAAGCGTTCCAAATTTACCTGTCTACCGTCCCCTTCGTCTGTCAGACGCTGGGACTCGAACAGCTTGATATATACCTTATTGATTGCCCTATCTGGCACACCCGTTCACGGCCTGCTTTTGACGGCTCAAAAAGACTATGACGAGGTGGTTAAGATTTTAGTGGCCCCGGAGGCAGAGCCTAATAAAATGTGGAGGCTCCTCGTTGTTTGGTGAGATGACTGGATTGGTTGAAAGGCCGGTCCACTGTGTGGATATATTTGTGC
>NZ_SMME01000567.1:841-914 GCF_009711465.1 Parendozoicomonas verongulae | reverse complement strand
TGTGAATGCGTTTGTGCTTGGTGAGATTACCGGAGATGGTGAAAGCCCTGTTGCACCCGTTAAAATCACAGGG
>NZ_SMME01000567.1:0-504 GCF_009711465.1 Parendozoicomonas verongulae | reverse complement strand
TTGTTGCACCCGTCAAAGTCACAGGTATAGGGCTTGTCCCCTGTATGGGAACGTTTGTGAGTGGTGAGATCGACGGACCGGGCAAAACGCTTATTGCACCCGTCATGGTCACAAAGAAAGGGCCTGTTTCCTGTATGGATGCGTTTGTGAGCAATGAGATTACCGGATGAGGCAAAAGACTTGTTGCACCCGTTCTGGCCACAGACAAAGGGCCTGCCCTCTGTGTGAACTTTTAGCGTGTACATCCCACAGAAATCTGCAGGCCTATCATCGTCAATTAGAACCTGAAGCTCTCTGTAATGCTCATGTACCCAGGCATATAAATGCGGAAACCGGGAAGGAGGCAGCTCACCCGAAGAAAGTGGAGAACAGTGGATGTGAGGGGAAGTTTCCTCATCTGAAGACACATAACACATGTTTGCCTTATCCCAGATCCATGTTGTAGCACTCGTTTCAACGGCCAGATGCTGTACGGGTGCTGAGGCGGTGAGAGTTAATCCGGTT
>NZ_SMME01000563.1:1318-1450 GCF_009711465.1 Parendozoicomonas verongulae | reverse complement strand
GATGCGTTTGTGGACGGTGAGATTACCGGAAGCGGTGAATGCCTTGTTACATCCGGCAAAGTCACAGACAAAAGGTTTGTCCCCTGTGTGGGAGCGTTTGTGTCTGATGAGTGAGCCGGATTGGGTAAAGCG
>NZ_SMME01000563.1:1067-1237 GCF_009711465.1 Parendozoicomonas verongulae | reverse complement strand
CGTTTGTGGGCGATGAGATGACCGGATGAGGTGAAAGACTGGTTGCATCCGTCCCAGTCACAGCCAAAAGGCCTCTCACCTGTGTGGATACGTTTGTGCCTGATGAGATCGCCGGGTGTAGTGAAAGACTTGCTGCACCCGTCTTGGTTACAGACAAAGGGCCTGCCTCT
>NZ_SMME01000563.1:862-1057 GCF_009711465.1 Parendozoicomonas verongulae | reverse complement strand
TCACAGACAAAGGGTCTGCCCCCTGTGTGGACTCTTAGCGTGTCCATACCATAGAAACCCGCTGGCCTATCATCGTCAGTGCGAACCTGAAGCTCTCTGCAATGCTCACGTAGCCAGATATTTAAATGCGTAAACAAGGAAGGAAACTCGCCTCCTGAAGGAAGGGGAGAGCAGAGGATGTGAGGGGGAGCCTCA
>NZ_SMME01000563.1:505-852 GCF_009711465.1 Parendozoicomonas verongulae | reverse complement strand
AACGCTTGTTGCACCCGTCCTGGTCACAGGTATAGGGCCTGTCCCCAGTGTGTATGCGTCTGTGCCTGGTGAGATGACTGAGTGTGCTGAAAGATTTGTTACACCCGTCCTGGTCACAGGCAAAGGGCCTGTCCTCTTTGTGAACCCTTAGCGTGTACATACCATAGAGACCCACAGGCCTGTCATCGTCAGCTCGGACCTGAAATGCTTTGTGTTGTACTCGTACCCGGGTATTTAAATACGGAAACCGGGAAGGAAGCGGACCTCCTAAAGGAAGGGGGGAGCAGTGAATGTGAGGGGGAGTTTCCTCCCCCGGAGACACATGACACATGTTTACTTTATCCCGG
>NZ_SMME01000563.1:429-495 GCF_009711465.1 Parendozoicomonas verongulae | reverse complement strand
GCCTGTCCCCTGTGTGGATGCGCTTATGGGAGATGAGTGAACTGGATTGGGAGAAAGCCTTGTTGC
>NZ_SMME01000563.1:0-419 GCF_009711465.1 Parendozoicomonas verongulae | reverse complement strand
CTGTTTCAACGGCCAGGTGTTGTGCAGGCGGTGAAACGGTGAGAGTTAATCCGTCTTTCTGTTTTCTCCCCCGGCAATACATGAGGTGGTGCTCACTTTTCCTGTCTATGATCTTGTCTTCTGATGCATAGGTGGCAGATGCAGACAGGCCGATCACTATGCAAAGACTGATAACAACAAAGTTCACTCTGAAAACCATTCCATTCTCTCCCACAAAAAGAATAAAGAAGATAACAACGTAGCTGGCGACCTTTGGTGTCACTCACCTCTTACATTGTGCTGTATGCGCTGGTGCCTGGTGAGGTGACTGGGGTGGGGAAAACGCTTATTGCACCCGCCTTGGTCACAGACAAAGGGCTTGCCCCCTGTATGGGTGCGTTTGTGGACGATGAGATGACTGGATGCGGTGAAAGACTTGT
>NZ_SMME01000130.1 GCF_009711465.1 Parendozoicomonas verongulae | reverse complement strand
TTTGGTTTACTCTCTAACATGGGCTTGGTCACACTTGATGAGCAACAAAACCCGCATAGTGTGTTAGTTGAGCCAATGAACGAGTTCATTATATATTTGCCTCCGAAGGTTATTACAAACGGAATTTAACGAATAAGTACCTTCGGCTCTGTGAATACTTGGTAAGAGGACTTTCACCTCTCAAGTTAAGTGCCATGCCCGGCACACACGCTTGGTTCAGGTGCGCCGCAGGCACCACCTGGAACCACTTGGTACATACGCTGTCGATTTCATGACAG
>NZ_SMME01000716.1 GCF_009711465.1 Parendozoicomonas verongulae | reverse complement strand
TCTGTCATACCTTCTGAAGCATGCCCCATCAGGCTTTGCACTTGCTCAAGCGACCAGCCTTTCTTTTTGTACAAGTCTCCACCCAGTGAACGCAGCTCGTGGAATGTTGGCCTTTCATCTTCTGGGATGTTGTCGAACAGCCCTGTTTTATTTCGTACTTTTGTAAACGCTCTGGTCAGGTAACTTTCCCTGACAGCTGCCCAGTGTTGTTTGGTTTCGTTCTCTCTGGACTTCCGGCGATCTGGTTTGCGGTGAATGATGTATGGGCAGGCGATACCGGTCATGCGAGCCTTATTGATAATTTTTGCCAGATTCGGACTTACAGCGATTGAGAGCCGGGCACACTCTGTTCTGTCTTTTGTTTTCTGCTGAACGAGATAAAGGCGGCCGTCTTTAATATCAGAGAACTTCAGCTTTACTAAATCCTGTCTCCGCTGGAGGGTGATCAGCGCGAGGTCTATCGCGATCTTGAGCCACGGGTCTGCCATTTCGTAGATAATATCCAGCTGCTCTTTCTTGAGTCGCTGGCGCTTCTTCTCTACTTTTTCAGCATTGCGTGTTGGCAGTGTCTTCTCTGCAGGGTCTTCTCTGCACCAGCCTTTTGTCATGGCAATTCTGAAAACGCGAGACAGAACGGTGCGATGCTGTTTGTAACCATCGCCGTAAAAATTGGAATCCAGGTATTCAGCTACGTTCTGAACCGTCATTGCGTCCAGAACCCGGTTACCGATATCTTTTTCGAGCCGGTTTAGCCTGTATCCCATTTCCTGCTTTGATCTGTCACCCAACTTCAGGTTTGGGAGAATGTCTTCCTTGAAGCGGTCGATTGCATCCTTAACTGTTTTTGCAGCTGGGTTCAGAGTCTTTTCTACCAGGCTGCCAACATCCGGTTTTGCCATGGCATTCAGTTGGCGGGCTGCACTGATAGCCAGGAGACGGTCTCTCCCCATGGGCTGGTTATAAAAACCAGCTTTGGGGTTGTTGTAGTAGAAATATCCGTTACGGACATTTAAGTAGGGTGGGAGTCCCTTCTGACTTTTGCGAGCCATATTACTGCCTTTCCTTCTCAGGACGCTTTGCGGCGTGCCTGAAGCGCGGCATCTACCAGTGAGTTGCCTGTGGTGTTCTCTTCTATATCCAGATCAATGAACCAAATGTTGCCACGTTTGACAGCGCCGGGCTGATCTCCGTTCCGGCACCACGTGCGGACAGTAACTGGGTGAGGCCCACCAAGAGGGAAGCGCAGGCCAATATACTTATCTATTGGAACTAACCTCATTGTTCTTTTCTCCTAACTATCCTGTTTTTTGTTTCCGCATAAGCAACAAATAATTTGCTTATGCGGCCTTGCTCCGTATAAGAACGTGTTATGCGTACGTCTCGCAGTGCTCTTCGTAAGCCTCGATCTCCAGTTCCGCATCAGCATATCGATCAAATAAAAGCTCTCGACCAGTTCCACCAAGGAACGAGAATTTCACAACGAATTTGTTTTCTTCTTTGTACTGGTATGTGTGCGTGACATTCGTTGGGTTTATCCGAGTACCATCAGTACATCTGTAAAGTTTCATAGTTATCTCCAGTTATCAGTTTCACGCATAACAACTCAATGGGCTGGACGCACTGCGTGCGCCCGTCATTAGTCAACGGTTACACGTCTACTTCTAACTTCGGTATAGCCATCCAGTGTGTAGGATGACACCAGCAATCAAACTGGTGCTTAACATTTTGCGGGGAGTAATTATCAACTCCTGTGTACTTAGCCATGCGCACAAAATTATCGTGTGATTTATCCGCCTCTGGGCGATACACCAAAACAACCTGCCCCACATCTGGCACCTTTCTTTCAACACTTATCCACTGAGATGCTCGGTGATTCCATTCACCGCGTTCCATTTCCAAATCGCAAATGGCGCACTCCGCATATTCGCAGTATGTGTTTGTTGGCATGTCTGCCCGTGGAGCAGTCCCACAAAATGGGCAAGGTTTTAATTCTTCTGGCATATTCTTATTCCTGAATTATCGCGTGTAACAACCGCATCGTTGGGACACCTTCGGTGCCCCACATGCCAAACGGTTACACGCGCCGGTCATATTTGTTTCCGCCACGTCGGTTGTAAGTACAACGAGAGTGCGAGAATGCAGAAGCTGCTGCCTCACCAAACAATCCTTCTTTATCGTCGTGCCCTATACCTAAAACCTCATGGTATTTGTCGCCAGACAACACCATTAAAATCGCCTCCGGCTCACACTCAGTCGCATCCGAATCTATGTAGTCAGCCATTGTTCGCAGATAATCGGCCAGCCGTGATTTCTGCCTCAGATGCTCCAGCCTTGCTGGGAATGTTAAAACATTATCTTTCGCCATCTTTCACTATCCGTTGAATCTGCGTGTAACAACTCAATGGTCAGGACACACTACGTGCGCCCGTCATTAGCAAACGGTTATGTGTCAAGGTAACGGCTTATCCGCACACCCTTTTTTTCCTTCTGCGATATATCCAGCAATAAAATCAGGTCGTTGCATTACTGGCTTTTTGCCATTTATTTTTATTCGAGAAACATCAAACCAGTTGCCAGACTGAACTTCGCCGTCTTTATTAACTGGGGGAGTGATTACAGCCTGAACGCATCCGTAAAGATCAAATGAAACTGATGTGATTACGCCCTTAAATCCTGTTACAGAATCCTCTGCCTTCAGCCCCAAAAGTTCTATGTGATTTGTTACTTGCATTTAGTTATTCCTTTATTGATGAGAGACACATAACAACCGCATCGTTGGGACAGCTACGCTGCCCCACATGCTTCTCGGTTATGCGCTTTCTTTGCCTTCCGCTATCTCAATAGCCCTGTTCAGGTCATACCAGGCAGTAAAACCCAGCTCGACAGTATCCTTGCCATGGAAGTCAGCGCGCCTATTTAAATCATCTCGCGCCTGCTTCAGAGCTTTCAGCATGACTGGAGCAGCCGCCGACATAGTGGAATTTTTTTCTAGAAGGCTTTTCAACTTCCTGATTTCAGCTTCATAAGCTGCTTTTTCACACATGGCATAGCAGGGTGCCTCCCTGTAAACCAACTGCTTCATTTGGGTGAAAACCTGTGCAGCGGTCATTTTGTTCTGAGCGATCAGGTCTTCAATCTCACGCACTCTCTGTAGTTCCATACACCTATTCCTTAGTTAGTTCGGTGTTACACGCGAAATTCATTCTGGCCTTAGGGTGGCAAGGAGCCAGCTTGTCCCGGTTTTGATGTTTGGGTTTTGTTGTGTCGCATTTGTGATTTATGACTTCGGGATCAATAGGGCCGAATACGATTTCGCAATGCGCACAGAGGAAGTGCCTTTCTCCTCTTCCGTTAACGCCCCATGTAATGCCGCTCATAATTACAGCTCCTCAACCCCAATCCCCAGCTCCCGCGCAAGGTGGTAATCCTCAATACGCTTTCTCACCTTCATACGCTGAACTTCTTCGGATCGGGCCGTGACTTTTCGCGGCGCTTTCACAGCTGGGCGGGTTTTCACAACAAGCGGGCGCTTATTCGTTTGCTTAACCGCACGTTTGCTGGTGGCCGCTGCTCTCTTCTGAGCTTTGATCTTTTCCGCATTGCGGGCGTAGTAAGCACGGTTGGCTTTTTGTTTTGCTGTCAGGGCTTCTGCACCATTAGCACGGCTGCTCATGCTGCAACCTCCGAAAGATGTTTAACATTGGCTCGCACCAGTGCCTCGGCAACGACAGGCGATACACTGTTGCCGCATTTGGCTACCTGGTCTTTCTTGGTGAACGGCTTTCCGGAAGCGTCCGTATTGATAACGTAATCAGCAGGGAAGCCTTGTGCCTGATACAGCTCGTGTGGCTGAAGCATGCGCATACCAATATCAGTGATACGGTAAGCTTGCCCCTTAATAGTGATCAGCCCAAAGGTGTCTCGCCCAGTGATGGTGTGGAGAGGTTCATTGATAGGCTGACCCACACCAGCGCCGTAGTACTTCACAAGGAATGCTTTGATGTTACCGCACGTGACAGGATCAACCTCTGCTTCCATGGTAACTAATGCGTTATGGTCTGCTGCAGTTATGGTGTGCAATGGCTCTTGAATATTGCTACCGGTAACGCCTGTGTAGTGTTTGGCGATGAATGCGGTTACCAGGGCAAAACTTCCACCCTTCGGCCATGCTGTGATCGTGCGCAGTGGCTCATCAGCGCTTTGTGCGATAGTGCTACCGTTGTAATTGGCGATAGGCACTATGAATGGTCGGTTGCTCTCCAGCACAAACTTCTGAACACCTTTGGCAATTCGCTTCAGGGTGTTTTCAGCCAGAGGGCGGCGAACACCCAGTGCGTTGCCTTGTTCTCGCGTCAGGAAGATGGACGGGCAAGGGATTGACCAGTCAATACACTCTGCAGCTGCTCTGTATGGCTGACCCGTGCCATCCCCGTGGGTTTTCTCCGGCCATACGATCGGTAAACCGTCACGGCGAGCAATCAAAAACAGGCGCTTTCGAATAGTTGGAGCCCCATAGTCGCAGGCGCGCAGCTCGCGGTAATCAACCTGGTATCCAAGGGATTCCAGCTTGTGGACGAACTGCTTGAAGGTTTCGCCCTTACGAGCAGGGCAGGGCTTACCATTCTCGAGTAGTGGCCCCCACTCCTGAAACTCCTCCACGTTCTCCAGCATGATGATGCGGGGCTGCACACGCTTAGCCCAGCGAACGGCTACCCAGGCAAGGCCGCGAATGTTCTTCTTTCTTGGCTTTCCACCACGAGCCTTGCTGTGATGGGTGCAATCCGGGCTGAACCATGCCAGGCGAACAGGGCGACCATTGCAGGCTTTCACTGGGTCAACCTTCCAAACGCTTTCGCAGTAATGCTTGGTGTTTGGATGGTTCACCGTGTGCATAGAGATAGCTGCAGGATCGTGGTTGATAGCAATATCAACAGGCTTACCCAGCGCTGCCTCAATGCCGGTTGAGGCTCCACCACCTCCGGCGAAATTGTCCACATCAATCTCGCCGAAGTTCATTCCAAACTGGGTATCAGTGCGGTAGTGGTTCATTGGTCATCACCCGAATTTTGAACTGTCATACCAGGGAAAAGATTGATTTGTTTCATTTTCTCAAATTCCCTGAGCCACACTGTTTGCCATGACTTGGAACGGTATGGGCAAAGTTCAGCCCCCCCCCTACCGGAAAGTGCAGTTTTGCGAGCGTGATTTCTGGCTGCCTCTTGCGGAGGTACGCGTTTTTCCTTGCTCATGCCGCCTCCTCTTCACCGATAAGCGCCAGCATTCTGCTCTCAACATCCTGCAACCACTTCTTTGAAGGCTTGTACTTCAGGTAAACGCTGGCGTTAAACACCGTGCGTTCAATCGGATCAGCAATGGCTTCATCTCTCACCCATACGTCAACGTGATCAATAGCGCCGCTCACTGTTACGGTTACAACCAAACTGTTGCTTTTGTTGGTGCTTATTTGCAGGGCCAGCAGAGTGATGCTTGCAACAATAATCATGCAGTCAGTAGAGACTGGCACTTCTGGCATGTCATTAGGGTTCTTGCGCTTGCTCATGCCGTCACCTCGACATCTGTTGCCTCATTGGCTTTCTTGCTTTCAGCAACAGTCAGGGCGCCAGAAAGAAATGCCTCCTTAATCGTGTTGAACTCCCAGCAATAAGTCTGAGCATCAACATAAACTCGAATACCATCTCGGTAATCGTGTCTCTTGCGCTTAATAAAGCGTTCAGCAGCTGCCTTGGTGAAGTGTGAATTGACGTACTCCCATGTTTCAGACATTCCAGTGACAGTGTGATCTTCTTGCTCAGCAAGCATGTCCCATTGCTCGCCTTCATCTAGATCTTCAAAGTCGCACTCAAAACCTTTCTCTTCAGTGGCGAGAGCATTCAGTTCTGCCTGACCTTCATCGTCAAGGTCTTCCCAGTAATCAGCAGGAAACTCCCAATGCGAGTCTTCAACAATTACAACCTTCTTGGCGTCATAATCGAGGTCTATTCCGAAAATAAACCGACGAGCCTGTACGATGAAAATAGCGTCAGCTGTACAGTGATCTCTAACGCCTTCACCCTTTGTGTCGTGGTGCAGTCGCTTCACGAAGTCAGCTAAGGTTTCCTTGTTCAGGTCAGCCCCGTTTGCGAGGGTATTTGCTTTATCGCTCATGCCGCCACCTCATCACTCTGATGCTCCAAACCACCCAACCCCATAAACTGATCATCAATCAGCCCTGCCAGCGTGCTGCACATCAGCGTCATATCCGCATCAAAGCGTTCGGCTTCGGTATCTGCGTTCAGGCTGTCTGACTGTTCCAGCAGCGTGTCAGTAAACTTGAAGTTGCTCAGGCGCAGGTCATCATTGAGCTTGAAAGTGCAGGCCGCGTCGTAATGCATATCCAGCTGACTCACTTGCATGCCGGTTCGGATATGACTCAGAATCTCGTCGCTGAGAACATCCTGGCGCTTGGCGCGGATCTCGCCGCCATCGTCACCCAGGTCTTTCAGCAGAACGCTGTCCCCCAGCTTCATCATGTGCGGTACTGATGTGGGGTGTTCCAGCCAGCGGGTCATAGTGCTGGCAGGTGAGTGTTTCAGTGCTGGTGGCACGATGGGCAGAGAGCCGAGAACGGAGCGTACAAGACTGGTGAGCTCTTCAGCTTTGCGAAAGCTGGACGCATCCACAACAAACCGCCGGGCTTTCAGATCAATCCATGCCCGTACACGGATGCGACGGGTGAAGGCGCGGGGCAACAGATCAAGG
>NZ_SMME01000487.1:961-1029 GCF_009711465.1 Parendozoicomonas verongulae | reverse complement strand
GTTCGAGCTGACGATGACAGGCCTGCGGATTTATATGGTATGTATACGCTAACAGTCCACAAAAGGGG
>NZ_SMME01000487.1:467-560 GCF_009711465.1 Parendozoicomonas verongulae | reverse complement strand
CATCTCATCACTCACAAACGCAGCCACACAAGGGATAGACCTTTTGTCTGTGACCAGAACGGGTGCGACAAGGTTTTCACCACATCCGGTCAG
>NZ_SMME01000487.1:0-169 GCF_009711465.1 Parendozoicomonas verongulae | reverse complement strand
TGACCAGGACGGGTGCAACAAGGCTTTCATTACATCCAGCAATCTCGCCAACCACAAGCGTACCCACACAGGGGATAGACCCTTTGTCTGTCACTTTGACGGGTGCAACAAGCCTTTCACCACATCCGGTCAGCTCACTTCCCACAAACGTATCCACACAGGGGACAGG
>NZ_SMME01000586.1:1621-1705 GCF_009711465.1 Parendozoicomonas verongulae | reverse complement strand
ACATTCTGTGTATCGGGTCCAGAAAATAGCTTGCTTTGCCAGGGAATTGGGAACCCATCCAGAATCAGGCTGCCACGTCAGGAT
>NZ_SMME01000586.1:967-1260 GCF_009711465.1 Parendozoicomonas verongulae | reverse complement strand
AAGAGATTGAAGAGGTTTATGAAACTGCATTAACAGTCCCAGGTAATTTTGACTACGACAGTCCTGCACTGGAAGTAGAAATAATAAGCCAAAATGAGAAGGGGGTAATTTGTCGAGGGAAGCGGAGCACTACCTGCCTTTGCGGCGCTACCTTCGATTCGGCCAACCTGCTTAACTCTCACCGTCGGGGCAGTCGCGATGCCCAGTGCAAGGGGACGCGGAACACTACCTGCCTCTGCGGCGCCACCTTCGATTCGCTTAGCCTGCTTAACTCTCACCGCCGGATCAGCAGC
>NZ_SMME01000586.1:669-957 GCF_009711465.1 Parendozoicomonas verongulae | reverse complement strand
CGGTGCAAGGGGAAACGGAACACCATCTGCTTTTGCGGTGCTACCTTCGCTTCGGCCAACTTGCTTAGATCTCACCGCCGGGGCAGCAGAGATGCCCGGTGTAAGGGGCAGAAGAGCACCATCTGTCCCTGCGGCGCCACCTTCGATACGTTCAGCCTGTTTAACTCTCACTGCCAGAGCAGCCGCGATGTCCGGTGCAAGGGAAAGCGGAACACCACCTGTCCCTGTGGCGCCACCTTCGCTTCGGTCAGCTTGCTGAAATCCCACCGCCAGAGGAGCAATGACGCT
>NZ_SMME01000586.1:0-472 GCF_009711465.1 Parendozoicomonas verongulae | reverse complement strand
GCCTCATCTTCGATACGGTCAGCCGACTTAACGCTCACCGCCTGAGCAGCCGAGGTGCCCAGTGCAAGGGGCAGAAGAACACCACCTGTCCCTGCGGCACCACCTTCGATACGGTTAACCAGTTTAGATCCCACCGACGAGGTAGCCGTGACGTCCGGTGCAAGGGGAGGCGGAATACCACCTGTTCCTGTGGCGCTACCTTCGGTTCGGTCAACCTGCTTAGTTATCACCGCCAGCACAGCAGCGACATCCGATGTAGGGAGAAACGGACCACAAAGAAATAAGATGGGATTTAAAGAGAACCGCTATGGCTTAAACAGATCAGACCAGACAAGATGCTGATACACGAGAGGTGCCGAGTACCTGTATTTATAGCGTCAGCTATAGAGGTTCCCTTCTCCCCCTGGAGCTGTTCGGATCCATAACTTTACCGGGTTTGAAAAAGTATTCTCCAATCCAGAAATGAGCCTGA
>NZ_SMME01000396.1 GCF_009711465.1 Parendozoicomonas verongulae | reverse complement strand
CGTATCGAAGATGAGGCCACAGGGGCAGGTAGTGTTCCGCCTCCCCTTGCACCGTGCGTCTTTGCTGCACTGATAGTGGGATCTAAACCGGTTGACCGAATCGAAAATGATACCACAGGGGCAGGTGGTGTTCCGCTTCCCTTTGCATTGGGAGTCTTTGCTGCCCTGGCGGTGAGAGTTAAGCAGGTTGACAGAATCAAAGGTTGCGCCACAGAGACAGGTGGTTTTTCGCTTTCCCTTGCACCGGGTGTCGCGGCTGCCCCGACGGTGAGAGTTAAGCAGACTGGCCGTATCGAAGGTAGCGCCGCAGGAGCAGGCGGTGTTCTGCTTTCCCTTACACCGGACATCGCTGCTTCTCCGGCGGTGAGCGCTAAGCAGGCTGATCGAATCGAAGGTGATGCCACAGGGGCAAGTGATGTCCTGCTTCCACTTGCACAGGGCATCGCTGCTGCCCTGGCGGTGAGATTTAAGCAGGCTGGCCGAAGCGAAGCTGGCGCCGCATGGGCAGGTAGTGTTCATCTTCCCCTTACACCGGGCATCGCTGCTGCTCTGGCGGTGGGATTTAAACTGGTTAACCGTATCGAAGGTGGCGCCACATTCGCAGATGGTGTTCTGCTTCCCCTTACACCGGACGTCGCTGCTGCCCTGGCGGTGGTATGTCAGCAGATTGACCGAAGCAAAGGTAGCGCCGCAGAGGCAGGTAGTGTTCCGCTTTCCTCGACGTACTGTCTCC
>NZ_SMME01000177.1 GCF_009711465.1 Parendozoicomonas verongulae | reverse complement strand
GACATCTTTACCCGGCTGCGCACCCGGGCCACCGGGAGGCAAGAGAACATTCTCAGTGATGACAAGGAGATCGAACTGGGTCTCGCATCTATTTTCATTGATACGGGAGAGTGGGAGAAGTTTGATGAGCTGCAACTCGAAAGGCCGTTGTTTTCAGGGGTTGAAACCTGTTTATGTTTGAGTATCCGTTACTTCCGGGAATTAACAGGTGCTGAGA
The DNA here is from genome assembly GCF_009711465.1 of Parendozoicomonas verongulae. Lineage (GTDB taxonomy): Bacteria > Pseudomonadota > Gammaproteobacteria > Pseudomonadales > Endozoicomonadaceae > Sansalvadorimonas > Sansalvadorimonas verongulae. The sequence continues at coordinate 110 of NZ_SMME01000177.1, read as the reverse complement.
AAATCTTGCCCAAACATTCAATTCTTTTGGGGAAAGCGTTCAATTGGGCTGCTCTTGCGTTGGAGGGGTGTGGAGGAACCAATGCATCCTGTCTCAGTCAGCTGGCTCAT
>NZ_SMME01000442.1:582-871 GCF_009711465.1 Parendozoicomonas verongulae | reverse complement strand
GCCCAGAGCCAGTTCGATCTCTTTGTCATCGCAAGGTGTGTTCACCCGTCCCCCGGCCGCCAGAGTACGCAGTCGGACAAAAATATCCAGAGCCTCTTTCAGATTGTCCCTGCCCCCCATGGTTTGAAAATGTCTGCCCAGAGCCAGTTCGATCTCTTTGTCATTACAGGGGGTGTTCGCCCGCCCCCCGGCCGCCAGAGTGCGCATCCGGGTAAAGATATCCAGGGCCGCTTTCAGGTTGCCTGCCCCTCCCATGCTCTGGAGGTGTCTACCCAATATTAACTCGATC
>NZ_SMME01000442.1:188-263 GCF_009711465.1 Parendozoicomonas verongulae | reverse complement strand
CCGCCCGGGTGCGCAGCCGGGTAAAAATGTTCTCAGCTGCTCTCATGTTGTCCATGCCCCCCATAGCCTGAAGCA
>NZ_SMME01000442.1:0-178 GCF_009711465.1 Parendozoicomonas verongulae | reverse complement strand
CTGGAGATGTCTGCCCAGTGTTAACTCGACATCCTTGTCATCACAGGGGGTGTTTGCCTGTCCCCCGGCCGTTCTGGTTCTCAGCCGGGTAAAGATGTCCAAAGCCGCTTTCAGGTTATCCCTGTCCCCCGTAATCTGAAGTAGCCTCCCCAGTGCCAGTTCGATCTCCTTGTCATCA
>NZ_SMME01000235.1 GCF_009711465.1 Parendozoicomonas verongulae | reverse complement strand
CAACACCCTGATTGATGCTCAAACGACACCCTGCTACCACTGTCGTCGTATAATTGTGCTTCGTGGACACAAATTTCCAATTTCACTAGCATGCGCGGTATGAGTACATTCATTATCATTCCCGTCGGCGGGACAACAAATCTCGACCAAACCCTTCCACAGCAGTTTGGCAACAAGGCCTTGCGCCTTCCTAATGGCGAATGGTTTGTTTCTTATGATGGTACAAGTCGGCAGCTTTCGGATGATATTGGTATCAGTGAATCCACCACTGGTTCAGCTATAGTATTGAACTTTTCTGCGTAATGGGGACGTGCGGGAAAGGATGTGTGGGAGTGGATAGCAGCTAATGGGGGAGCCTGATGTATCATAAATATGGCAGCAAATCCCGAGGGTTTGATTTCC
>NZ_SMME01000733.1:7552-7917 GCF_009711465.1 Parendozoicomonas verongulae | reverse complement strand
TGAACTTTGTTATCACCAGTCTCTGCATAGTGATCGGCGCTACCTATGCATCAGAAGAGAAGAGCAGGCCTATTCACCCTGCGCACAGCACACATATCCACCCCTGTGAAATCACATCTTGCACCATCAACAGGTCGACTGAGCCCCACCTGGTGCATTGCCATGGGCAAAAACAAAACACCCAGTTAACACTCATGGGGTCAACGGCTGTACAACATCTGGCCATTGAAACGGATGCCACAACATGGGTTAGGAATCCAGCAACTATTTGCCGTATTTCCAGTAACAATGAGGTTCCTGAGATTTTGTGCACTTCTCCTCCTTCATCCCCCTTTCTGGACACTCTATTGCCAGAGTTTTGGGGC
>NZ_SMME01000733.1:7098-7215 GCF_009711465.1 Parendozoicomonas verongulae | reverse complement strand
ATCTCACCAGACACAAACGCACCCACACAGTGAACAGGCCTTTTGTCTGTAATCAGGACGGGTGCCACAGAACGTTTACCACATCCAGTAATCTCACCACGCACAAACGCACCCACT
>NZ_SMME01000733.1:6821-6894 GCF_009711465.1 Parendozoicomonas verongulae | reverse complement strand
GTGCATTGCCGGGGGGAAAAGCAAAAAACCCGATTAACTCTCACTGTCTCAACACCTGCACAACATCTGGCCT
>NZ_SMME01000733.1:6629-6807 GCF_009711465.1 Parendozoicomonas verongulae | reverse complement strand
GTGACCAGGATGGATGCAACCGGTCTTTCATTCAATCCAATCATCTCACCGCCCACAGGCGTACCCACACAGGAGAAAAGCCCTTTCTCTGTGACTTTGAGGGGTGCAACAAGGTTTTCGCCACATCCGGCAATCTCATCAAACACATGCGCACCCACACAGGATTCAGGCCCTATGT
>NZ_SMME01000733.1:6430-6619 GCF_009711465.1 Parendozoicomonas verongulae | reverse complement strand
TTGCCCAATCCAGTAATCTCACCAGGCACAGACGCACCCATACAGGGGGCAAACCCTTTGTCTGCGATCAGGACGGATGCCACAAAGCATTTACCATATCCAGCGATCTCATCAGACACAAACGCACCCACACGGGGACAAGCCCTTTGTCTGTGACTTTGGCGAGTGCAACAAGTCTTTCACCATGTC
>NZ_SMME01000733.1:6259-6420 GCF_009711465.1 Parendozoicomonas verongulae | reverse complement strand
TTTGACGGGTGTAACCGGTCTTTCACCCAACCCGGTTCACTCATCACCCACAAACGTACCCACACCGGGGACAGGCCTTTTGTCTGTGACTTTAAAGGGTGCAAGAAGTCATTCACCACATCCAGCAATCTCATCAGGCACAAGCGCACCCACACGGGGGG
>NZ_SMME01000733.1:5845-6249 GCF_009711465.1 Parendozoicomonas verongulae | reverse complement strand
GACCAGGACGGATGCAACAAATCTTTCATCTCATCTAATCATCTGACCAGGCACAAATACGTTCACACAGAAGACAGGCCATTTGTCTGTGACCAGAGCGGATGCAACAGGCGTTTTGCACAATCAGACAACCTCACCAGACACCGGCAAATACATCACAATGTGGGAGACAAGTGACCCAGTCTGTCCCTTTAACCAGCATCACCAAAGGTCACCAGCTACGTTGCTATCTTCTTTGCTCTTTTTTATGGGAAGGATAGGAATGGTCTCCAGACTGAACTTTGTTGCCACCAGTCTTTGCATTGTGATCTGCCTGTCTGCATCTGCCACCGATGCAACAGAAGACAAGAGTAAACCTCTTCACCTTATTCCGTTACGGTCATTAGATGTAATATCGACAGGTG
>NZ_SMME01000733.1:5585-5702 GCF_009711465.1 Parendozoicomonas verongulae | reverse complement strand
CGGCGACCTCACCAAACACAAGCGCATCCATACAAGTGAGAAGCCCTTTGTCTGTGGCCTGGATGGGTGCAACAAGCGTTTTGCCCAATCATCTCACCTCATTACCCACAAGCGCAC
>NZ_SMME01000733.1:5503-5575 GCF_009711465.1 Parendozoicomonas verongulae | reverse complement strand
ACAGGGGACAGGCCCTACGTCTGTAACTTTACCGGATGCAAGCAGTCTTTCATCCAATCCGGCGATCTCTCC
>NZ_SMME01000733.1:5415-5493 GCF_009711465.1 Parendozoicomonas verongulae | reverse complement strand
AGGGGACAGGCCCTTTGCCTGTGACCAGAAAGGGTGCCACAAGCGTTTTGTTCAATCATCTCATCTCGCCGACCACAT
>NZ_SMME01000733.1:5310-5405 GCF_009711465.1 Parendozoicomonas verongulae | reverse complement strand
TTGTCTGTGACCATGACGGGTGCAACAAGGGTTTTTCCCAATCCAATCATTTCACCAGGCACCAGCGCATACATCACAATGAGAGAGGTGAGTGA
>NZ_SMME01000733.1:5037-5300 GCF_009711465.1 Parendozoicomonas verongulae | reverse complement strand
TTTGTCTGTGACTTTGGCGGGTGCAACAAGCGTTTTGCCGAGTCTGGTAATCTCACCAAGCACAAACGCGTCCACACAGGGAACAGATCCTTTGTCTGTGACCAGGCCGGGTGCAACAAGTCTTTCAAAGCATCCAGCGAACTCGCCAGGCACAAACGCATCCACACAGGGGTAAGGCCCTTTGTTTGTGATCAGGCCGGGTGCAAGAAGTCTTTCAGCGCATCCAGCGACCTTAGCGTCCATAAACGTATTCACACAGGGGT
>NZ_SMME01000733.1:4900-5027 GCF_009711465.1 Parendozoicomonas verongulae | reverse complement strand
AGTGACTCAGTCTGTCCCTTTCACCAGCATTACCAAAGGGCGCCAGCTATGTTGTTATCTTCTTTGTTTTTTTGTGGGAAAGAATGGAATGGTCTCCAGACTGAACTTTGTTGTGACCAGTCTTTGC
>NZ_SMME01000733.1:4692-4890 GCF_009711465.1 Parendozoicomonas verongulae | reverse complement strand
GTGATCAGGATGGATGCCATAAAGCGTTTATCACATCCGGCGATCTCACGGCCCACAAACGCACTCACACAGGAGACAGACCCTTTGTCTGTGATCATGACGGATGCTACAAAGCGTTTACCACATCTAGCAATCTCACCAAACATATGCGCACTCACACAGGAGTCAAACCCTTTGTCTGTGACAGGGACGGATGCT
>NZ_SMME01000733.1:4397-4682 GCF_009711465.1 Parendozoicomonas verongulae | reverse complement strand
GTCTTTCACCCAATCCAGTCATCTCAACAGACACAAGCGCACCCTGCACGACAGGAAAGATGAGTAACCTAATAGTGCACGGATGACAGCGCCAGCATCGACCATCAGCCAGCATCGCAAGATCATAGCCAGCTACTCCAGCCAGGCCCAGCAACTCTCCCGACACTATAAATAAAGAAATAAAGCCCTTGATGCTTCTGACATCCACGGACGGGCTTTTCGTAAACTAACAAGCTTACTTAAGTCCGGTCGGCCTCCGCCGCCCCCTTCGTCTGTCAGGCGCCA
>NZ_SMME01000733.1:4222-4387 GCF_009711465.1 Parendozoicomonas verongulae | reverse complement strand
TTACCAAGCACAAACGCATCCACACAGGGGTCAGGCCCTTTATCTGTAACCAGAAGGGGTGCAACAAGTCTTTTACCACATCCGGTCATCTCACCGCCCATAAGCGCATCCACACAGGAGACAAACCCTTTGTTTGTGGCCAGGATGGGTGCAACAAACGTTTTT
>NZ_SMME01000733.1:3379-3792 GCF_009711465.1 Parendozoicomonas verongulae | reverse complement strand
ATCCTGCGTCATAGACAGGACAACCGAAAATCACCTCGTGCATTGCCGGGGGAAAAGACAAAAAACCGGATTAACTTTCACCGCCTCAAAGGCTGCAAACATCTGGCTGTTGAACCAGGTGCCACAACATGGGTCCGGGATAAGGTAAACATGTGTCATGTACCTTCAGGTGAGGAAGTCCCCCTCCATATCCATTGCTCTCCCCTTCCTTCGGGACACCTGATTCCTTCCCGGTTTCCGCATTTAAATGCCTGGGTACGTAAACATTACAGAGAGCTTCAGATTCGCACTGACGATGACAGGCCTGCGGATTCCTATGATAAGAACACCCTAAGAGCCCGCGCAGATTTCAGGCTCTTTATCTGTGACTTTTTCGGGTGCAACAAGTATTTCACCACATTCAGCGATCTCAA
>NZ_SMME01000733.1:3271-3369 GCF_009711465.1 Parendozoicomonas verongulae | reverse complement strand
CTTTGTTGTCACCAGTCTTTGCATAGTGGTGAGCCTGTCTGCATCCGCCACCTATGCATCAGACGACAAGAGTCGATCTCTTCACTTTTTTCCGTTAT
>NZ_SMME01000733.1:2970-3261 GCF_009711465.1 Parendozoicomonas verongulae | reverse complement strand
GCCATGTGTCTCCGGGTGAGGATGCTCTCCGTCACATCCACTGCTTCCCCCTTCTTTCAGGAAACCCGTTTCCTTCCCGGCTTGCGCATTTCAATACATGGTTGCGTGAGCATTACAGAGAGCTTCAGGCTCAAACTAAAGATGACAGGCCATTTTTCTGTGACCAGGATGGGTGCAACAAGCGTTTTGCTCAATTTGGTAATCTCATCAGGCACAAACGTATCCACACAGGAGACAGGCCCTTTGTTTGTGACAAGGACGGGTGTAATAAAGCCTTCACCGCATCCGGTG
>NZ_SMME01000733.1:2758-2960 GCF_009711465.1 Parendozoicomonas verongulae | reverse complement strand
GGGATAAGGCAAATATTTGTCGTGTGTCTTCAGGTGAGGATGCTCCCCCTGACATCCACTGCTCCCCCCTTCCTTCAGCAGAGCTGTTTCCTTCCCGGTCTCCGCATTTAAAGACCTGGGTACGTGAGCACTACAGAGAGCCTCAGGCTCGAGCTGACGATGACAGGCCTGCGGATTTCTATCGTATGTACACGCTGAGAGT
>NZ_SMME01000733.1:2633-2748 GCF_009711465.1 Parendozoicomonas verongulae | reverse complement strand
GTTCGAACTGACGATGACAGGCCTGCGGATCTCTATGGTATGTACACGCTAAGAGTTCGCACAGGGGGCAAGCCTTTTGTCTGTGGCTTTGATGGGTGTAACAAACGTTTTTCCC
>NZ_SMME01000733.1:2385-2623 GCF_009711465.1 Parendozoicomonas verongulae | reverse complement strand
AAAAAACCGGATTAACTCTCACCGCCTCACTGTCAGCACAACATCTGGCCGTTGACACGGGTGCTACAACATGGATTCGGGATAAGGCAAGCATTTGTTATGTGTCTCCAGATGAGGAAGGTCTCCCTCACATCCACTGCTCCTCCCTTCCTTCCCGGTTTCCGCATCTAAATACCTGGATACGTGATCATGTAAAAGAGCTTCAGGTTCACACATGGGACAGGCCTTTTGTCTGTGG
>NZ_SMME01000733.1:2311-2375 GCF_009711465.1 Parendozoicomonas verongulae | reverse complement strand
GCATTTAAATACCCGGGTACGTGACCATGACAAAAAGCTTCAGGTTCAAACTGACGGTGACAGA
>NZ_SMME01000733.1:2094-2238 GCF_009711465.1 Parendozoicomonas verongulae | reverse complement strand
TTTGTCTGTGACTTTGGCGGGTGCAATAAGGCTTTCACCACATCTGGCAATCTCACCACCCACAAACGTATCCATACAAGGGACAGACCCTTTGTCTGTGACTTTGACGGGTGCACTAAGGCTTTCACCACATCCAGTAGTCTC
>NZ_SMME01000733.1:2010-2084 GCF_009711465.1 Parendozoicomonas verongulae | reverse complement strand
CACTGTTCTCCCCTTCCTCCGAGAAACCTGCCTTCTTCCCGGTTTCAGTATTTAAATGCCTGGATACGTGAGCG
>NZ_SMME01000733.1:1762-2000 GCF_009711465.1 Parendozoicomonas verongulae | reverse complement strand
ATCCAGCAATCTCACCGCCCACAAGCGCACTCACACAGGGAACAGGCCCTATGTCTGTGATCAGGAGGGGTGCGACAAAGCGTTTACCACATCTGGCAGTTTCATCATACATAAGCGCATCCACACAGGGGAGAAGCCCTTTGTCAACGCATCCACACAGGGGACAGACCCTTTGCCTGTGATCTTGTAACTTTGACGGGTGCTACAAGCCTTTCGCCACATCCCATCAACTCGCTAA
>NZ_SMME01000733.1:1474-1752 GCF_009711465.1 Parendozoicomonas verongulae | reverse complement strand
GTCTGAAGACCATTCCCTTCCTTCCCATAAGAAGAACAAAGAAGATAGGCGAAATACACCTGTTCACGGCCTGTTTCTGGTGGCTCCTCGCTGTTTAGTGAGATGACTGGATTGGGTGAAAGGCCGGTTGCATTCACCTTGGTTACAGACAATGGGCCTGCCCTGTATGGGTGCGTTTGTGTCTGGTGAGATGACTGGATGAAGTGAAAGACTGCTTGCACCCTTCAAGGTCGCAGACAAAAGGCCTGTCCCTTGTGTGGATACGTCTATGCTTGGTG
>NZ_SMME01000733.1:1244-1464 GCF_009711465.1 Parendozoicomonas verongulae | reverse complement strand
GCCTTTCCCCTGTGTGGGTACGTTTGTGGTAGGCGAGATGACCGGATGAGGCGAAAGACTTGTTGCATCCTTCCTGGTCACAGACAAAAGGCCTTTCCCCTGTGTGAATGCGTTTGTGGACGGTGAGATGAGCTGATTTACCAAAACGCTTATTGCACCCGTCCTGATCACAGACAAAAGGCTTTTCCCCTGTGTGGGTACGTTTATGCCTGGTGAGATC
>NZ_SMME01000733.1:1096-1166 GCF_009711465.1 Parendozoicomonas verongulae | reverse complement strand
CTTGTTACACCCGTCAAAGTCACAGGCAAAGGCCCTGTCCTCTGCGGGGGTGTGGGTGCGCTTGTGCTTA
>NZ_SMME01000733.1:1010-1086 GCF_009711465.1 Parendozoicomonas verongulae | reverse complement strand
GTCATGGTCACGTATCCGGGTATTGAAATGTGGCAACCGGGAAGGAAGGGGAGAACAGTGGATGCTAAGGGGAACC
>NZ_SMME01000733.1:798-1000 GCF_009711465.1 Parendozoicomonas verongulae | reverse complement strand
CACCCCTCAAAGTTACAGACAAAGGGCCTCCTCCCTTTGTGAACTCTCAGCGTGTACATACCATAAACATCTGCAGACATACTATCGTCAGTTCGAACCTCAAGCTCTCTGTAATGCTTACGCATCCAGGCATTTAAATGTGGAAACCGAGAAGGAGACAACCCTCCTGAAGGAAGAGGGGTGCAGTAGATGTGGGGGGAAG
>NZ_SMME01000733.1:721-788 GCF_009711465.1 Parendozoicomonas verongulae | reverse complement strand
CTGGATGTAGTAAAAGACTTGTTGCACCCATCATGGTCGCAAACAAAGGGCCTGTCTCCGGCGTGTA
>NZ_SMME01000733.1:420-711 GCF_009711465.1 Parendozoicomonas verongulae | reverse complement strand
CTGTGTGGGTGCGCTTGTGTTTGTTGAGATCACCTGATGTGATAAACGCTTTGCGGCACCCGTCCTGACTACAGGCAAAGGGCCTGCCCTTTATGCGGGTGCGCTTGCGCTTGTGCTTGGTGAGATGACTGGATGTTGTAAATGTTTTTGGGCCCCTGTCCTGGTCACAAGTTCTTGTGGGATATGTTTTTCCATCAAATCTTAGTATGTGCATCCCGGAGATGTTCCTGGGCCGCTGATCGCTGTCAGGCTTTATCGGACTTACTCCAGTAAGAGTGCTACCTGTATCGA
>NZ_SMME01000733.1:0-136 GCF_009711465.1 Parendozoicomonas verongulae | reverse complement strand
AGGAGTTTCATTGTGACTGGAAATACGGCAAAGGGTAGTTGGATCCTTAACCCATGTTGTGGTATCCGCAGGGTGTACGGCAATGCTGCCTGTCGATATCACTTCAACTGGCTGCAACTGAATAAGGTGAAGAGGT
>NZ_SMME01000453.1:576-905 GCF_009711465.1 Parendozoicomonas verongulae | reverse complement strand
CTCTGAAAGTAGAGTGTCATTCTGCTTCAAACCTGATAATTCTGGGAATAGAGTATCCAAAGGGGGAGGTGAAAAAGGAGCAGGAGTACATAAAATGTCAGGAGCTGTCTTGTTACTGGTAATGCGGCAAACGGTAGATGGAGTCCTAACCCACGTTGTGGCACCTGATTCAACTGCCAGATGTTGTACAGCCGTTGATTCCGTGAGTGTGACTTGAGTTTTTTGTTTTTTACCACGGCAATGCACAAGGTGGCGCCCGGCAGACCTGTTGATGGTGCAAGATGTAGTTTCACCGGGGTAGATATGTGTGCTGTTCGCAGGGGGAATGG
>NZ_SMME01000453.1:0-371 GCF_009711465.1 Parendozoicomonas verongulae | reverse complement strand
TGCCTGCCGATATCACATCTAATGGCTGTAATGAAATAAGGTGGAGAGGTTTGCTCTCGTCTTCTGCTGCAATGGTGGCAAATGCAGATATACCGATCACTATGCAGAGACTGGTGATAACAAAGTTCAGCCTGAAAACCATTCCCATCCTTCCCATAAAAAAACAAAGAAGATAGCAATGTAGCTGGCGGCCTCTTGTGATTTTGGTGTTTACGGCGATGGTCGTCTGTTCCCGGATGGGTTACTTATCTTTCGCCTGCCCCGTGTGTGGGTACGCTTGTGAGTGGTGAGTGCACCGGACTGGATGAAAGACCTGCTGCATCCGTTAAAATCACAGACATAGGGTCTGTCTCCTGTGTGGATGCGCTTGT
>NZ_SMME01000492.1:954-1050 GCF_009711465.1 Parendozoicomonas verongulae | reverse complement strand
CAGGGGACAAGCCCTTTGTCTGCGACCAGGGCGGATGCAACCAGTCTTTCACTACACTCGGCAATCTCAACAGACACAAACGCATTCACACTGGGA
>NZ_SMME01000492.1:774-944 GCF_009711465.1 Parendozoicomonas verongulae | reverse complement strand
CAGGTCGGGTGCAACAAAGCGTTTACCACTTCCAGCAGTCTCACCGACCACAAACGCATCCACACAAAGGACAGGCCTTTGTCTGTGATCATGATGGGTGCAACCGGTCTTTCACCCAATTCTATCATCTCACCGTTCACAAGCGCACCCACAGAGGATACAGGCCCTAT
>NZ_SMME01000492.1:599-764 GCF_009711465.1 Parendozoicomonas verongulae | reverse complement strand
CACAGGAGACAGGCCCTTTGTCTGTGACCAGAATGGGTGTAACAAGTCGTTCACCACATCCGGTAATCTCTCCAGGCACAAACGCATCCACTCAGGGGACAAGCCCTTTGCCTGTGACTTTGAGGGGTGTAACAAGGCTTTCACCACATCAGGCTGTCTCACCAA
>NZ_SMME01000492.1:495-589 GCF_009711465.1 Parendozoicomonas verongulae | reverse complement strand
TTTCACCCAATCCAGTCATCTCACTAAACACAAGCGCACCCATACAGGGAAAAGGCTCTTTGTCTGTGATCAGGCCGGATGCAACCGGTCTTTT
>NZ_SMME01000492.1:390-485 GCF_009711465.1 Parendozoicomonas verongulae | reverse complement strand
ACGGGTGCAACAAAGCGTTTACCTCATCCAACGATCTCACCAGACACAAACGTATCCATACAGGTGATAAGCCTTATGCCTGTGACCAAAATGGA
>NZ_SMME01000492.1:0-380 GCF_009711465.1 Parendozoicomonas verongulae | reverse complement strand
CACAAGCGCAACCTGCACAAGAGGAAAGATGAGTGACCCGATCTGTCTCTTTCACAAATATACCCTGATTACCAGCATGACAAGAGGCCACCAGCTACGTTGCTATCTTCTTTGTTCTTTTTACAGGAATGAAGGAAATGGTCTTCAGGCTGAGCTTTGTTGTCACCGGTCTCTGCATAGTGATCGGCCTGTCTGCATCTGTCGTCTATACATCAGAGGACAAGAGCAGACCTCTTCACCTTATTCCATTACAGCCATTAGATGTGATATCGACAGGCAGCCTTGCCATACACCCTGCGCACAGCACACATATCGACCCTGATGAAACCACATCTTGTATCGTCAACAGGTCTGCCGGGCACCACCTTGTGCATTGCCGT
>NZ_SMME01000846.1:3742-44287 GCF_009711465.1 Parendozoicomonas verongulae | reverse complement strand
ATGCTCTCCCAGCTGAGCTAATCACCCAAACTCGAAAGACTTAAGAAAAGCCAATCGGGATGCGCATTATACAAAAAACAAAGCGCTTTACCAGATCACCCTTTCAGCGGATGATCCAGCTAATCCTCACAACCAACACTTATTTATCACTGAAGAAAAACAGCATAATAAATGGCGGACCGGACGGGACTCGAACCCGCGACCTCCGGCGTGACAGGCCGGCATTCTAACCAACTGAACTACCGGTCCGCATATTCGCAATTTCACGTATTTGCTTAACAAGCCTGTAAAATCGCTAAAATTGGTGGGTGATGACGGGATCGAACCGCCGACCCTCTGCTTGTAAGGCAGATGCTCTCCCAGCTGAGCTAATCACCCTTGTCGTTTCAGCAGAGCCGCTTATTTGCGTGATCTGCCGTGTGAAGACGGCGCGCATTATAAGCAGCATTCTGCATGATGTGCAATAGGAATACCCCTGTTATTTCCGCAACTTATATAGGGTATGCATGTCAGACGGTGCTTTGCCGCTGTCGTCTGACTTAGAGAAACGGTGGTGCTTGGAACGCGACCCTGCCAAACTGGGCAACAACAATGTCATAGCATTCACGAAACACTTTCTGCAGGAGCACCTTTATGTGGTTTAAAAACCTGGTTCTTTACCGTTTCAGCCAAGACACCGACATCACTGCAGAGCTGCTGGAAGAAGGACTGAGTCATCAGCCTTTCCGCCCCTGCGGTAAAACTGAGTTGTCCTCCTACGGCTGGATATCCCCCGTACCTGGTGGCGATACACTGGTTCATCAGAGCGGCAGTTTCCTGAGTCTGTCAGCAAAAAAGGAAGAGCGCATTCTTCCCGCCAGTGTTGTCAAAGATGCCGTGAATCAAAAGGTAGAACACATTGAAGCTGAGCAGGGCCGAAAAGTTTTCAAAAAGGAAAAAGACCAGATTAAAGACGAAACCACCCTCGATCTGCTGCCTCGGGCATTTACCCGCTCCAACATCACCCGTGCTTATATAGATACACGGGGTGGATGGCTGATTGTGGATGCCAGCAGCTTCCGCAAAGCCGAAGAACTCACCAGCACTCTGCGCAGCTCTCTGGGCTCCCTGCCCGTTGTACCACCCGCCCTGAAACAGTCCCCCGCAGCTACTATGACCCAATGGCTGGAACAGCACGCCGCCACCCTGCCCAGTTCCATGACACTGGGAGACGAGTGCGAACTGAAAGACCTGGGAGAAGATGGCGGAACCATTCGCTGCAAGCACCATGATGTGCTGGCGGATGAAATAATTAACCACCTGAACACCGGCATGCAGGTGAGCAAGCTCGCTATCCACTGGAATGAAGCACTGTCCTGTATCGTAGGTGACGACTTCCTGATTCGTCGAGTGAAGTTCACCGACACCCTGCAGGAACAATCAGAAGCTCTGAATGCTGAAGATGAGGCCAGCCGCTACGATGCGGACTTTACCCTGATGGCAGGCACTCTGGGTGAATTTCTAAAAGAGCTGATCACGGTGATGGGGGGGGAAGAAGAGAAAGAAGCCGCTGGTTGGGAAACCAAAGCCACAGTGACCGTTGAAGAAGGCGTCGAGGAAGACGCGCCCTTTTAATTATTTCCATTACTGAGCCCTCCCCCGAATAAACAAGAGGGAGGACGTTACACCTCCAGCACTACAAAAGCCTGCGCATAATCAGTCTCATCGGAGAGACTGATATGCACGCGGGTGATACCCTTCTGTTTTTGCAGTTCAAGAGCCGGCCCTTTCAAAGCAAGTACCGGAGCACCGGACTCCAGATTACTCACTTCCAGATCCTGGAATGAGACTTTCCCAATACCCGTTCCCAAAGCCTTGGAGGCAGCCTCTTTTGCAGCAAAGCGGCTGGCGAGGTAGAGCGCAGATCGATTTCTGCGCTCAAAGATCAGATATTCGCTCTCTGTCAGAATGCGGCGGGCAAAACGCTCACCGGAGCGAGCCAGCGCCTTTTCGATTCTGGCAACAGAGGTAATATCTGTTCCGATACCCGCAATCACTGGGCAACCTGCTGATTACGGGCGGCATCCAGCATCAGAGTGCGCATTTCACGGACAGCCTCTGGCAGGCCAGTAAACATCGCACGCCCCATAATGGCATGACCAATATTCAACTCGCGGATGCCGGGAATGGCAGCAACAGGCTCTACGTTCTGGTAGTTCAGGCCATGACCGGCATTCACAATCAGACCTTCCTCAATACCCAGCGCTACGCCGTCACGGATACGCTGCAGTTCGGCGTTGCGCTCTTCATCGCTTTCCGCATCCGCATAACCACCGGTGTGCAGCTCAACAAAAGGTGCACCACAGCGAGCGGAGGCTTTGATCTGCTCCGGGTCCGCATCAATAAACAGGGACACTTTCACACCCACAGCCGCCATTCGCTCGCAGGCCGCACGGATGCGGCCTTCCTGACCAGCTACATCCAGCCCACCTTCCGTAGTCAACTCTTCTCGTTTCTCTGGTACCAGGCAAACGTGAGAAGGCTTCACCTCTTCGGCGATAGCGAGCATTTCCTCAGTCACCGCCATTTCCAGATTCATGCGGGTTTGCAGCAGATCTTTCAGGCGATACACATCGTGATCCTGAATATGGCGGCGATCTTCGCGCAGGTGCAGAGTAATACCGTCGGCGCCCGCCTCTTCTGCATCAAGTGCAGCTTTTACAGGGTCGGGATAGTTGGTGCCTCGTGCCTGGCGCAGGGTGGCAATGTGATCAATATTTACGCCGAGGAGGATTCTGTTAATGGGGATCATGGTTTACTCGTCTTTAATTCGTACTACAGACACACAAAATATCGTATTAACCCCCACCGTACACGCAAAGCATCGGTAAGGCGCAAGCTATTTAAACTGCCGAAACAGCTCACGGCTCTGTAACGGCTTCTCCCCCAGCAAGGGTTGGATTGCCATTCGCATCAAACGTTTCAATTCCGGCAAGGATTCTTCGGAAACCTGCCCATCCGCCAGCTCAAGCAGTGTTTTTCCAGAAAAGCAGTTAAATACCGGGCCAGCCGGAGGTTTTCCCAACGGCCAGAAACCATTTTCAGGATCATAACGGTAGCTGGCATCAGGACTCATAACGCCACCAGAGCCTGCCGCAAAACCCAGTGGCAAACCATAACCCAGACAATCCAGAAGCTGCTTTTCAAACAGACGCAGAACAGATTCAAGGGAGGTATCGCTGGCAAGATGCTCCAGAAGCCACTGATATAGCTCAGGAACGCCATCCACGGGCTGCCATGGCTGCAGCAGCCGCTGGAGCAACTCGTTGGCATAGAGGCCGCTGAACAGCCTCTGGCCGGTCAGTGCATGCACCCGCTGCTGTTCAAGGGCTTTCAAGTTTTTTAATTCGGTTTTTCCAGACCACCCCACAAGCAGTTCCGCAAAAGGCTGCAGAAGTTGCCCTCGGCGGGGTTTGCCACGTTTGCTGGCCGAACCTCTGGCACCGTTGGCAACCACAGAGACTTTGCCATGATCCCAGGTGAGCAGGTCTACCAGCAGGCTGGTTTCTTTAAAAGGGCGGGTATGCAGAACCCAGACAGGTTGAAGATCAACGGAACGCGCCAGCACGTTTCACTCCCTGTGTGAGTTCTGCCATAGATAGGACCAATCAGGCGAGGTCGTTGTAGCCAAGGCTGGCCAGTGCACGCTCGTCGTCAGACCAGCCGCTGCGCACCTTAACCCACAGGTTCAGCATCACCTTGCTGTCGAACAGCTTTTCCATGTCCAGGCGAGCATCCCGGCCAATAGTCTTGAGGCGGGAGCCTTTATCACCGATCACGATTTTCTTCTGCCCTTGACGTTCGACCAACAGCAGGGCTCCGATATGGAGAACACCTTCTACATCCTTGAACTCTTCGATCTCAACGGTGATCTGGTATGGCAGCTCATCACCCAGCTGACGCATCACCTTCTCACGCACCAGCTCAGCGGCGAGGAAGCGGGAGCTGCGGTCAGTGATCTGGTCATCGCCAAAGAAGTGCACACTTTCAGGCAGGAAGCCGTGAACCAGACGCTCCAGACGATCTACGTTATGACCGTTCTTGGCAGCCATTGGTACAATGTGGGCGAAGTCCATCTTACGAGACAGGCTATCCAGCCAGGGGATCAAGTCTTCCTTCTCGTTCAGACGATCAACCTTGTTGACCACCAGAATCACCGGTGCACGGGCGTTCTTGATCTTCTCAAGAACCATTTCGTCTTCTTCTGTCCAACGCAGGCGATCAACCAGAAAAACAATGACATCCACATCAGCCAGAGACGATGTAGCAGCTCGGTTCATGTAGCGGTTAATAGCTTTTTCTGCACCCAGGTGCATACCTGGGGTATCCACATAAATTGCCTGCACATCCCCTTCGGTTTTGATGCCGTGGATCTGGTGGCGGGTGGTTTGCGGCTTACGAGAGGTAATGCTCAGCTTCTGGCCGAGAATACGGTTCAGCAGAGTGGACTTTCCAACATTAGGGCGACCGATGATGGCCACATAACCACAACGTCCCTGAGAAACTGCCTGTTCAATCATGCTTCCACCTCTACACCCAGAGAGATCAGTGCTTTCAGGGCTGATTGCTGTTCCGCAATACGACGACTGCTTCCTTTACCTTCACTATCGGCAAGGCCTTCGACATGGCAGCACACCCTGAAGGTTTGCGCATGGGCCTTGCCTTCAATGCTGAGAAGCTCGTAGTCGGGCAGCTTTTGCTGACGGGACTGAAGGTGTTCCTGCAGACGTGTTTTTGGATCCTTATTGTGCTGATCCGTAACTGAGAGAGTACTCAGACGAGAGGCGTACCAAGTCTGAACCCGTTCACGGCAGGCATCCATACCAGAATCCAGGTAAATGGCTCCCAGCAGCGCCTCAACAACATCAGCAAGAATGGATTCACGACGGAAACCGCCGCTCTTCAGTTCACCGGAACCGAGTAAAAGAAAATCGCCCAAGCCAAACTCACGGGCCAGTTCGGCCAGTGTCTGACCACGCACCATGCGTGCACGCAGACGACTTAGCTGCCCTTCGCGAGCCTCAGGAAAACGCTGAAACAGGTCTTCAGCAATCAGAAAGTTAACGATGGAGTCTCCAAGGAACTCCAGACGCTCATTATTACGGCCGCCATAGCTGCGGTGAGTTAACGCCAGAACAGCAAGCTCGGGGTCTTTGAAACTATAACCGAGTTTACGTTCCAGCTTGTCTAACGAAGATTTCACTGCTGTTTGATTTTCCAGCTGTTCTCAAAAGTGATGACAATGTCAATGTTGGATATAAGATCAACACGACGTTCGTAGTTTACATCGGCCACAAGAAAGTCTCCTTTCTTGCGCACCTTTATGGCATCCTCGGGAATATCCCGAATACCATTGATAAGAAACCCTTTATTGATCCAGCCTCGGACATCCCTTACACGGGCATCATGAATATCTGACCGATCATCCAGTGAGCTAATAATGGACTTAACGGAATAGTTCTCCAGATAAGCGGGCAAAATTTTGTAAAGCACCATTATTGTGAACACCCCTGCCAGTGTATAGCACAGGAACCCGAAAGCCGAAGCGCCACACTGTGACTGTTTTCCTTTCATAAAACCCTCGTTGTCAGCTGTTTACCTGAACATACAATGATTCCTGCAGAGATGTCACTGGATCAAGACGTACCCAAACCATTGGTCCGGGTACTTAGGGTCAGTTTATTGTACAGGGCCATTGTTACGGAAGTTCGGAATATCCGTCCAGCTGGGCCAGTGCATCCAGATATACACCGCTTTGCCTACAACATTTTCGTCGGGTACAAAGCCCCAGAAGCGGCTGTCGTTACTGCGATCCCGGTTGTCTCCCATCACGAAGTATTTTCCTTCAGGAACAACCCACTCACCTTCTGCACGGCGATTGGGAATCATCATATCTTTGCGGATTTCATGGGTAACACCGCCAATGGTTTCATCATAAATACGATAAACCGGACGACCGCCAAAGCGAGGGTCATAATCGTCCAGGCGTTCTGCTACAAAGCTCTCAGGTACTCGTTCGCCATTCACAGTAAGAGTTTTATTCATGTAGCGAATGGTGTCACCGGGCAAACCAATCACACGCTTAATGAAATTGATATTCGGATTTGCAGGCTCCTTGAATACCATCACATCGCCGCGCTGCGGATCATTTACAGAGAAGATTTTGGTGCCCACAACCGGCAAACGCAGACCATAGGAATGCTTGTTCACCAGGATAAAGTCACCCACCTCCAGGGTTGGCAACATAGAGCCCGATGGGATCTGGAAGGGCTCGTAGAGAAAAGAGCGCAAAACCAGAACCAATAACAGAACAGGAAATACAGATTTGGATGATTCCACCCAGACCGGCTCCCGTTTCAGATCATCGATAGTGGACGTATCCGGTTCGTCCACGCGGCTGCGGTACTGAGACACCGCCAGCCGACGGCGTGGAGCCAGCACCAGCCGATCGGCTAAAGCCACCAGACCAGTGGCAAAAACCAGCACCACCAGGATCAAAGGAAAGTTTAAATCCATCACGTTTCGTTATGCCCTTTTTCTCATACTGACCTGTATTTTCAACAATAACGATACAGGCCAGCAGGATCAGTGTTATTTATCCACTTTCAAAACGGCAAGGAAGGCATCCTGTGGAATCTCCACACGGCCAACCTGCTTCATACGCTTCTTACCAGCTTTCTGCTTTTCCAGCAGTTTACGTTTACGGGAAACGTCACCACCGTAGCATTTCGCGGTTACATTCTTACGCAGCGCCTTGACCGTGGTTCTGGCAACAACCTGACCACCCAGAGCGGCCTGAATCGCTACGTCGAACATTTGGCGAGGAATGATTTCCTTCATCTTTGCAGTCAGGTCTCTACCACGACTGTGGGAGTTGTCCTTGTGAAGGATGAGCGCCAGAGCATCTACCTTCTCACCGTTGATCAGGATATCCATACGCACCATACGTGCGGCTTCGAAGCGATCAAAACTATAGTCCAAAGATGCAAAACCGCGGCTTACAGATTTCAGGCGATCGAAGAAATCCAGTACCACTTCGCTCATAGGCAAGTCGTAAGTCAGGGATACCTGACCACCGGTGAACTGCATATCCTTCTGAATGCCGCGCTTGTCCACACACAGGGTGATCACGTTACCCAGATAATCCTGTGGTACCAGAATATTCGCCCGCACAATAGGCTCACGAATTTCATCAATACCAGCAGGGTCCGGCAAACGTGACGGGTTATCAACCTCAACCAGATCACCATTTTTCATCAGCACCTGATAAATAACTGTTGGCGCAGTGGTGATCAGATCCAGATCATATTCTCGCTCCAGACGTTCCTGAATAATCTCCATGTGGAGCATGCCCAGGAAGCCACAACGGAAGCCGAAGCCCAGTGCATCACTGGATTCTGGCTCGTAGAACAGAGAGGCATCATTCAGGCTGAGTTTTTCCAGCGCTTCGCGGAAGTTCTCAAAGTCATCTGAGCTGACAGGGAACAGACCGGCGTATACCTGAGGTTTCACAGTCTGGAAACCGGGCAGCGCATCCACATCCTGAGTTTTGGCATGAGTCAGGGTGTCGCCCACCGGTGCACCGTGAATGTCCTTGATGCCAGCGACGACATAACCGACTTCACCCGCCTGCAAAATGCCTGTGGATTCACGCTTAGGTGTGAAGATACCGATATCATCCACCTGATGAACTTCCCTGGTGGACTTCACAAACATCTTGTCACCCTTCTTCAGTACGCCGTTCATTACGCGTACCAGAGAGACAATGCCGAGGTAGTTATCAAACCAGGAGTCGATAATCAGCGCCTGCAGTTCGCCATCGCGATTACCTTCTGGCGCAGGAACAGTGTTGATCAAACGCTCCAGGACATCTTTCACACCCAGACCACTTTTGGCAGAGCACTGAACAGCATCCATGGCATCAATACCAATGATCTCTTCAATCTCCTGAGCAACACGGTCTGGTTCTGCCTGAGGCAGGTCCATCTTGTTCAGAACCGGCATAACTTCCAGGCCCTGTTCAATGGCGGTATAGCAGTTGGCTACGGACTGAGCTTCTACGCCCTGAGCCGCGTCAACCACCAGCAGCGCGCCTTCGCAGGCAGCCAGAGAGCGGGAGACTTCATAGGAAAAGTCCACGTGTCCTGGGGTGTCGATAAAATTCAGCTGATAGGTTTCACCATCATTGGCTTTGTATTCCAGAGTCACACTCTGGGCTTTGATGGTGATACCACGCTCACGCTCAAGCTCCATGGAGTCCAGAACCTGAGCCTGCATTTCACGATCACTGAGACCACCACAATCTTGAATAAAGCGGTCTGCCAGGGTCGATTTACCATGATCGATGTGGGCAATAATGGAAAAGTTACGAATATTTTTCAGGTCACTCACCGTCAGTCACTCAGCGCTTGCTCCATTCGGGCAAGGCAATCTCCGGTTTATTTTCGGGGCGCCAGAGCATAGATAACGGCTCTCCCCTTAACAGACCAACCCGCAGCAAAGCTGCGGGTTGGGTAATGTAAACAGTAATATGATCTGAAGTTTACCGTATTTGCCGGAATGCCGCTATCGGGAGCGCTCGTGACCAGCGCCCCATTGATAGTGTTACTCAGACAAACGGAAGGTAATGAAGCCCGGCACTCCCCTGCGCACCAGGCGCATGGAAATGGTTTTATTCACCGGCAGTTCACGGGTGATGTTCTGATAAGCCTCAGCAGTCACGATTTCCTCATGATTGATATGGGTAATCACATCACCGGCACGCAGACCGTAAGCGCGACCTACTCCATTGCCTACCTCTGTTACCACAACTCCTTTTACAGAGTCTTCCAGACCAAGGCGGGAGCGAACACTGTCGTCCAGATTACTCACAGAGACACCCAGGCGGTTATCCATGCGCACAGCACCTGTGGATGTACGACCTTTCTCATCAGGCAGCTCACCCACTGTGACACTGATAGTCTTTTCCTTGCCACGTCGCATCAGCACGACATCAACCTTTTCACCTACAGGAGCGCGGCCAACGGCAATAGGCAGATCACTGGAGAACTTGATTTCACGTCCATTGAAACGAGTGATAATGTCTCCCGCTTCCAAGCCGGCTTTAGCAGCAGGGCCGTCTTTCAGCACCTGACTCAGCAGAGCACCGTGGGGACGTTTCAGGCCAAAGGACTCTGCCAGATTGCGGTCAATGTCTTGAATCATCACGCCCAGCCAGCCACGACTTACCTGTCCGTTTTTCTTCAGCTGATTGGCAACATCCATCGCGTCATCAATGGGGATCGCAAAAGATAGCCCCATAAAGCCACCAGAACGGGTATAAATCTGTGAGTTAATGCCAATGACCTCACCGTCCATATTCAACAGCGGACCACCGGAATTACCAGGGTTAATAGGCACATCGGTCTGAATGAAGGGTACGTAGCTTTCTGTTGGCAGGCTGCGGTTCAAAGCACTGATAATCCCCTTGGTCACGGAATAGTCAAAGCCGAACGGAGAACCAATGGCAAACACCCACTGGCCAGGTTTGAGTATGTCAGAATCACCGACTTTGACCGCAGGAAGATTCTTTCCTTCCACTTTAAGCAGAGCAAGGTCGGACTTTTTATCCGCACCCACCAGCTTGGCTTTGTATTCGCTGCGGTCGTTCAGACGCACAATAATCTCATCAGCGCCATCTACTACATGATTATTGGTCAGCACATAACCGTCTTTGGAGATGATAAAGCCAGAACCCAGAGACTGTGGCTGAGCTTCACTGCGAGATGGTGGACCACCATTTCCACCACGGTCATCCGGAATCTGAAAACCAAAGTAGCGGCGCAGGATTTCCGGCAGTTCGTCACCGTAAGGGCCGTACATCTGCCCGCGCTCACGGCGGGGTTTGGTCATGGTACTGATATTTACAACAGCCGGAGAGGCCTTCTCCGCCAGTGTCGAGAAATCAGGAAGAGAACTTGCCGCGGCTGGTTTTGCTGCCAGCAACAACATACCAAACAATGCCAGAGCTATAGGGAACAATAATGTTCTGGCTTGTTTTTGCATCAGGTGAAATCCATTTTGAGTCATGAATGTCATTTCCCGTAAGTAAAACGCTATGAGGATTTTTAGAAATTAAGGGTTATGTCTTTCAGCGCTGCGAATCAGGGGTTTTCCGAAGCAGCCAACGGCACATGCCAACGCAATACCTGCGGCTGATATTGCCCTTCGGTTTTTTCGCGAGCTGTCCACCAACGCACGAGACCAAACCCCGACAACAGACCTGTCAGACTGAGCACTATGACGAGAGGTTCTGCCAATTCCAGACCGGCACCAATAACAGCACCAGACAGAAGCAGCAAGAGAGGAAAAAGGTAAACAAGAAGTGAAGCGGAGACTACAGCCTCTTCCGGCAGCGCGATGGTCACTTCATCACCCTCAGCAACCGGATAGCGGTTACTGGCCCGGATATAGGCATGATTGCGGAAAGGTTTGAGACGATTGAGAATTCCCTCACCACAGCTGTTTTTTGCCTGACAGCTGCCGCAGGTGCTTTTTCGAAGAGTTTCTACCCAGACAAAGCCATCATCAACTTTGACTATACGACCACGTTCTTCAATCATGATGTAAAATCTACCAACCCACTCGGTCTTTTATTATTCAGCCGTGCCTTGAGGTTTGACTGATACAGCCACGCGCTCAGCAGTCCCCAGGGGCACTTCACCAATAACTGTGACATTATAATAGGTTTCCCCTCGGCGAAAGATACGGGAAACAGCGGACGTCGCGCCTATCTGCTCAGACGCAGGCCCCAGCACTTTGGATTCATCTTCTTCTACAAAAACAGAGAAAGCAGACAAACCATCACTGTAAAGTACGCTATCCACTTTTTTCTTAGAGACAGGACTGTCAATACGGTTGAACCCCGCAACTTCAAAGCCAGATGGAATCCAGCCTGCATCCCAGACTGTGGGAGCGTCGTCCGCAGGACGCCTGGCATTAGCCGGTGCCTCTTTCTTCACCCAGTTAACGGCACGGGAAGGTGCCAGTTTACCCTTGGGCAACTCTTTCACCAACTCAAAATCAGCATACTGCAGGCGCTCAAGAACAATACCTTTTTCGCCCATCATCTCTGAACGCAGCATAAAGCCGGTTTCCTGGTCCAGCCAGAGGGCGTAAGCGTAACGGTGATGATCCCGCGGCTGAACATCGATGCGCAAAGCTTTTCGCCCAGCCACCCTATCCTCGCCACCAAACAGCAAACGATAAGAGCCGCGAAGATCATTCTGGAAGTTAGCAATACGCTCCACAAGGCCACTCATGCCTTCGGAGTAAAAGCGGTTAATGGCACCGTCAGCACGGATAAAGGCGACCTGATCCCCTTTACGGATTATCTCCTGATAAGGACCATCCTGATAGATTAATCGCTCGTGTTGCACTTTATCAATCGGGCTATGGGCAACCTGAAAGGTCATCAGACCAGCAGCATTCTCATAAATAAAAATACCCTGATAGGTAAGCCTGTCAGGGGCAGATACCATTTTCATTAACCAGTCAGCGGGAGTGGCCAGTGCAGGAACAGTGCGAGTAACGGTCGCCTCATTCTTGGAGTCCGCATGGCTTACCGGAGAAACAAAGAGAAGACTGACACTGAGAGCCGCTACAGCCACCATTACGAAAAGGGGTGAGCATCCAGTCCAGCCGAGTTGTCCTTTACCCATACTCTTACCCATAAACGTCTCTATTCAGCCCATTCACAGTTTATGTGATGGTAATTGCAATTCTTTAAACGCCCGAGAGCTTCTTATTCAGAAGCTCTCGGGGTGATTTCAAAGCTGGCAGCTCGCACGAAAGGCATGATACCACGCCCTTCACTGCCTGTTGTCTGCTCAGCATGCTCCAGCATATAGGCCCGGAACCGGCTCTGGGCGATACGATCTGCGTATACCCGCGCCTGATTCATTTGCTCTGGCGTCATACCGGGCTGGCTGGTACCAAAGCCGGCCTGCAGGCCACGGGCACCAAACATATCAGCCGATGGCAGATTACCGGAAGGTACATTGTGAGCCACCTGCACAGAGTCCTGCACTGTTGCTGGTGCCGTAATCGCTGCCAGCTGGGCAGAACCTGCATCAGCATCATTACGATTGGCCACATTCCAGGTTTGAACCCCTACCACGGTTGCCGCAGCAACGGAGGCTGCCACAGCCAAACGCCCAAGGTTGGCAAACCACCCATGGCGCTGATTATTCGCCGGAGAAGGCATTGCCGGAGCCGCTTCCACTTCTGGAGTTGGTTCATCCGCAATCGCTGCACTGATAGAAGCAGACAGATCTATGCCGGAAAATTGATTCGTTTCGTTGCGAATAGTTTCGCCGATACGCTGATAGCCTAAAGCCGCGTCCTTGAGGTCCCGATCCTCGCCAAGCTGCTCGAGCACACGGTGCATTTCGAGTTCATTGGCTTCACCATCCATCAGCGCGGAGAGAGATTCACGCAGATGCTGTTGGGTCTTTTTGCTGGTATCACTCATAGGACACCTCACTGGTTATTGTCAGTTTCACTCATCCCCCAGCAGCCCCTAAAAAAGGCCAGACAAAATCGTTAGGCGGTGCGGTTGAGCAGAGGTTTAATGACCCTGTCTATCGCTTCCCGCGCCCGGAATATTCGAGAACGCACTGTTCCAACCGGGCAATCCATAACCTGAGCAATCTCTTCATAGCTCAGGCCTTCAAATTCCCTCAGGGTGACTGCCGTTCTTAATTCATCCGGCAGGGTTTTGATCACCCCGAAAATGGCTTTTTCTACCTGATTTTTCTGAAGGTTGTTCTCGGGTGTTTCGAGATCCTTCAGGGGGTATGTATTGTCGTAAGACTCTGCGTCGTAAACATCTACATCCGTATCCGGGGGTCTTCTGCCCTTGGACACCAGGTGATTTTTCGCCGTATTGATTGCGATTCTGTACAGCCATGTATAGAACGCGCTATCGCCACGAAACTGCCCCATAGCCCGGTAAGCCTTGATGAAAGCTTCCTGAGTCACGTCCTGAACTTCTTGAAAGTCGTGGACGTAACTGCCTACAAGACCAAGTATCTTGTGCTGGTATTTAATAACAAGAAGGTCGAATGCACGTTTGTCCCCCTTGCGAACCCGTTCAACCAGCTGCTGATCGGTTTCAGGTGCATCTGCCATATGCTGCTGCCCTCAACGTTTTTGGCCAGTTATCAAGCCTAAGCCAAAAACTATTCTCCCCGATCTAACACAGTAGACAGTAGAGCTAACAAAAAGTTCCATGGTTTGATTCATTTTTTTCAAATTTGTGAAATTCCGGTGGCAGGCATCTGGTTTCTGTGCGCCTGTGGTGAAGCTATCCCGACAAAATGTCATGCATAAAATACAAAATTACGATGATTTACTAACCGTAGTCATTTCTTCTTATACATCTCTGCCTTAAGATTCACTCTAGCAAAAACATTATGCATCCCTGCACAACTTTTCGATAGCACATCTATCTATGCCACCACACACGATGCGACCTCATTCCAAGCCGTCCAACCGGCAGCAGGAACTTCATTACGACGCCCTGATTATTGGCAGCGGCGCAGCGGGATTAACATTGGCCCTGCATCTGGCAGAAAACGCCAGAGTTGCCGTTATCAGTAAACGTACCATGGAAACCGGCGCCACCTGGCGAGCACAGGGTGGTGTTGCCGCAGTACTTACTGGTCAGGACTCTGTTGATCAACATGTGAGCGACACATTAAATGCTGGCGCCGGTTTATGTCAGGAGCCAGCCGTTCGCTTCACAGTTCAAAACGGCCCGGCGGCCATTCAATGGATGATTGATAAGGGTGTCCCCTTCACCCGAAATGGCGACAATGAGGACTACCATCTCACCCGAGAAGGGGGCCACAGTCAGCGGCGCATTATTCATGCTGCCGATACCACGGGCCTGGCCATCGGCAATACCCTGCTACAAAGCACCAAAGATCATCCATCGATTGATTTGTATGAAGGTCATCTTGCCATCGACCTTGTGACCACCCGTAAACTGGGCATACCAGGCCTTAACAAGTGCCTTGGGGCTTACGTACTGGATATTGACCGCGATACCGTCAATCTGTTCCGGGCAAAATCTGTAATTCTTGCAACGGGCGGTTCCAGCAAAGCTTACCTGTATACCAGCAATGAAGACAGTGCATCAGGTGATGGCATTGCCATGGGCTGGCGTGCGGGTTGCCGCGTGGCCAATATGGAATTCAATCAGTTCCACCCAACCTGCCTGTATCATCCGAATGACCGTTCTTTCCTGATTTCTGAATCCGTGCGCGGGGAAGGTGGTCGCCTGCTATTACCCGATGGTACGCGGTTTATGCATCACTTTGACGAGCGTGCTGAACTGGCACCGCGAGACATTGTTGCCCGGGCTATCGACCATGAGATGAAGCGCCTGGGGATAGACTGTGTGTATCTGGATATCAGTCACAAACCAGCATTATTTATTAAGGAGCACTTCCCGGCCATCTACAATCGCTGCAAAGAGATTGGTATCGACATCACCAAAGAGCCGATCCCCGTTGTACCCGCTGCCCACTACACCTGTGGTGGATTGCTGGTCAATCACGAAGGTCGCACGGATGTGGATCAACTCTACGCCATTGGGGAAACCAGCCACACCGGACTGCATGGTGCAAACCGTTTAGCCAGCAACTCTCTTCTGGAGTGCCTGGTGTATGCCCGTTCGGCAGCAAGTTATATTGAATCCCGTCTTGGGGAGCCTCTGGAAGATGTCTCTATCCCAGCCTGGGATGCCAGCCGGGTGACCGATTCCGACGAAGATGTGGTCATCAGCCACAACTGGGACGAACTACGCCGCTTCATGTGGGATTACGTAGGCATTGTGCGCACAAGTAAACGTCTGCTTCGGGCAAAACACCGTATCACCCTGTTACAAAAGGAGATTGATGAGTTCTACAGCAACCACCAAATCAGCAACGACTTTGTGGAGCTTAGAAACCTTGCCCAAGTGGCCGAACTCATTATTGAAAGTGCTTTGACGCGCAAAGAATCCCGAGGCCTGCATTACACTCTCGATTACCCCGAGAAGTTGCCTGCTGTATCCGATACGGTTCTCACACCTGACGCTTAAGAGCCCCCAAGAAGCAGGTGCACCCGGAGCCTTCGAAAAGGCTCCGGGGCAACAGCATCACGAAAAATAACCACCCGTCTGTACCGTTTCTTCCCATCAATCTGAACCTGAAATGAGAGAACAGTAAGAAAAGGCGTTATTAGCCGCTCTCCTGTCAGTTCTGCCTCCAGCCACTGTCCAGAGCACTCTTCTGAAGACCCCTGCAGCGTCCATTCACCTTCAGAAAAACGCAGAGATCGGACAGACGAAGAAGCATTTCGCACATAATCACGGCGCCACAAATAGAAAAAGGAAAAACCAATTGCTGGCCATAAGGCAATAGTCAGCAGGCCAACCGAAGAAAAGAGAGGAATAAAAGCTGCAAAGAGGTGAACACACGAGGCCAGCCTCAGCCAGACGGCAGACCGGCCCAGTTGTATATCCAGAGTTCCGCCCTTCAATGAACAGGAGACAGAGAGCGGGCACGCTCAAGAATCATGGAAACCATTGCGGCCAGCTCAGGCTGTTCAGGGGTTTCCTTTTCCATAAACCAGACAAATAAATCTGCATCTTCACAAGACAGCAGGGTATTGTAGGTGATCTTCTCATCAGCACTCAGCTCGGGATACACCTCGCGAGAGAAGGGAACCAGCAAGACATCCAGCTCCAGCATGCCACGACGGCTGTGCCAGAACAGACGATTCATCTCCTCCTGAGAAGGGCGATTGTGTTGTGTTGTGTGTTCTGTTGAATGTGTCATCTGCAATTCCTGTAGCAGGATTTTATTATGTGGCCTCATTATAGGAGGGGGGCCTTCGACCTCAAGGGCTTCTCAACTTCTATTTAAGTACCCGGACCATTGCTTTCGCATAATGGTGGCGAGTGAATTTTTTCGCTCTTCAAGGAACAACGTCGGGAGCGTAGCCCGCAACGTGACCAGAGCTGTGACGCAGCAAGGGCGGAAAAAGACGCCGTCAGACTATGCGAAAGCAATGGTCCGGGTACTTACAGTTAGCAAAATCCTCTATCATGGCTCTATCATTCCTCAGAATCATTGACGTTGAAAAAATGAGCAGCGGATCACAACCCTATCTGACCAGGCTGGATCACCAGCATCTTTTATCCTTCTCCGGCCAGGAGAGCAAAAAATTTCTTCAGGGGCAGCTGACATGCGATGTCGTTAAACTGGAAAATAACCAGACCGTTTACGGGGCCTGTTGCACCCCTAAGGGGCGCATGGTGGCGAACTTTCGTACCATCGCCCATAACGATGATCTGATTCTGAGCCTGCCTGCAGACCAAAGCGAAGTTCTGCACCAGCATCTGAAAAAGTACGCCATGTTCTTCCGTACAGTATCTATTGAGAACGTGAGTGAAAGCTGGGTGCGTATGGGGCTTGGCGGTAAAGGTGCTGCCCCCCTGATTGCCAGTGTTTTTGGTGAGCAACCGACCGACTCTGCGGTCATTGAAGGGGACGCAGGATTGGCTTTTGTCGCCTCAGACCACAGCCAGCGTTTTGAACTGTGGATCAAGCCTGAACAGGCCGAGGCCGTTTGGGAAAAGCTTTCAGAAAAGGCTACTGCGGTTCCAACAACCCACTGGCAGCTGGCTGATATTAAAGATGGCATCGCCTGGGTGACTGAAGCCTCTCGGGAAGAGTGGATTCCTCAGCACCTCAACTGGCAGGCTGTAAACGGTGTTTCCTTCAATAAAGGTTGCTACACCGGTCAGGAAATCGTGGCCCGTATGAAGTATCTGGGCAAGCTGAAAAGCCGGCTCTATCGTTTCACTCTTGAGGGGCAGAACGTACCTGCCATTGGCTCAGTGATCAATAACGAAGCAGGGAACAAAAGCGGAAATCTTGTATCGGCTCTCGCATCCCCGGCCTCAAACACGGTTGAGTTAATGGCTGTGGTTCGCAAGGATGATATTGAATCCGCTATGACACTGGCCGAAACCAACACTCCACTGTACCTGCAAAGCCTTCCCTACGACGTCGAAGATTAAGTGTGCAGGCAAAACCGGTTACGCCGGTTCTGCCTGAGAACCCTCCAGCTCTTCAACCGCCCTGGCGGCAGCGTCATAGTCGAACCGTTCAATATGCTCCTGAATGCTCTTCAGGTGTGTTTTGTAGGCCTGATCCGTCAAAACCTGTTTTAAAGAAGTAAATGTTTCCGAAGCTTCAAAGTCACCTTCCAGAAGCTGGCTTTGAAGCTGTTTGAGAAGAGCGATCTTGTCAGCACTTGACCCTGCACTCCCTTCCCCATTGTTATTGCCATCTGAATATGAGTCGTCGTCAGGATCAGAAAGCGCCTGAAGGCCAGATAGAATGTCCCCAAGAGTGCCCACCAGTTTTTCAACGGGTTCACCCAGCTCATCCTTACGTTCCTGGCTGGCTAAACGCTCTACTGTTGAGGCAATAGACTCCAGCACCTCCATGCCCAGATTACCTGCAACACCTTTCACGGTATGGGCGAGGAAACGTAGTTCATGGAGATCGCCCATAACCAGTGCTTTACGAACAGAATCTCCCATCTCCTGATTATCCTGCCTGAACCGGAATAACAACTGACGATAAAGCTTCTCATCACCCATCAAGTGTTTCAGCCCTTTTCTTATGCTGACACCCGAAATCTCAGGCAAACCACTGGCAACGGCTTTTGCCTGTTTGGCAGGAGCGGGAGCAACCACGTCATTCGTGACGACAGGAAGATATTTGGCCAGCACACTGTGCAAATGTTCAACAACAAGGGGCTTGGAGATGTGGTCGTTCATACCGGCTGCGATACAACGATTGCGATCCTCTGCCATGGCGTGAGCAGTCATAGCAACGACTGGCAAGTGCAATCTATCTGGTAATTGACGTACAGCTCGAGCCGCACGGTAACCATCCATCTCCGGCATCTGGATATCCATAAACACCAGATCAAACTCTTCCTCGGAGATTTTTTCCACCGCCAGACGGCCATTATCAACCACCGAAACATCAGCACCAATTTTGCCAAGAAGCGCCAGAGCAACCTGCTGGTTCACCACATTATCTTCTGCCAGAAGAATCCGGTTATGACCCTCCACCAGCTTTATGGACCCCAGTCTCTGGGGTTTCTCAATAACTGCTGGTGCCTCCGTTTTTTTCAGCAACACATCAAAAAGGAAGCAGCTACCCTGCCCCAGCGTGGATTCAACGCGAATGGTTCCGCCCATCAGCGCCACCAGACGCTTACAGATAGTCAGCCCTAACCCTGTTCCCCCAAAGCGGCGGGTTGTAGAGCTATCCACCTGAGAGAAAGAGTCAAACAGGGCAGGTAGTTTGTCAGGAGAGATCCCAATACCGGTATCCCGTACAGCGAAGTAGAGGGCAACACCGTCAGGTTCCGGCCTGCCATCCTCTGTCATGTTACAGGTGGGAATAACCTTAATATCAACATGAACGGCCCCCGCAAAGGTGAACTTGATACCGTTAAAAATCAGGTTCAACAGAATCTGCCCTAAACGCAGGGAGTCCCCTTCCAACCACTGCGGTACGTTGTCATCACAGTGGATATAGAATCCGACCCCTTTGTTACGAGCCTGGATGGACACCATATCCTCAATATTTTCCAATACCTTGGGCAGGTAAAACGGTGCTTTCTCCAGTTCCAGTTTCCCGGCTTCAATTTTGGAAAAATCGAGAATATCGTTAATGATACCCAACAGAATTTCAGCGGCATTGGAGACTTTGGAAACATAATCTTTCTGAACAGGGTCAAGTTCCGTTTCCAGAGTGAGCTGGCTCATGCCAATAATCGCATTCATGGGCGTGCGGATTTCATGGCTCATATTGGCCAGAAACTCACTCTTGGCATGGCTGGCCTTGTCCGCCTCATCTTTGGCGTTGCGCAGGGCTTCTTCCTGGGCTTTACGTTCCGATATGTTACGCCCGGTGGCGAACATAAAGCCTTCGCCCTCATACTCCATATAGTTCGCAGTTATCTCTACTGGAAAAACAGAACCATCATGGGTTTTTCTGTAGGTTTCGTAAGTGCAGATGCCCATATCTTTGAGCTGCCCCCAAAACTCTTTCCAGCTATCAGCACTCATATCCGGATTGATATCCAGAATAGTCTTACCCAAAAGTTCCTGGCGGGAATAGCCCAGAGCCAGAGCCGCAGAGCCATTGGCATATTTGTGGCTGCCATCCTCACGTAACCAGTGAATATGGTCACCACAGCGATCCAGAGAGAAACGAGCCATCGCTAACTCCCTTTCCCACTCCCGCTGTTCAGTAATGTCGATGATGGTGCCAATAGCGCGTACCGGAACTTCATTTTCATCCCGTCCAATCACCTTACCCTTCATGCGAACAGTGGCGTAGCTGCCATTTTTGCAACGCAGACGAAACACTATCTGGAAGGGCAGATCACTGGAACGAAAAACCCGTTCAATATACTGGATCGTGGCTGACTTATCGGAAGGATGAATCATCCGTCGCCAGGCTGATTCCGTATCCTGAATATCCCCGGCTTTATAACCCAGCATCTCCATATAGCGGGCACTGTAGTAGATGCGGTTTTTCGACAAGTCCCAGTCCCACAAACCATCGGTTGCCGCCTCCATAGCCAGCTGATAACGCTCTTCACTGGAGCGCAAAGCCTCTTCTGCCTGCTTACGGGAATAGTTAATGGCCACCAACTCACCCACACGCCGCATAAGCATGGTTTCATCAGTGCCCCATACTCGATCATAGGTACAGACCTGCCCCAAAAAGCCAACCACTTTACCAGCCTGCAACATGGGAACATGGATAACCGATTGTGCACCCAATCCCTGCATCACTTGAGAAAAGACGGGGTATTCATCTTCCAGTTGCGATAGCTTGACCTGTATCACACTGCCAAGCAGTGGCGTGTTATACAGGTCGTGATAGTCAGAACTGGTCAGCGCCTGTAACAGGCCAATGTTCTCCATGCCAGACGCCTGAAAGCCTCCGACCCAGGGCACAGATGGCTTCGGCCCATCGGCGTTAGCTATAACCACCCAGCTATAGAGTGAGTTTTGGAACGCGGTCAATGTTTCCAAAGATTCGTAAACCGCCTCATCAAGAGAGCAATCCATAAACTGACGTGTAATAGAGCTGAGAATGCGGTCATTTTCTGCTCTGGTACGGAGCATGGCTTCCACTCGCTGGCGCTCGGCAATCTCACGGAACAGCTTTCTGTTCCAGTACACAAACATAATCAGGATTGCGAGAACAAAAGTGATAGCAGCCAACGCACCAGGCGGCAACGTCAGTGTAGGGTTGTTAAGATTGATCCAGTGCTCTTCTATCTCAAGGGCCTTTTCCCGGGATATACTGGCCAGTGCCTTATTCATAACCAGATTCAGCAGAGTATTATCGGCGCGGGATGCTATTTTCAGGTTATGCCGTATACCAGCTTCATCGATCACCATCAGGTTGGTAAGATCCAGGCGATCAATCAGGTATTTTGCTGTAGCAAGATTGGTCACAAAAGCGTCCAGAGTTCCTTCTGCAACCTGGGTCATACCCTGTTCAGCTGTATCCATTTCTTCCAGCGTCAAATCAGGATAAACACTGGAAAAGTAATCCTTCGTTCCAAAGCCTTTCATAAAGCCCATACTTGCCCCCCTGAAGCCGTCTCCTATAGAGGATGGCTGATAGGTCTTGCGAGTAACCACAACCGTTGGGATATTTTGCAAAGGCCCTGAGTAACGAATGTTTTCAGGAGGTGGTGCTGTTGTTTCCACTTTCAGAATGGGAGCAATAGCAACGCTCTCCTGCATCAGCTGCTTCTTGCTACTCTCCCAGTCATCAATGACCTGAAACGAGAAGCGCACGCCTAAACGCTGCTCAATAATATTCAGGTAATCAATGGCAATACCTTCCATCTGCCCGTCATCCCCGATAAAAGCCAGAGGAGGAAGGTTGGCACTCAGCATAACCGGAATAACGGGATTCTGAGCCAGCCAACGTTTCTCTTGATCCGTCAGTTTCAACGTTGTATCGGACTCTCTGAAATAGCGGTACTGGTATTCCTTAATCCAGCGAGATTCAAGGCCCATCAGCTCATCATAAGTAAACTGCTGAAGCCCCTTTATAACCAGAGGGTCAAGCTCCTCACGATCTTTTCGAATAGCCGGGCTGATTACTTCACGAAGCTGGTTGTTATCAACCGGAACAATCGTTCTATTGAGGGATGATTGTTTCAGAAGGTGCGCAATCGCTACCTCTTCTGCCACAAATGTACGAATGGAACCACTGGACAGTGCCCGAATCATATCCAGATTCGACCCAAACAGAATAACCTGAGATTCCTTGAAATAGCTTTTTACATAATCCTCTTGAGCGCTACCTCGAACAACGCCCACCCTTTGATTTTTGAGGGTTGCAATATTACCAATAGGACCAGCGTCTTTACGGTAATAGAAGGTTGAGGAAACCAGATAATTGGAATCGAGCAGTTTCAGGTTTCCCCATTTTCCCTTGGCTCTGGACATGGTGCCATAGATATCAATCGTACCGTTTTCCAGTGCCTGTAAATTGTCATAGGGGGCTGCGCTCTTCAGGATAATGGGGATACCCGTTTTTACTGACCAGTTTCGCCAAATCTCAACAAAGAGACCACTGGGCTCCCCCAGCGTATTTGAAAACGACAGTGGGGGCATATCATTATCAACAGCAATAATCAGGGGTGTTTTTTTCTGCTGGGGCGTCAGTGTTGTTTTTGCTTTGGTAGCAGCAATATTATCTCCCCAGTTCAGAAGTGAGTGACTGGAAAAGAGTCTCAAAGTGTCAACTAAATCCAACTTTTGCTCAGGGATATAGGCCGCGTAGTAAACGACCGGATGCTCAAGATCGATTTTTTCAAACTCGGATGCCATGCCCAGAACATCCAGATAATCCTGCACTGGAGTCTCAAAGGCGAACAGCCAGCGTATATCTTTTTTCTGGATTTTGCGGCTCAGACCATTGGTATCGGTAATCTCTTCCAGCTGCCACTCGGGATGATGCTTCTTCGCCCATAAAGCTGCCAGAGTACCTTTCCACACAGCCACGGGTTCTCCCGGCATGGGCTGGTCACTTTTAATACCTTTTCCACGAAACAGCCCAAGAGGAATGTTTGCCAGTGGCGTCAGCCCTTCGCAGGAGTCCCCCTCACAGAAACTGGTTTGAATATCACTGTGCCCTGAGATAACCGCTGCTCTTGCTTCAGCAGAGCTACTGAACCCCTGAAGAGTAACAGCCTGCCCATACTTGCTGCTCCACGCGCTCCAGAAGCTGCGCATATTGGCCAGCGAAGCTCCCTGATCTGCAACATATTCGTTTTCGAAACCATTGAAGTACGCTACCTTAAGAGGCCTGTCAGACTCAGGGGCTCTGAGAAAAACAACCAGCAAAAGAGCGGATAAAATAACGAAAAAGCGGAACCAAATAGACCTTCCGGGCACTATCGCTTTGATCTGTCCTAACATCGACACCACGGGCAGAGTTGTGGGGAAATAGGCATATTGTATAAGAAGCCACTTCCCCGCAAAGAGATAAAGGTCAAAAAATATGTAGTTGGATCACAAAAAAGTGCTCCCCTTACAAATTCACAAGGGGGTGCTCCTCATCACTCCAGAGAGAGTGGAAATAAGGCCGCAAGTCAGCATCATTAACCTGTTCAAGGCTGGCCGGTCTCCAGGACGGCTGACTCCCCCGCTCTAACAGCAGTGCCCGAACACCTTCTGCAAAGTTCGGTCCACGCAGGCAGTTCACCGCCATATTCAGCTCCATGCGGAACACATCAGCGAGAGACAAGTGCCGGGAGCGAGCCAACTGCTCAAACACCAGACCGGCTGTTAATGGACACCCTTTCTCAAGGGAGTCTCCTGCCCTCTGCCACCATTCACCGTTCTGACGTCGGATACCGGCCAATACTTCTTGTGGTGTGTCTGCATCCGTGACTTGCTGAATGGCAGAGAAGTTTTTTTGCAGAGAAGATTCTGGAAGCTCAAGCGCCTGATCCTCCTCCAGGGAACGCAACAAGCCCGACAGCCGTATATGGTTGCCTCTGTCATCATGGCTCCAGTGTGCGCCCTGCAGAGCCTCCAGAACCTGCGGCAGGGACGTACTGTCGAGGTAGCGGTCAGCCATCCCACAGAACAACGCATCAGCTGCATTTATCCGTGTACCTGTTAACCCCAGAAACAGCCCAATGCGCCCAGGCATTCGCCCAAGAATCCAGCTTCCACCCACATCGGGGAATAACCCGATGGAGACTTCCGGCATAGCCAGTTTGGAGGACGGTGTGACCACACGGTGAGAAGCACCGGCCATCAAACCTATCCCCCCTCCCATCACTATGCCACTCCCCCAGCACAGCACGGGTTTAGGGTAGGTGTGAATCAGATAGTCCAACTGATACTCACGGGAGAAGAAAGCTTCGCCATAAGGGTTGACACCAAAATCATTCTCAATCACAGACCTGTGTAACTGACGAATATCGCCACCGGCACAGAACGCCTTCTCCCCTGCCCCGTCGAGCAGGAGTACAGCAATGCTTTTATCGCTCTTCCACTGCAGCAGCTGTTCATACAAGGTATCAATCATATCCAGAGTCAGAGCATTCAGACTGCTCTGGGCATCCAGAGTCACATGGGCAATTTTATGCTCTGACGCTGTTGTGTATTCCTGAAAGCGAATCTGACATTTTTCTGTCATTTCTCTTACCCTCCCCCCGTTATCAAAGTCATGTGCCATTAGGCCAGCCACTTTACTGCCTTTCAAGGCTATGAGCATAACTGTGGTTAAAGAGCCGAACACGACACACGATAACCTATTTAGAATCCAAGACTGGAGTTGTTGGACAATGCCTGTTTCCTGCGAAATGAACCGTAAAAAAGTCAAATCAAAGTCAGAGCTTCTCTGCGACAAAATTGATGGCATCATCAAGCAGGCTCAGAAGCAGATAACAGCGTTCACCAAAACCAAGAACGAGCTGGAGTTTGAATCAGGCCTGTTGAAAAAAGCCATGAGCATGAAGCTTGGTTCTGAAGAAGATATCAGGCAAGTGGCTGCAGATATGAAGACCTGGAAAACTGAGGTTAAGTCTGATGTGAAGTCAGCAGTTAATGCCAAAAAGCAGGAGCTTCGTTTTGAGCGTAAAGAGCGCCGCAAGATGCTCAAATTGCCTGAGACCGAGAAGAAGACCACAGCCAAACGCACCAGAAAGAAGCGTGGCGGTTTCATTTAAGACAGCAGCTTCAGAAAAGCCGACTTTTAAGGAGAACATGCCATGAGCGGCATTCATGCAGGTGGTAATATTGGAGGCATTAACCAACAGGCCGGAGTGCAAGGGGTTAATGTTGATGCCACTGACAAAAGCCTGAGTATTGGTGACCTTAACCTGCTGGTGACTCTGGAACGGGCAGAAATTCTTGACAGCCAGATCCGTGATCAGATCAACGTGGTCGACAAGAAGAACAAGCAGATCCGCGCCCTCAATCAGCTACAGTCCAAGCTTCTCAATCACAAGAACACAACCGCAGCGGTGAGTGAAAACACCTGGACTGTCAACCACGATTCCAGCCCCAAGGAAATTGCCCTTGATAACGGCTATAAGGTCCAGATTCATGGTGAGCAGGAAAGCTTCTCCATCGTTGATGCCAATGGCAACGCCACCAAGATATGGGGCGATCCTCATGTAAGTGAAAGTGACCGCGGCGGTGACATGCAGTGGGATTTCCAGCAAGACGCCACCTTTATGCTGGATGACGGCACCAAGATTACAGTAAAAACAAAAGATCTTGGCCGAAGTGGCCAACTTGACAAAAGCGTATTTGCCGACCAGCTGGTTATCACTAAGGGCAACCAATCCGTTCATGTTACCGATATTGCGGCTAACAATCCTCAAATTGGAGCGCCTGAACTGAATGGTGGCCAACTGGATGCCGACACTAACGACGGTTACATCTTCAAAATGGGTGACCAGGCGGATGACTGGTTATTCGAAGGTGAAGAGATCACCGGTGAGTGGAAAAACGTAACCGCAGGCAAAAGCGAACTGGTTCACGAAGAAATTGTTGAAGCCAACCAGACTATCCAACAGTTACTGACTCCAGAAGAACATGCTCTACTGGAAGAGCTGGGTATTACTGTCTACGACGCCAGTGGCTCAGGCATGCTCACGCCGGAAGAGATCACCAACCTGTCGAACCAGATAGGCAGCGCGAAAGAGTCTCTGACCAGCACCTCACAGCTGGACATGGTGATGCTGCAATCATTAACCAATAAACATCAGCAGGCGACGTCTCTCGCATCCCAGATCGAGAAGAAAGTACACGACGAAGCCAAGAGCATTATTAACAAAATCTAATGACAACAGAAAACAACAAACTCCACGAAACCATTGCCGACAGCGACAAGCTGATCAAAACTGGCGAAAACAGTCTCAAGCGAATGGAAAAAATTCGCAAGGAGCTGGGCTTGAGCGCGGGAGCCAGCAAAGAGTTTCTGGAGCATATTCCCGACAGCGCCGAGAAAACCCAAAAAGCTCAAAAGGAGCTGAAGCAGTTTATGGATAGTGTCGACGCTGACGAGCAAGCGGAAGACTCAAAGAGCAAAAAGAAAAACAAAAAGCGCAGCCGTCTGGCCAAAGCCATGAACAAAAAGCTGCGCATCTAGCAGGCAGATTAAACCAACTCAGTCTGCCTGTTACCCTCAGCAGCAACCATCTCATCTAACTGCCAGTTCACCGGCTGATAACCATTGTTAGCCAGATACTCATTGGCCCGTGAAAATGGTCGGCTGCCAAAAAAGCCACGATAGGATGACAGTGGCGATGGATGTGGCGACTTGATCACACAGTGGCGATTTGTGTCAATAAAACTCCCTTTACGCTGGGCGTAGCTTCCCCAGAGAATAAAAACCAGATGCTCCCGGCTGTCGTTCAACTCCCGAATGACCCGATCAGTAAACTCTTCCCAGCCCTGCCCTTGATGGGACGCCGCCTGTTTATGCTGAACGGAGAGCACGGCGTTAAGCAGCAGAACCCCTTCTTTCGCCCACTGTTCCAAAAAACCATGGTGAACGGGGGGAATGCCTAAATCACTTTCCAGCTCTTTATAGATATTCACCAGAGAGGGTGGCGGCTGAACACCAGGGCGTACAGAAAAGCTCAAACCATGGGCCTGTCCCGGGCCGTGGTAAGGGTCTTGCCCAAGAATCACAACCTTTACATCCTCAAAGGCCGTTAAATCCATAGCCCGAAAAAACTCCGAGCCCTTGGGATAAATCGCCTTTCCTGCCTCCTTCTCACTCACGAGAAACGAGCGCAGCCGTTGCATATAATCTTTTGAAAACTCATCAGCGATGCGATTTTTCCAGCTGTCTGCCAGTTTGATCTTAGAGATAGCAGTCTCAGGCACAAGATTGCTCCTTATTGAGAAACATACGTCTTATTGAGAAACACACGTCACAGGCCTTTTTTTCTGATCAACCAGCAACCCATTTGCTGCTTTCGACGCTTTTGCAGAATCCATTACCAGATAACCGTCTGCACAGCGCGCCACGAACTCAGCAGGTTTTGCAGAAACAGTCTGGCTCAGGCCCGGAGTATTAGCGAGCAGGGAAAATTCGGAGATATACAAAGCATCCACTTCCGAGGAATGCCTCACATAACCATGAGTGTGCAGAGCCGCAACAGTTCCCAGAATAGAAGCGACAGCTACAAGAATAAGCTGCGTTGTGTGATTAAATGTCATAAACCCCGCCTCAGCACCTTTTCAAATATACGCTATGCGGGGTTATTCTATAGAGGATACTCACCTCGTGGAAACTCAGTGGGACAATGGCTCCTCAAAAACGCCATGAAGCATATGCTGCAGACCACGGCTAACCAAACTGCGACTTCCCTGCTCATCAAACACGCCTGACGGCAACATGAGTCCTTTGTATTCTGCTGCAAAAATCAGCTCTGTCATCAGCACCGCATCCATATCCGGCGCTTTGGAACCAACCTCAGAGAACAAACGCTTTAAATCCGTATGAAGATATGCTGCGTGCTTACTGGCTATGGTTTTAAGATTATCGTTGCGCAAACACTCAAGGCGAAACGCCTGTTCTGCCAGCAGATAGTCGCGGTGTTCAAGAAGCTGCTTACGCAGGTATCGAACAACCAGATCGATCAGGAAGGCCATCATGACTGGACGCTTTTCCGGCACATCCCGTATCTGATGCAGGGCATCAGATAAAACCTCTTCTGACTCATCCCAAAAGGAACGGTATTTATCGGTACCCACTTCCACAAAGAGAGTAAAAGTGTCGGTAATAAGATCGGAAATATCTTTGAAGTAATAGGTAGTGGCGGACAGAGGAACGTCGGCCTCTTTGGCAACAGCCCGGTGGCGCACTCCCCTTACACCTTCTCGGACAACGATACGCAAAGCGGCTTCAAGAATCGCTTTACGGCGCTGTTCGCTACCCGCTCTGCTTGTTTTACGACCCTGATATTTCAGGGAAGGTGCTTTATCAGATGCTTCTTTGATTGCTTCCATCGGAAAAGCCTTTGTTATGTTGAGGTGGCTACCCCCACATCTGGTCACCCGACTTTGCTCGAGCCAGCCCTTCTCGTGAAAGGCTGGCCCAATTGACTCTATCAGCTCATATTACGCTTCTGGGCGCATATGAGGGAACAGAATCACGTCACGAATAGACGGAGAATCTGTAAACAGCATGGCCAGACGATCAATACCGATACCTTCACCGGCAGTCGGTGGCAGACCGTATTCCAGAGCGCGCACGTAGTCTGCATCGTAGTGCATGGCTTCGTCGTCACCAGAATCCTTCTCGACCACCTGCTGCATAAAGCGCTCGTGCTGATCTTCAGGATCGTTCAACTCAGAGAAACCATTCGCCAGCTCACGACCACCTACAAAGAACTCAAAGCGATCAGTAACGTGAGGGTTGTCGTCGTTCCGACGAGCCAGCGGAGAGACTTCAGCAGGATACTCAGTGATAAAGGTTGGCTGCATCAGGCGGTGCTCGGCCACTTCCTCAAAGATTTCTGTCTGAAGCTTGCCCAGGCCCCAGGTTGGCTTCACTTCAATGCCAAGCTCTTTAGCAATAGCTTTCGCCTGCTCGAAGTCAGTCACCTGCTCTTCAGTAAATCTGGAATCGTAGTGCAAGATAGACTCTACCATCGTCATGCGCACGAATGGCTTACCAAAATCGTATTCCAGGGTCTCGGTCACTTCACCTTCAGTGTTGCGGATAGTGTTGGTGATAACGGTGGTACCCAGAATGTTCTGTGCACAAGTGCGCAGCATGTCTTCTGTCAGATCCATCAGATCCTTGTAGTCCGCGTAAGACTGGTAGAACTCCAGCATAGTGAACTCAGGGTTGTGACGAACGGACAGACCTTCGTTACGGAAGTTGCGATTGATTTCAAATACACGTTCAAAGCCGCCTACAACCAGACGCTTCAGGTACAGCTCTGGCGCGATACGCATGTACATATCGATATCCAGGCTGTTGTGGTGAGTCACGAATGGGCGCGCAGACGCACCACCTGGAATCACCTGCAGCATAGGCGTTTCAACTTCCATGAAATCACGCTCAACCAGATAACGACGGATGCCTTCTACCAGCTGGGAGCGCACACGAAAGACTTCACGGGACTTCTCGCTGGTGATCAGATCAACATAACGCTGGCGGTAGCGCATTTCGATATCCGCCAGACCTTTATGCTTCTCTGGCAGTGGGCGCAGAGCCTTGGTCAGCAGTTCGAACTCTTCAATTTCAACGAACAGGTCGCCTTTACCGGAGCGCTGCAGGTTACCGGAAATACCAATAATATCACCCAGATCCAGCGTCTTGATCTCGGCCAGCACAGCCTTGTCCAGGGTCTTGCGGTTGACATAAGCCTGAATGCGACCAGTCATGTCCTGCAGCACCATGAACGCGCCGCGGTTCAGAACAATACGACCTGCGACGCTGGCACGTTTACCGGCAGCTTCCAGGTCTGGTTTGCTCATATCCTTGCACTCTTCCTGCAGGCGGGCAGCGTAGCTATCGCGGCGGAAGGTGTTTGGATAAGCGTTACGCTCTTTACGAATGGCACCCAGCTTTTCACGACGCAGAGCAATCAGTTTGTTCTCGTCCTGCTGTTCACTGGTGGCATCTGTTACTTTTTCGTTAGACATTGTCTCAGACCTGAAAATCACAAAGCGGGGCTGCAATGATGCCCCGCTTCAGTGGATAAATTTTTTGATGGACTCAATAGTATGACGACTTGGCATTCTCTGCCACAAAGCCGCTAAAGCACAACGATTAGAGCCCCTGCTTGAGGCTGGCCTCAATAAAGCGATCAAGGTTGCCGTCCAGAACCTGCTGTGTATTGCGACTCTCAACACCGGTACGCAGATCCTTGATGCGGGAATCATCCAGAACGTAGGAACGAATCTGGCTACCCCAGCCGATGTCAGCCTTGCTGTCTTCCAGCGCCTGAGCTTCGGCGGTACGCTTCTGCATCTCGTGCTCATACAGCTTGGCTTTCAGCTGCTGCATGGCTTTGTCTTTGTTCTGGTGCTGGGAACGCTGGTTCTGACACGCGCACACAATACCGGTAGGCAGGTGAGTGATACGCACAGCAGAATCGGTGGTGTTTACGTGCTGACCACCTGCACCACTGGAGCGGTAGGTGTCGATACGCAGATCGGATGGGTTGATCTCAATCTCGATATTGTCATCAATTTCAGGAGAGACAAACACAGATGTAAACGACGTATGGCGCCGACCACTGGAATCAAAAGGAGACTTTCGTACCAGGCGGTGAACGCCGGTTTCCGTACGCAGCCAGCCAAAGGCGTATTCACCGGTAAACTGAACAGTCGCAGACTTCAGACCTGCCACCTCACCGGCAGAGGCCTCAATAATTTCGCACTTAAAGCCCTTGTCTTCACCCCAGCGCAGGTACATGCGCAACAGCATGTTAGCCCAATCCTGAGCTTCCGTACCACCGGAGCCGGACTGGATATCCAGATAGGCGTTGTTAGGGTCCATCTCGCCGGAGAACATGCGGCGGAACTCCAGCGTTTCCAGCTGTTCTTTCAGATGGTCCAGCTCGGAAACGACTTCGGTAACACCGTCTTCATCGTCTTCTTCAACAGCCATATCCAGCAGCTCACGGGCATCCTCCAGCCCCTGATCCATGGAATCGATGGTTTTTACAATGCCTTCCAGCATCGAGCGTTCACGGCCCAGCGCCTGAGCATTGTCAGGGTCGTTCCATACCGCAGGATCTTCGAGTTCCCGCTCAACTTCTACCAGCCGCTCTTGCTTCGTGGCATAGTCAAAGATACCCCCTAAGAACGTCAGTACGCTCCGTCATATCCTTGATATCATTCAGGATTGGATTAATTTCCATGGCTGCTTCCAGAAAACTGCTGAGTATTCTTGCGAATACCCTGTAAATAAAAATTAAGAGCGTAAATCTAACAGATTATAATTCTTGAAAAAATAGCCGTTTTCGAGGAAAAACTTTTGCATTGAAGTATGGCTACCTGCCATCTACCTTGAACCTTATTGTGTCCGTGTCTGCGGCCTGCCCCAGCCCAAATAGCAATATCTGACATTCAAAAACACTTGAGAAACTCTTCCACTACGAGATTTGGAGCATATGGATACTCTTATAGTTCCTTTTAGCTCAGAATACCCACCCTCTGAAAAAAACCAAGGAGCCAAGGAGAATTCTACAGTGAAATACTGTTTGACTTATCAGAGGTTTCGTAGGCAAACAGCTCGTTGCAAAAAGACTGTTATTAAGTACCCGGACCATTGCTTTCGCATAATGGTGGCGAGTGGATTTTTTCGCTCTTCAAGGAACAACGTCGGGAGCGTAGCCCGCAACGTGACCAGAGCTGTGACGCAGCAAGGGCGGAAAAAGACGCCGCCAGACTATGCGAAAGCAATGATCCGGGTACTTATAATTTTACTCATTCTCCAATCTTCTACAGCTCTGCCCAGCTCGGAAGAATTTGCCATCAATTTACATGTAATACGGCGGGATCATTTAAATGGCCTTATTTATGGGCAATTAACAGCCGTAACAGAGTCACAGGCTTCCCGTATGAACGTAAAGTTCAGCACACTGGTCAGTGAAGAGAAATGTCAGGAAACTTACTCTTTGGATCAGTGCCTTCCTAAGGGCGAAAGACCGACAAAAGAGGAGCTGGAAGTATCCTTCAGAAAATTTACTAAGATGCCCTGCTGGCAGACTTGTCGAGGTAGCCGCCCTGCCACCTCCAACCTAAAAAAAACAATAAAATTACTCCTCAATGACGACCCATACATGCATATTGTCCAACATTCCGATTCCAAAAAAATGTTAACTCATGACGGCAACTTCAAGTTTCATCAGGAGGTAAAGTCTGGCAGTATCAAAAAGTTAAAATGCAACAAAACTTTTTTCCCCAGCTCCACTCACCGCATGACTTTTGCCTATCAACTGAACCGCTGGCTCAAACATGCTCAAAAAAGTGATTATGGACAGCCCTCCCCTCTCCCCAGATATCTCAGACCATTTAGTAATGAGGGCTATCAAGACTTTTTATTTGGAACCAACTGTTGTACAGGAATCATGGAGGTTAAGGTCAATAGCCAAAGCAGGGGTCCCCACCCGGGGTTGGCCTTTTTTGACTATTCCCATAATTATGCCCTTGTACTGGAGGTATTACCCTCACAAGCACACCAACCGTCAGCCTCTCAATGCTCAGGCTATGGGGAGCTAACAGATATAAAAAGTCCACAAAAAAAACGCGAACACCTTCAAAAAAGCTCAAGCCTACCCAGACTGGCAGGAGAAGTAATAAGGCCGATAACTACGGGAATCTGGCCAAGAGGTGTTGAGTATCTACACCCCGATGGCAGCATACCTGTTGTTTCAAACCCCTTTGGACGTCATCAAAAACCTCGGCAATTTTAGCGTAAGCACCCATTCTGCCAGATAGCGATAGACCATAAGACATTCAGGCAGCCTGAGACGAACGGAGTCTCACACTCCCAAGGGCTCCATGTGTTCAACCATCAACTGAACACTGCGCCGTCCACGGAACTCATTGATATCCAACCTATACACCAGCCGCACCCGTCGGACAGACGCATCTGGCCACACATGGGTATCCACATTAAAGCAGATACCATCTACCCACTCATCACTACCTTCCGCTACAACTACGATTTTGAGATGCTTCCCCCCCAGAAGGCGCTGATCTTTCAGAAAAAACACCCCGTCAAAAACAGGCTCAGGGAAGTTCTGCCCCCAGGGGCCAGCCTCCCGTAAAGCCTCTGCCGTAGCAAGGTTCAGCTCAGACTGCGATAGCGCACCATCAGTATAAAGAGACGATTCCAGTTGCTCAGACGTCAGCAACCGACGTGCCTCCTGATCAAAAGCCTCGGAGAATCGGCCATAATTCTCTTCCCGAATAGTTAAACCCGCCGCCATGGCATGGCCGCCGAATTTCAAAACCAAACCGGGGTAGCGGGTAGACACTGCATCCAGGGCATCCCGCACATGAAAGCCGGGGATAGAGCGGGCAGAGCCTTTAATTTCGCCTTCATCACCGGGAGCAAAAGCAATTACAGGGCGGTGGAGCTTCTCTTTTACTCGCGACGCCAGAATCCCGATCACCCCTTGATGCCAGTCACCCTGAAACAGGCAAACGCCCCAGGGCAGAGCACGCCCCTCGACTTCAGCCTTCTCATCCAGTTCGAGCCTGGCCAAGTCCCGCAGCGCCTCTTCCTTCATGCTGCCTTCAATCTCACGGCGCTCACGGTTCAATCCATCCAGCTGGCTGGCCAGGTGGCGGGCATGGAGAGGGTCGTCAGTGATCAGCAGTTCAATACCGAGGGACATATCGTCCAGCCGCCCAGCTGCATTCAGGCGAGGAGCCAGAGCAAAGCCCATATCGGAAGCCACCAGACGGGAAGGTTCGCGCTTCGCCACTTCTGCCAAAGCCAGAATGCCCGGCTGGGCACGCCCCGCACGGATACGTCCAATACCCTGATGCACAAGAATGCGGTTATTGGTATCCAGCCCCACCACATCGGCTACAGTACCCAGTGCCACCAGATCAAGAAAAGACGCCATATTCGGCTTAGGATGAGAAGTAAACCAGCCACGGCGATCCAGCTCACTACGGACAGCACACAGCACATAGAAAATCACACCCACACCCGCTGTGCTTTTGCAGGGGAACGGGCAGCCCGGCTGGTTAGGGTTAACGATAGCGTCCGCTTCAGGAAGTTCATCACCGGCGAGGTGATGATCCGTCACCAGGACTTTCATGCCTGCGGCTTTAGCCGCTTTCACACCTTCGATGCTGGAAATACCATTGTCCACCGTTACCAGTAAATCTGGTTGCCGCTGCCTGGCTACGTCCACAATAGCGGGAGAGAGGCCATAACCGTACTCAAAACGGTTAGGCACAAGAAAATCAACAGACGCTGCTCCCATGGCCCGCAGAGCCAGTATACCCAGGGCTGAACTGGTCGCCCCGTCAGCATCGAAATCACCGACGATCAAAACGCGCTGTCCCGTTTCGACAGCGTCCGCCAGAAGCATGGCTGCCTTATCAATACCCTTCAGACTTGCGCCACTTTCAAGACTGGTCAGGTTTCGCTGCAATGCCTGGGGGCCACACACACCGCGGGCTCGATAGATGCGCTGAAGAAGCGGGGAAACAGTATTAGGAAAGGGCGTCGAAACAGCCTGCGGCTCAGCCTCGCGCCGGATGATAGTCACCGACATGCTCTTTAGAAATCTCACTCATAGTGTGAACAACATGGTAACACGCCCGATCAGCACAAGCGCCATCTCTGTCTTTGCCCTCATAACACACCTGTTAGGAAAAAAGAGAACTTTGAGAGCCAAGAATTATCCAACCAGTAACGGAGTAAGTTCGCAGGCATTAATGGAATATATGCCTGCTAAGTACCCGGGCCACTGCTTTCGCATAATGATGGCGAGTGGATTTTTCCGATCTTCAAAGAACAACGCCGGGAGCGTAGCCCGCTACGAGACCAGAATTGTGACGCAGCAAGAACGGAAAAATGCGCCACCGGACTATCTGAAAGCAATAGCCTGGGTACTTATAGGCATGGAGGAGTCTAACAATGCAAGTAACAAGTACGCCTGGCGCAGAAAGCACAGAAATAAATATTGGTAATGGATTAACCCTGTATCCAAACTATCCCGTACATGAATGTCCGTTATGCTTTGAGGGTATAGCCATCAAGGTAGTGTGCGCCACACCAGAGCACGCTCTTTGTCTGCCGTGCTATGATCGTTGGTATTCCTCCTCAAGACAAAACAGAGAGTGCACTGTCTGCCGTGTAACAGTCCCCCCCATAGTAAATCAAGTTGTGGAGAAGAATCTGCAAAGAGCCCTCGACAATTCAACAATAAAATGTCAATCATGTCACTGGACAGGACAGTACAGCGCCCGAGGGTCTCATATACTCTGCCTCGATCCAACCGCAGAAATAACAGCAGATACAAGTGTTGCAGCACACCACTCGGCGACAGTGGACGTAGAGATGGGAAGTGGATTAATTCTGTATCCAAACTATCCCGTGCGCAAATGTCCAGAATGTTTTAATGGTTTAGCCACCAAGCTAATATGCTCCACACCAGAGCACGCTCTTTGCCTGCCATGCCATAATCGTCTGCATTCCTCAATACAAAACAGAGGGTGCACTTACTGCCATGAAACAGCCCTCCCCTTGTTAAGGCAATCTGCGGAGGATAATCTGAAAAGAGCCCTCAACAATTCAAAAATGGAATGTCAAACATGTCACTGGACAGGACAGTATGACACCCGAGAGAGTCATACATCCTGTCCCGAGTCAACCAATCCAACGGAAAAAATAACAGTAGCCACAAGTATTCCAGCACACCTTTCGGCGACAACGGCTATAGAGACGGAAGATGGATTAACTCTGCATCCAAACTATCCCGTGCGCGAATGTCCGATATGTTTTAGTGGTTTAGCCATCAAGATAACATGCTCCATACCAGAGCACGCTATTTGTCTGCCGTGCCATGACCGTTGGCATTCCTCAAGACGAGACAAAGGGTGCACTGTCTGCCGTGTAACAGCCCTTCCCTTGTTAAGTCAATCTGCGGAGAGGAATCTGAAAAGAGCCCTCAAAAATTCAAAAATAGAATGTCAAACATGTCACTGGACAGGACAGTACGGCACCCGGGAGACTCATACATGCTGTCCCGAGTCAACCGATGCAACAACAGAAATGGCAGCAGCCACAAGTGTTCCAGCACACCACTCGCAGGTTCGCCCACTTGATATAGAAGAAGATTTCCGCCTTCTGGAAATGGAAAGCAACCCTCAAAGACTATTAACGGGGACACCGGCCTTTAGTAATGAGATGAGATAATGGGAGGTATGGAAAACACACCTGTTAGGAAAAAAGAGAACTCTGAGAGCTAAGAATTATCCAACCAGTAGCAAGATAAATTTGCAATGGCATTAAAGGAAGTATGTGCCTGATACAGGCATGAAATCAACGAATGGAGTCTAACAATGCAAGTAGCAAGTACACCAACACCTGGCACAGAAAGCACGCAA
Source organism: Parendozoicomonas verongulae (assembly GCF_009711465.1). Lineage (GTDB taxonomy): Bacteria > Pseudomonadota > Gammaproteobacteria > Pseudomonadales > Endozoicomonadaceae > Sansalvadorimonas > Sansalvadorimonas verongulae. Next base: position 8,520 of record NZ_SMME01000846.1, on the reverse strand, counting down.
ATAGATATTGGTAATGGATTAACTCTGTATCCAAACTACCCCGTGCGCAAGTGTCCGGCATGTTTTAGTGGTTTAGCCACCAGAGTAATATGTACCACACCAGACCACGCTCTTTGCCAGCCGTGTCATGACCGTTGGAATACCCCCCCACTCATAGACAGAGGATGCTTTTTCTGCCTCTCAACAACCCCCGTACTCAGTCAACTTGTGGAGTGGGATATAGAAAGAACCCTCAACAGTTCAACAATAGAATGCCGAAGATGTCACTGGACAGGACATTACGAGGCCCGAGAAACTCATACCTCCTGCCATGGATCAAACAGTACAACGACAGAAATAGAAGCAGGGGCGGATAGCACTGCAACTGATGGTCTGCAGGCCAGCCCGCTCCAGCAGCCAGACCACGACATAGATGAAGGCTTCCGCCTTCTGGAAACCAACCTTCAAGGAGCATTAGCTAAGGCCGAGGCATTATTAACAAAAGACTCAGGGGACTATTCCCGTGCTGCAGAATTAAAAGCCCGGGCTTTACTGGCGATAGACCATAACATTAAAGCTATAACACATTTCCAGCCCCTTTATACAAACTCAGTGACTTTCAATGATCAAAAAAACAATGGACTGGCTCTGGGCAAACACCTTCAGCTCATGGGCGGCATGGATAATCTGAAAACTGCTCTGGACATCTATGCCCGGCTGCGCTGTCAGGCGGCCAGAGGGATGGCAAACACACCCTGCGATGACGTAGACATCGAACTGGCTCTGGCCAGGGTCTACGTGTTCATGGGCTACACAGATAAATCTGAGGGCATCTTTACCCGACTGTACGGAGGAGGGCGAATAGGCTTGAGATTCTGATTGCAAGTCTGGAGGTCAGTCTGCTCCGGCAGGCGCCTCCAGATTATGGGCAGCATCCAACCAGTAACATAACAAATTCGCAATGACATTAAGGAAATATGTGCCTGCTATAGGCATGAAAACTATGAAGGAGTCTAACAATGCAAGTAACCAGTACACAAATAGACCTTGGTAATGGATTAACCCTGTATCCAAAATATCCCGCATGCGGATGTTCGCTATGTTTTAGCCGTTTAGCCACCAAAGTAACATGCGCCGTACCAGAGCACGCTCTTTGCCAGCCGTGCCATGACAGTTGGCATACCCCCAAACTCAAAGACAGAGGATGCGTTTTCTGCGGTATAACAGACGCCATACGCAGTCAAACTGCCGAGGCGGATATTGAAAGAGCCCTCAACAATTCAAAAATAGAATGTCAAATATGTCACTGGACAGGACATTACGACGCTCGAGAGACTCATACCCCCTGCCCCGGGCCAACCGATACAACAACAGAAATGGCAGCAGCCACAAGTGTTCCAGCGCACCATTCGGCAGGTTCGTCCAGGCAGCCAGATCTCGATATAGATGAAGGTTTCCGCCTTCTGGAAGCCAACCCTCAAAGAGTATTAACGGCGACAGCTGCGTTATTAACAAAACACTTGGGAGACCCCCGTGACTATGCCCGTGTTGTTGAATTAAAAGCCCAGGCTTTATTTCTTCTTAACGATTTTGATGGGTGTGTTGAGTACGTCAATTCTCTTTCACAGGATTTGCAAAATACCCAAGAGATGATGATGATTAAAGCCCGGGCTTTACAGGCGAAAGGCCATCTTGTTGAAGCTTTATCACTTTTTCAATTCCTCTATGTAAGATACACAGCATCTTTCGAAGATAGAAAAACCTATGGGTTGGCTATGAGCAAACACCTTCAGCTCATGGGCGGCATGGATAATCTGAAAGCAGCTCTGGACATCTATACCCGGCTGCGCACCGAGGCCGCAGGACGGATGAACACTCCCTCTCAGGACCAAGAGATCGAGCAGGCTATGAGCGTACACCTCCGGATAATGGGCGGCAGGGATAATCTGAGAAAGGCTCTGGGCATCTCTACCCGACTGATGGATATTCCGGCATCAAACGCACGGCTCCAGTAACTCTTGAACACCTTCTCACGATTTCCAGAATCGCTGTTCAAGTGAGCAGAATCTCACTTGAACACGTCTGCAAAACAACTCTTAAGTACCGCTGGATTAATGCAATAAGCGCCATCTCTGTCTTTGCCCTCATAACACACCAGTCAGGACAAAAGAGAACTCTGAAAGCTAAGAGTTGTCCAAATACCCAAGCTATTGCTTCCGCATAATGATAGCGAGTGAGTGGATTATTTCGCTCTTCAAAAGAACAAAGCCGGGAGCGTAGCCCGCTACGAGACCAGAGCTGTGATGCAGCAATAATGAAAAAATACACCGGCAGGCTATGGAAAAATAATGGTTGGAATATTACCAAGCATGAAAGCAATGAAGGAGTCTAGCAATGCAAGTAACAAGTACACCAGCACCCAGGGTAGAAAGCACGCCAATAAATATAGGTAATGGATTAACCCTGTATCCCAACTATCCCGTGCGCGAATGTCCGATATGCTTTACTGGTTTAGCCACCAGGATAACATGCGATGCACCAGAACACGCTATTTGCCAGTCATGCCATGTTCGTTGGCACCGATTACAAAACAGAGGATGCACGGAATGCCGTGAAATAGCTCTCCCCATCTTAAGTCAATGTGCAGAGAGGAATCTGAAAAGAGCCCTCAACAATTCAACAATAGAATGTCAAACATGTCACTGGACAGGAACGTACGACGTCCGAGAGACTCATATACCCTGTCCCGAGTCAACCAGTACAACGACAGAAACAGGGGCAGAGGCAGAGGCAGAAACAGAGGCAGAGGCAGATTCGCTCAGGCAGCCAGATCCCGACGTACATACAGATGGAGGTTTCCAGCTTCAGGAAACCGATCCTCAAAGAGTATTTACGGCGGTAGCGGCCGGGGGAATGGCAAACACACCCAGTGATGACAGGGGCATCGAACTGAGTCTAGCCAGACACCTCCGGTTCATGGGGGAAGCGGATAACCTGAGCTCGGCCTTGGAGATCTTTACCCGGCGTAACAGTTTTCATTGATAGCCTGCAGGAACAAGAGAACGGGTAGCCCGGCTGCCATCTCTGTCTTTGCCCCCTAACACACCTGTTAAGACAAAGAGAACTTTGAGAGCGTAAGATTTATACAAGCAGTAACAGGATAAATTTGCAATGGTATTAATCGAATATGTGCCTGCTACAGGTATGCCAACTATGAAGGAGTCTAACAATGCAATTAACAAGTACACCAATATCTGTTGCAGAATGCAGGCAAATCGATATTGGTAATGGATTAACCCTGTATCCAAGCCATCCCTTGCACGCATGTCCGTTATGTTCTAATGGCTTAGCCACCAAAATAACATGCTCCACACCAGAGCACGCTCTTTGCCGGCCGTGCCATGACAGTTGGAATTCCTCCTCAATACAAAACAGAGGGTGCATGTACTGCTGTGAAACAGCCCTCCCTTTGTTAAGCCAATCTATGGAGAGTAATCTGGTAAGAGCCCTCAACAATTCAACAATAGAATGTCGAGCATGTCACTGGACAGGACATTACGACGCCCGAGAGAGTCATACCTCCTGTCTAGGGTCAAGCAGTACAACGACAGACATTGGGGAAGGGGCGGATAACACAGCATCTGATGGTCTGCAGGCTAACCTGCTTCAGCAGCCAGATCCCGACATAGATGAAGGTTTCCGCCTTTTGGAAACCAACCCTCAAAGAGTATTAACGGCGACAGCGGCGTTATTAACAAAACACTTAGAAGACCCGCGTCAGTATACCCTTGTTGTTGAATTAAAAGCCCAGGCTCTATTCCATCTTGAGGATTTTGATGGGTGCATCAGATACGTCAACTCTCTTCCACAGGATTTGCAAAATATCCAGGGAGTGATGATGGTAAAAGCCAAGGCTTTAAAGGCAAACGGTCATTTCATTGAAGCTTTATCTCTTTTCCAGGCCCTTTATGAAAGGGACCCAGTACATTTCAATGATAAAAAAACCACTGCACTGGCTCTGGCCGAACACCTCCAGTCAATGGGCGGTGTGGCCGATCGGAGAGCAGCTCAGAATATCTATACCCGGCTGCGCACCCAAGCGGCCGGAGGGCAGGAAAACGTACCCTGTAATGACGAGGACATCGAACTGGCCCTGGCCGAACTGGCCCTGATTAAACATCTCAACACCATAGCCGGTGTGGATAATAAGAGAGCCTCTCTGGAGATCTATACCCGGCGGCTGCGCGCTAATGAGACCGAAGATCTGGAGGGTGTCATTGCAGGTCTGAGTGGTATTGGGTTCCAGCCTATCGGCGGCACGGATCATGAGAGAGCCTCTCTGGAGGCCTCTACCCGACTGCGTGATCTGACGGCCAGAGGGGTGATGAGCACCCATCAGGCCAAAGAGATTGAACTGGGTATAGCAAACATTCTCATTGATATGGGTGAATGGAGGCTGTTTGATGAACTGCAACTCGATGCACAGCCGTTTCCAGAATTCGAAACCTGCCTGTGTATCAGCCGCCGGAACCTTCAGGAGTTAACGGAAACAGAGGGCTTCGGACCCGAGCGTTTGGCCCTTCTTGGGAAGGCGTTACATTGGGCATCTCTTGCAGTGGAGCAAACCGGAGGGACAAATGCCCTCTGCCTTCGTCAGCTGGGCCATTGCTTATGTCTCGTATCCTCCTGGCCGAAATCCGGATTGCAAACTTTAGGTATCGAAGAGAAAAAGGAGCATGAGTTCAGTGAGCGATCGGCTCTACTCTTTGCCAAAGCCAATGAACTTATCTCCCATTTGC
>NZ_SMME01000846.1:2914-3472 GCF_009711465.1 Parendozoicomonas verongulae | reverse complement strand
GTGAGTTAAGAATTATCCAACCAGTACCGGTAATAAATTTGCGGTGACATTAGGAAAATATGTGCCTGATACAGGCATGAAAGCTATGGAAGGAGTCTAGCAATGCAAGTAGCAAGCACAACAGCACCTGGAGTAGAAAGCACACAAATAGATATTAGTAATGGATTCACCCTGCACCCAAACTATCCCGTGCGCGAATGTCAGTTATGTTATAGTCGTTTAGCCACCACGATCACATGCTCCACACCAGAGCACGCTATTTGCCTGCCGTGCCACAACAGTTGGCATTTCTCCTCAATAGAAGACAGAGGATGCGCGCACTGCCGGACAAAAGCTCTCCCCATCTTACGTCAATCTGCGGAGGAGAATCTGGAAAGAGCCCTCAACAATTCAAAAGTAGAATGCCCGACCTGTCACTGGACAGGGTTTTACGATGCCCGAGAGACTCATACCTTGTGTCCCGGGTCAGCCAGTACAAGGATAAGAAGAAGAATAGTAGCAGCAGCCACAAGTATTTCAGCACACCATTCGGCGGATTTACCCAGGCAGCCAAATCTC
>NZ_SMME01000846.1:1893-2746 GCF_009711465.1 Parendozoicomonas verongulae | reverse complement strand
AAGGTTTCCGCCTTCTGGAAACCAACCCTCGAAGAGCATTAACTCAGGCAGAGACGTTATTAACAAAATACTCGGGAAGCTCATCTCTCTATGTTCATATTCTGCAATTAAAAGCCCTGGCTTTACAGGCGAAAGGCCACTTCCATGAAGCCTTACCACTTTTCCAGTCCCTTTATGAAAAACACTCAGTATCTGTCGTTGATCTAACAACTCATGGACTAGCTCTGGCCAAACACCTCGAGCTCATGCGCAGCCCGGCTAATATGAAAACAGCCCTGGGCATCTACACTGATCTGCGCGCCCATGTGAAGCCCCACCGTTATGACATGGATATCGAACTGGCTCTATGTGAACATCTCCAGCTCATGGGAGGAATGGATAATCTGAGTACAGCTCTGAACATCTACACCCAGCTGCGCACCCTGGCGGCTGAAGGGCAGGTGAACACCCCCTGTAATGACATAGAGCTCGAGCTGGCTCTAGGGAAACACCTCCAGCTCATGGGGGGGATGGATAATCTGAAAAAAGCTCTGCACATCTACACCCGACTGCGCGCCCTGGCGGCCACGAGGCAGATGCCCCCCGCCTATCAGGCCAAAGAAATTGAGCAGTATATAGCAAGCATTCTCATTGACGTAGATATTGGTAATGGATTAACTCTGCATCCAAACTATCCTGTGCGCGAATGTCCGTTATGTCTTAGTGATTTAGCGACCAAGGTAACATGCTCCGAACCAGAGCACGCTCTTTGCCTGCCATGCCATAACCGTTTGTATTCCTACTCAATACAAGACAGAAAATGCATTTTCTGCCATGTAACAGCCTCTCCCTTGGTCATTCAATCTACGGAGGA
>NZ_SMME01000846.1:0-1751 GCF_009711465.1 Parendozoicomonas verongulae | reverse complement strand
AAGAGCCCTCAACAATTCAACAATAGAATGCCAAACATGTCACTGGACAGGATCTTATGATGAGCGAGAGACTCATACCTCCTGCAAAACAACAACACAAACAGCAGCAGCCACAAGTGTTTCAGCACACCATTCGGCGGATTCCGAGATAGATGAAGGTTTCCGTCTTCTGGAAACCAATCCTCAAGGAGCATTAACGGCGACAGCTGCGTTATTAACAAAACACTTAGGAGACCCCCGTCACTATGCCCGTGTTGTCGAATTAAAAGCTCAGGCCTTATTTCTTCTTAGCGATTTTGATGGGTGTGTTGAGTACATCACTTCTCTTTCACCGGAGTTTCAATACAACAAAGGGGTGATAATGGCAAAAGCCCAGGCTTTACAGGCAAACGGTCATTTCACTGAAGCTTTAGCACTTTTCCGGTCTATCTATACAAGATACTCAGAATCTTTCGATGAAAAAAAAACCAGTGGACTGGCTCTATGCAGACACCTCCAGCTCATGGGCGGCACGGATGATATGAGAACAGCCCTGGACATCTACACCTGGCTGCACACCCATATGCGTAATGACATAGAGATCGAGCTGGCTCTAGGTAAGCACATCCAGCTCATGGGTAGCACGGATAATCTGATAGCAGCTCTGGACACCTTCACCCAGCAGCGCACCGAGGCGGCTGAGGGGCGGACGAGGCCCCCCCGTAATAGTACAGAGGTCGGGCTGGCTCGGTGCAGACATCTTCAGCTTATGGGCGGCACGGAGAATCTGAAAATGGCTCTGCGCGTCTACGAAGAACTGCGTACAGATACGAACGGAGGGCGGATTCACGCTCCCTCGCCAGACACAAGGGTTGAACTGGGTATAGCAACTACGCTCATTGGTATGGGGGCATGGAGGGAGTTTGATGAACTGCACCTCGATACACGGCCGTCTTTAGGATTCAAAGCCTACCTGTGTATCTGCCGCCGGAACCTTCAGGAATTAGCGGAAACGGAGGGCGTCGGGCCCGAGCGTTTGGCCCTTCTAAAGAAGGCGTTACATTGGGCAACTCTTGCGGTGGAGAAAAGTGGAGAGAAAAGTGCCCCCTGCCTCTATCAGCTGGGCCATTGCTTCCGTCTCTTATCCACATGGCCGAAATCTGAACTGCAAAGTTCAGGTATCGAAGAGAAAAAGGAAAATGAGTTCAGAGAGCAATCGGCTCTATTCTTTGCCAAAGCCAACAAACTTATCCCCTATCAGCACGAACGGCAGACAGGTGCTCTCAGGAGGTAACCAACACAAGTGCACACTGGGCTCAGAGATCCAGTCTATGCAAGCCAGGAAAGCTTCCCCTGAAATCGCGACCCGCACCTGCTGTGCTTTTGCAAGGGAGCGGGTAGCCCGGCTGCCATCTCTGCCTTTGTCCTCATGACACACCTGTTAAGACAAAAGAGAACTCTGAAAGCTAAGAATTATCCAACCCATAGCGGAATAAAAGAACAACACCAGGAGCGTAACCCGCTACGAGACCAAGGCTGTGACGCAGCAAGAACGGAAAAATACGCCACGAGTATATGAAAAGAATGGTTGGGGTACTTACTGGACATGGACAGCTATGAAGGAGTCTAACAATGCAAATAACAAGTACGCCTGGCTCAGAAAGTACACAAATAGACCTTGGTAATGGATTAGCCTTGTATCCAAACTATCCCGTGCGCCAATGTCCGGTATGTTTGAGTGCTTTAGCCACCAGGATAACATGCGACGCACC
>NZ_SMME01000697.1:4784-5374 GCF_009711465.1 Parendozoicomonas verongulae | reverse complement strand
TCGGACCAGTCCGCACCCTTGAGTATGATCCTCTGACCTGGCTGTGCCGTTGCCAGAGCCCCTTGAACATGGCGTATTCTGCCCTCCTTATCCACCCCTGGCCCGCCAAAGAGGAGGCGTCTCCAGTCATACTGCATATGACAATTGACTATGAGGGGAGGAGATGCCGTGTGCCTGAATTCAGAATAGTCTGCCAGCGATGCACCATTATCAACGTCCATGGCGTCATCAGCCTGTACTCTATCAAGGTCGTCAGTTTTCCACGTATTGCCAGGGCGATCGACACGACGCCAGAAATCAGCACCCGGAGCATTCAAGTGGGCGCGCCTCGTGTTTTGAAGCTGATCCCGTTGAACCAGGACAATAATTTTCACATGTGTCCCCAGTGGTTGTTTTTGCTGTGCCTGTTTGCTGTAAACACCGGGAGAATCAGGGTCCAGAAGATCGTTAAAAGCGGTCATTTCATCCGCTCTCATATGTCTGATATCAAGAACCAGCACCAGAGGGGAGGAATGTTTGAACAACTTGCCGGGATGAACATGGCACCTGCCATCATCTGCAATGGTCAGGCGATGAGCAAGATTATCTTT
>NZ_SMME01000697.1:3612-4621 GCF_009711465.1 Parendozoicomonas verongulae | reverse complement strand
TGACCTGTTTGTCATGAATCGGGGAAGAGGGAGCTTTCTTCTTATCCGTACTTAACTCTGAGAGAGCATATCTGAGTTTTGAGACTGAGAGTAAGGCCGAATCAGCACTGTTTCTTCTTTTTCCAGCGCCAAATGCCGCTTCACGATTTGAAGATCTTTTCCTTGAAATAGAGTGAAATGGCTGCATTTTGGATCATCCCTGTGCTGTCTTTACTGAATCACTGCAAATATTGACAGCACAAGCCATTTTGGGTTCCACACTTCCTATCTTTCCGGCCTGATCGCTAAGGACAAGCAAGATGTGAAAGCCACTGAAGTCACGCTGGATTAATACATGACTGCATGTGTTTCACATATTGTCTGTATAACCTTCAAACAGTGCTGTTTGTGATCCTGACTCATTTTGAACCTTTGTTCCGTCACTCTCATCCATACAAAACGATTGGTTTCATGAACACTCCCAGACATAACTGTTATTAAGGCTTATTCAGAGTATGAACATACCGCCACACTATGGAAAAGGCCGCCATGGCCGGCAGGCGTCTTCTTCTCACAGACAAGGGGATTCAAGCAGGCATACATCTACCCCTGCCCCCAGTACACATAGGTCTCGATATTCAGAGTGTTCAGGTCGTTCTGAACGCCGCCAACTTTCACAATATCGTGCCCAGTACTCCCCGGCTTACTCTTATGTACAGATATGTCACGACATAAATGATGCTTTTAAACTTCTGAAATCCGATCCCAGAAGAGTGTTAGATGAGGTAGAGGCGCTATTAAAAAAATACGAGGGAGACCCGAGGCAATATATTCGTGTTGTGCAATTAAAAGCCAGATCTTTGTGTCTTCTTGAGAATTTTGATGGATGTATCGGGTACGTTAATTCTCTTTCAGAGGATTTGCAAAGTAACAAAGGAGTGATGATGACAAAGGGTAGAGCTTTACAGGCAAGAGGCCGTTTAATGGAAGCTTTACCACTCTTTGAACACCTGTATGAAAAATATTCAGG
>NZ_SMME01000697.1:2972-3196 GCF_009711465.1 Parendozoicomonas verongulae | reverse complement strand
ACATTTCCAGATTATGGGTGGCACCGATAATCTGAAGGCGGCCCTGGGCATCTATACCCAGCTGCGCACTCGGGCGGCCAGAGGGAAGGTAAACACTCCCTGTGAGGATAAGACGATCGAACTGGCTCTGGGAAGGCATCTCCAGTTAATAGGAGGTACAGACAACCTGAAAGCGGCTCTGGACATATTTATCCAACTGCGCACCCGGGCGGCCGGTGGGCAGG
>NZ_SMME01000697.1:2583-2962 GCF_009711465.1 Parendozoicomonas verongulae | reverse complement strand
TACCCGGCTGCGTACCCAGGCGGCCGGGGGTAAGGTGAATACCCCCTGTGACGACAAGGAGGTCGAACTGGCTCTGGGCAGACACCTGCAGATGATAGGGGGGGCGGACAGCCTGAAAGCAGCCCTGGACATCTATACCCGGCTGCGCGCCCGGGCGGCTGGTGGGGTGGCGAACATCCCCTGTGATGATAAGGAAATCGAACTGGCTCTGGGCAGGAACCTCGAGATGATAGGAGGGGAGGACAGCCTGAAAGCAGCCCTGGACATCTTTACCCGGCTGCGCACCCGGGCGGCTGGGGGGCAGCTGGACACCCCTTGTCATGACAAGGAGATCGAACTGGCTCTGGGCAGACTCCTTCAGGTCATGGCGGGTACGGAG
>NZ_SMME01000697.1:2033-2573 GCF_009711465.1 Parendozoicomonas verongulae | reverse complement strand
TGATGACAAGGATATCGAGATAACACTGGGTAGACACCTCCAGATTATGGGAGGCACCGATAACATGAAAAAGGCCCTGGAGATTTTTACCCAGCTGCGCACTTTGGCGGCCCGGGGGCAGGTAAACACTCCCTGTAATGATAAGGAGGTCGAACTGGCTCTGGGCAGACTGCTCGAGGCTATGGGGGGCTCCGAGAACATGAAAAAAGCTCTGCACATCTATACCCGGCTGCGCACCCGAGCGGCCTGGGGACCCGGCTGCGCACCCGGGCAGCCGGTGGACGGGTGAACACCCCCTGTGAAGACAAGGAGATCGAGTTAACACTGGGCAGACATCTCCAGCTCATGGGAGGTACGGACAACCTTAGAGCGGCCCTGGCGATTTTTACCCAACTGCGCACTCGGGCGGCAGGTGGGGCCCGGCTGCGCACCCGGGCAGCCGGTGGACGAGTAAACACCCCCTGTGATGACAAGGATATCGAACTGGCACTGGGTAGACATCTCCAGCTAACAGGATGTCCAGACAATCTGAAAGTGGCC
>NZ_SMME01000697.1:1186-2023 GCF_009711465.1 Parendozoicomonas verongulae | reverse complement strand
AATGGCCCTGGGTATCTATACCTGTCTGCGCACCCGGGCAGGCGGGGGGCAGGTGAGTGCCCCCTGTGGGGACAAGGATATCGAGTTAACACTAGGCAGGCTGCACCAGCTTATTGGAGGAAAAGACAACCTGGAAATAGCTCTGGACATCTATACCCGGCTGCGCAGTCGTGCAGCTGGAGGACAGACAAACACTCCCTGTAATGATAAGGAGATAGAACTGGCTTTGGGAAGACTTCTCCAAACCATAGGGGGCACGAATAACCTGAAAATGGCTCTGGATATCTTCACCCGGCTACGCACACGAGCGGCCAGAGGCCAGGCGAACATCCCCTGTGAGGACAAGGAGATAGAACTGGCTCTGGGAAGACTTCTCCAAACCATGGGGGGGACAGAAAACCTGAGAAAGGCATGGGACATACTTACCCAGCTGCGTACCCAGGCGGCCGGAGGGCAGGCAAACACCCCTTGTGAGGATAAAGAGATCGAGCTGTTTTTGGGCAGACATCTCCAGGTTCTGGGGGGCACGGAACACCAGAGAACAGCCCTGGACATATTTACTCGCCTGCGCACTCTGATGGCCGGAGGTCCCGGCTGCGCACCCGGGCAGCCGGTGGACGAGTAAACACCCCCTGTGATGATAAGGATATCGAGCTAACACTGGGCAGATATCTTCAGACCATTGGAGGCAAGGGCAGTCTGGAAGTTGCTCTGGAGATCTTTACCCGACTGCGCACCCGAGCGGCCGGGGGACGGGTAAACACCCCTGTGATGATAAGGATATCGAGTTAACAATGGGTAGACTACTCCAGACTATGGGAGGGGCAGACAATCTGA
>NZ_SMME01000697.1:790-1176 GCF_009711465.1 Parendozoicomonas verongulae | reverse complement strand
TACCCGGCTGCGCACCCAGGCGGCCGGGGGAAAGGCCGATACCGCTTGTAATGACAAGGATATTGAACTGAGTCTCGCAGTTATTTTCATTGATATGGAAGAGTGGGAGCAGTTTGATGCACTGCAACTTGATAAGCAGTTGTATTCAGGATTTGAAACCTCCTTATGTTTGAGTATCCGCTACTTCCAGGAATTAATGGACGTTGAGAAAATCTTGCCCGAACATTCGACTCTTCTGGGGAAAGCGTTCCATTGGGCTGCTCTTGCTGTGGAGGGGAGTGAAGGCAAAAATGCATCCTGCCTCAGTCAGCTGGCTCACTGCTTCCGCTTTTTATCTGTGTGGCCGCAACCCGGGTTGCAAACTTTGGGTATTGAAGAGGAAAAGG
>NZ_SMME01000697.1:0-780 GCF_009711465.1 Parendozoicomonas verongulae | reverse complement strand
AGAAAAGGAGAAAGAGTTCGGACAGACAGCAGTATTACTTTTTACTCTTGCCAACAACCTTGAACCTCATCGACAAGAACAGAAGAAAGATGAACTTTGGAGGCTAAGGGAGCGACAGCTATTGGCTCATAAAACTGAGTAACCTTCAAACAGCCCTGTTTGTGACTCTGACTCACTTTGAACTTTTGTTCCTACACCATCATCCATACAGAATATTGGTTGAACAAACAATCCCTGACATAACGGTTTTAAAGGTTTATTCAGAGTATGAACTTACCTCCATACTATGGGAAAGGCTATCACTACTGGCAGGCGCCTTTTCCTCATAGACAAAGTAATCCAAGTGATCATGCGCCGGGTACCCCCAGTACACAAAATTCTGAGCGTCCACTTTCACAATATCATACCCAGCCCCACTCTGGTCACTCTCATATACAAGTAAGTCATGGCATAAATAATGGCTTTCGTCTTCTGAACACCAACCCCAAAGGAGCATTAGATGAGGCCGAGATACTTTTAAAAAAATGTGAGGGGGACCCAAACCAATATGTTCGTGTTGTGCAACTGAAAGCCAGAGCTTTGTTTCTTCTGGAAGATTTTGATGGATGTATTGGATACATCAATTCCCTTTCAAATGACATACAAAACAATAAAGGCGTAGTCATGGCAAAAGCCAGAGCTTTGCAGGCCAGAGGCCATTTAATAGAAGCTTTATCACTCTTCCAGCACCTTTATGCCAAATATTCAGCCTCTTTTAATGATGAAAAAAACCATGGAGTC
>NZ_SMME01000568.1 GCF_009711465.1 Parendozoicomonas verongulae | reverse complement strand
GCGACAATCAGGTTATCCAATCCCCCATTCGTCAGAACAGGTAATGCCCCTATTGTTTGAATGATGTCTTTTGGGATATTGCCATAAATCTCATAGATTTTATTCAGCACTGTTTTGGGGATCTGGTCGCGGTCTATACCATGCCGCCTGGCTGCTGAACGCCACATATCGGCTTCAGGCAATGGCTCTGCTGACTGAATAGCCTCCTTCCATAGCAGGGAGGTACAGCGTTTTGATTGTGGCCATAGCAGGCAGAGGCGGGCTTTCGGATATTTCAGCAATGAGCCATTCACCATAACTGAGGGGGGATTGCAGCAAAGCGATTCCAGAGCCTGTTGAAGCTCGGGATTTTTCTCAAGGCCAAGAATCACAACCTCCCTTCCTTGCTGAAGGGCCTGCTGGAATTGTGTGGCATTCCGGCCAAAGTGCGGAGTGCGCTCTGACCGGACATGGAGATCGTCGAACAGTTGCCCAAGGTGGGTCTGATCTGTCACCCGGATGACAAGAGGGGACGTTTCCCGTGTCTGCACCCATTCCGATATCTGTGTTTCATCACTGTAAGTGGCAGCATGCACGGCCGGATGCCTGAATATCTTTTGCTGCACATCTGTCGGGCTGTTTTCGGATAACCTCAACTGCTCTGGCTGACCTTCGGCATGGGCCAGAAAGATTTTGGGTTTCTGGCCCATGCTGTGCCCAATAGCCTGCAGCCGGTTCAGTAGCATAAACCACAGGGGTTCACTCAAGGAAGACGTGACAGTCACCGTAGCTCCGGACTGAATCTGGTTCTCTAATGCTGTGTTAAGAACGCTGTAACCCGCTTCATTGATCATGGCGGGATTCAGCCATTCCCTGAGAGTACATGGATTCACAACAATAGATTTTTCAGGGGGAGTGGTCACCCGTTCAACGGATGCCTCATACAAACTGGCCAGTTCTCCCTTACCGACACTGGCCCGGTAAAACTGAACATGGTCTGGCAGGTAACAGGTCTGGCCATTACTCTCATACCGCTTTCGCTCTTGCAGCGAGGTTATCTTCTGTTGAAACGTCAGATCGGACCAATCCGCACCCTTGAGTATTATTGCCTGCCCCGGCTGTGCCATGGCCAGCGCCCCTTGAACATGGCGTATTCTGCCCTTCGTATCCACGCCAGGTCCGCCAAAGAGAAGGCGTCTCCAGTCATGCTGCATATGACAATTAACTATGAGGGGAGGAGCTGCCGTGTGCCTGGATTCAGAATAGTCTGCCAGCGATGCGCCGTTATCGACGTCCATGGCGTCATCAGTCTGTGCAGTTACAAGGTCGTCAGTTTTCCACGTATTGCCAGGGCGATCGACACGACGCCAGAAATCAGCACCCGGAGCATTCGAGTGGGTGTGCCTCGCCCTTTGAAGCTGATTCCGGTGAGCCAGGACAATAATTTTCACATGTGTGCCCAGCGGTTGCTTTTGCTGTGCCTGTTTGCTGTAAACGCCGGGAGAATCAG
>NZ_SMME01000421.1 GCF_009711465.1 Parendozoicomonas verongulae | reverse complement strand
AAAAAGAGCTGACTGAAGAGCAATCTAAGGCGAATGCTATTGTGCTTAAAGATACTGAAAACGTTTCTACTAATCATGAAGTCGAAGAAGATGAAGACTACGAAGTCAACTACTCCAGACATATATTATCCCAAATGAAGAAACACTCCAGTCAGGATGATGATGATGAATAGCTCCTCATTAAAGAATGACAAGTATGATATCCCACCTCAGTACTTGCACTTTGAAGCCGCAAAATCGGGCATCATTCAGGATGAGAAATACCACACTCTGCCTTCAGGTGAGCAAGCTGTAATTGCTCAATACACCGACTATTCAGACTTCAGCCCATACTATACAACACCTTATGTCAGGGCTCTCCCACCTATCCTTGATGACGCGCAGTTTGCAGAGACAGCAACCTATTACCCCCCAGTTTTCACTGACACAGATCGTTTGCTGAGTCCTACTAAAAAGTATTACCGTGCACGAAATGTCTCTTATATGTTTCATCCGACAAATGCTCATTTCGAACTCTTTCGGGCAGTCGATGAAGCTCTCAGGGAGCGGTATGCCGAGAAAATACATGCAGGCCAGGTGAATAATGACCAGGGAGGTATATCGATTTATGGAATCTCGGGGATGGGAAAGACTGTTGCAATCAACATCATCCTTTCCTATTTCCCTCAGGTCGTCATTCACCCGGAGGAGAATAATGAATTACAGGTCAGTTGGCTAAGAATCACGTGCCCCCATCGTGGTGGAGATATAGCACTTTGTAACGATATACTTGCTGCTGCAGACAAACTGCTTGGAACAACCTACAAGG
>NZ_SMME01000540.1 GCF_009711465.1 Parendozoicomonas verongulae | reverse complement strand
TCATATCTTTCACTCTCAAACTTTAAAGTCCGCGGTGATGCCGTGTACGGCCTGCAGACTTAGGGGGGGGCCATGCAAAATATGCATGGCTTTTTTTCTCAGCCCAAATACTCAGCCGTTGTTTTAACCTCAGCGTAGGCAAAGCTAAGAGCAAACATAAATGCTGCGTGAGCATCCGGAGCGGAAACTGTTCTTCCAGCAAACTCTATGTCGTGGGTTGCACAGGCATCCTCTACAACAGTCACCTTATAGCCAAAGTCAGACGCTGCACGTACAACGGCATCCACGCACATATGGCTCATACTACCCACAATAGTGAGAGTTTCGATGCCGTTTTCATCCAGCAGCTCTTTAAGGTTGGTTTGCAGGAAAGAGTTCACCTGGTTTTTTAGTACAACCGGTTCACCTTCCAGAGGAGCAACACTGCTGTGAATTTCAGCTCCTTTTGTCTCTGGTACAAAAAAAGGAGCGCCTTCATCAATATTCTCATGGCGAACATGAACAACCAGCTGGCCATTCTCCCGCGCATGCTGTAGCACTTGTGCAGCCTTGCCTGCACTGGCTTCCATATTGTGAAGAGACCACTTGCCATCAGCGAAGTAGTCGTTCTGAATATCGATAAGTAGAAGTGCCTGTGTCATATTCCTTACACCTTAACAATCAGTTAGCAGTAGCGTCCCGCCAGCCTTTATAAAACCTTAACTCACAAATGTTCCCCGAATGGGGTAGTTGTTAGCTGGATTCTTGATAAAACCAAGCCCCATCAAAAGTGCATCCAGATCCGGACGGGTAAATGGAGCATTAGCGATATCAATAATCTGAACGGCACCCTGTTCATTCACTACAAACAGTCCCGGCTCGGCAAACGGTGCGTCAGCCTCCTGGGATGAGCGAGGCTCAGAGATATAAAGACCAAGCTGTTGCATCTGCTTAATGGTCAGCCCAAAACCTACAGGGTAGGCAGGGGCAATATCAGCCAGCTGCCCCTGTGCTTTTTCCTGAGAGTCCGCAGAAACAGCCACAACATCTACACCTAACCTATTGAACTCAACCAGTCGCTCATTGAGCTGATTTAGATATCGAGTACACAGTGGGCAGTGAGCGCCACGGTAAACGACAACCAGCTGCCAATCAAGACCAGTTTTTGGGCAACCAAGGTCAAGCTGTCCGCCATCAACAGTTTTGACCGTTATTTGTGGGAACGGCTGGCCTGCAGTTAAGGCTGTATGCTGCATAGAGACTTACCCTTCAGACAGTGGGCGCAGGTAGATAGCTTCACGCAGC
>NZ_SMME01000657.1 GCF_009711465.1 Parendozoicomonas verongulae | reverse complement strand
CCCTGGCATCCATGTCAGCTGCGTTTCAGGTGCTAATTTTAGCTCTGTGGCGGGTCCAGCCGCATTGAATTGTAGCCAAGGCACATACTATGCGTGCTCCTTCAATTCACTGAGAACCTTGGCTAACATTGGTTCATGTCTGTCCCTGCGGGCTAGGGAAAGGTGCAATTTCGTCGAATCTTGGGTCCTAGCTGAACGTTCAGTGGGGACTTTAAAAACTGACTGCACATATTCAGGATCAGTGACGTGCCCTTGCACGAATTGTACACTGGAATTTGGCACAAGCTTTCAGAGCAGAGGTTCATGTCTTGGGGTCACTCCCGAAGTGATAAGAACCGGTTTTCAGCCTAAATCCTTTCCGATTTTTTGTCGGATCGAACCCAAGCTGGTTAATGGGGATAACACAGATCGTGCTACTGATGATCCGTCAACAAGCAGTACTACTGGCAGTCCGTCAACGTCAACGTCAGCGTCAACGCCAACTTCACCTTCAACAAACAGTCCTACTGAAAGCCCGACAAAAAACGTCGCCTATGGTCCAGCAGGACCTGCAGCCATGGTGGTTGCGGCCAGTGCCGGGTTGGGTGCCGTTGTCCTGACCGCAGGCTTCCTGGGGCTGTGAGGGTACAAGCCAGGACTGCGGCGGGCACAGGAGCGGTGCGGGCCCGCACTTTCACTGCATCAATCCCGCCCGGAACCAATAGAAAAACAGTACAGAATCCATGCGTTAGTATTGCAGCAGCGACGGGCGAAGAACCTTGCGAGACCTGATAGAGTGCTGCAATTCTCTATAGGCTATTGTGCTGATGGATCATCGTCTGTCAGGTCGTGTATACCGAAACATACTGACTGGATTCTGTTATCACAGTTTTCAAAGTGGTTAGGGTTTAAATCAGCCCAGCGCCAACCAGATACCCACACCCGTCATTAAGGTACCGGCAATCCGGTTCATAATTTTTACGTTATCGCCTTTTTCCAAAAAGTGCCGCAGAGTTCGCCCGCCACTGGCATAGATAACAAGGAAGATAAATTCGATCAGCAGAATCAACGACACAATCACAGCAATCTGTGGTGCAAGAGCCTGCTCGGGGTGAACGAAGGGAGGCAGCAGGGAAATAAAAAACGCCCACCCCTTAGGGTTGGCAATAGCGGTCACAAAACCCTGTGTAGCCAGTTCGCTGGGAGAAATATGGCTGTGATCAACATCAAAACCCTGCAGTGCCATTTTGCCTCTGGACTGCCACAGCTGAACACCAATCCAGAACAGGTAGGCTCCACCGACCATTTTAAAAGTGGTAAATACGGCCGGGTATTGCAGCATCACTGCAGCGCCCCCCACGAGAACAAGCAGGGCGATACCCCCTACCGCCAGCAGTTCACCGGCCATCATCCACAGTGTACGACGCACGCCGATTGTCATGCCCAAGGTCATCGACAGCGTCATGCACATACCCGGCGTGGCGGATACAAAAATGAAAGTTGGAATAAAAACCGTCAGAACCGCCAGAGTCATTTAAGTCCCAGAGTGTTTTGCATTAGAGAGCCTGACGGATTGTATCACAAGCTCTTTCCTTTAAGCCGCTTTTCGCAGCACTCAGGAAGGAGTAGCCATTCCAGTGTTAAGGCAGGTTTTATTTCAGGTAGTCTGTAATGGCATCTTTGTTTGCATCGGTGTAGTAATGACAGCTGGCACGCAGGAAGATATGCTGCCAGTAGAGAATGGATTCACACCACCAACCGTTATAAATCACATCAGCTTTGTCATGACGACCATTGAGCATGTGGCCGATTTCATGGGCGGCAACCTGCTCGTCATCGTCAGCGGCCATAGCATACTCCCCACCTTGATAAGCAATACCAAGGGTTTTCCAGTCCATCATTTTTTCGGTCATCAGCAAGAATTTATTGCGTTTAAAAGAACCAAGGATCCCGTTATTTTTTTTATAGCGGCGCATTTCTTTCGCCAGCTCTTTCAGTCTCTCACGGGGTTCCCCTCTGTACTTGAAGGATTGAATGGTACTGTCGGTTCGGAAGTCTATAACCAACTCGCTAAACAACGGAACATGATTGGTTTTTCGGTACTCTTCACTGATGTCATTCATATGCTTAACCCACCAGCTAAAGTGTTCATGAATCAGGCTGGACACTGTTTCTTGCACATCATCATGCTTGAATACAAAAATCGTAAGAGGCTGGTTGGCTGAAGAGGTTCCGAGGATGCCAATTTCATTCTCGGTAGGCAGAAGTTCCTGAGGTGTATTTAACTCGATATCAATTTTATGGCCTTCTTCTCCGATTTGCCTGGGGTGCTCTGGCCGCACCTCCGTTTCTAACACGATATGCTCACTAAAGTTGGCATGAAAGCGAGTCGCCTGATTATTTGTTGCTCCGGGATAGCCAATCATCATAATGCTTCCCCCAGCGTCAGCATCTTCCTCTGAAGAGAGAGTGAGTAAAGCATCGTCGTGATTCACCTTTACTCTGTAGAGGCTGATATCCAGCGGCTCACCATCCTGTTTCACGGTTAAAGGCAAGTGAGAGTCCAGATAAACAATCTTGTCAGCTCCGTCCTGCTGGTAACTGAATTCCCAGGGAACAGACTCACCGGCCTTAGCGGTTTCCCCACTCATAGTGGCGCGAATCTTGGCCATAATCTGGGTCGCACCATTCTCTTCCAGAGTAAGAAGTTCTGCGGCAAGGTTTGAGGAAACCACCAGAGCAGAAATCGTTCCTAATCGGGTCAGTACTTGAGCTGCTGTTCTTAACTGTTTCATAACCAGTCTCTACGCCGTTCGGGAGATCTTGTAAGGCGTATCGGCGAAAGCAGCCTATACTGAATTCATGCTTAAAGAACGTGCCATCAACACGGCTACTTACCTTCTGGCCTTTGGCGTCGCTTTTGGCGCAGCCATTCTCAGCCTTGCCATGACGCAGCTGGATAACGCCCTCTACGAAGACGACACCTCCGAAAATGCCCCCCAAAAGGCTCCCGAAAACCAATAGCCTGCTTCCCCCCTCAGAACGTCCTTTCGTGCTTCCAGTCTGCAGTTAG
>NZ_SMME01000002.1 GCF_009711465.1 Parendozoicomonas verongulae | reverse complement strand
ATGGATCCGGGATAAGGCAAACATGTGTCACAGGCCTGCGGATATCTGTGGTCTGCACACGCCAAGAGTCCACCCGGGGGGCAGGCCTTTTATCTGTGACCAGGACGGGTGCAACAAGGTTTCCAACACATCCAGTGACATCACCAGGCATAAACGCATCCACACACGGGAAAGGCTCTTTGTCTGTGACTTTGACGGGTGC
>NZ_SMME01000019.1 GCF_009711465.1 Parendozoicomonas verongulae | reverse complement strand
AGACACTGGTCACTTTGTTGTGTCTGCTCACTACCAGGGCAGAGCCTACCCGATCCCCGTTCCGGCAGAGTTTCAGGGGCGGGAGGCTGCTCTCCAAAGTTATTGCAGAGGCTACCTGAAAGCTGCCGGGGTTCTCACAGGTGCAGAGCAGGGTCTTTCTTCTGATCCTGTGCACCACATCTTCGGGCAGCGTATTGATTCGCTGGTG
>NZ_SMME01000053.1 GCF_009711465.1 Parendozoicomonas verongulae | reverse complement strand
AATCTGACTCACTTCAGTAAGAGTGTCATCCATATCGAGTGAACATTCCTTTGCGCTGGCGCAAAGAACACTCGGAAATACATCATCTTGCTCCAGACCAGCCAACTCTGGGAATAGAATGCCCAGAATGGAAGGTGAAGAAGGAGGAGTGCATAATATGCCAGAAACTTCATTATCACTGGAAATGCGGTAAATTGTAGATGGATTCCTGATCCATGTTGTGGTA
>NZ_SMME01000844.1 GCF_009711465.1 Parendozoicomonas verongulae | reverse complement strand
CATTTGCTCTACCAACTGAGCTATCGGGGATCTGTCTTGCATGTGCGTGATGCAGTCTACTGACCACGCACTCCCCGGTCAACCACCAGATTGAAAAGAACCCTGTTTTTTAAGGCTATTTCGCAAGAAAAGCCTCCAGACGATCCAGAGCCTTGTTCAGATTCTCCATGCTCGTGGCAAAAGAGAGACGCATATGTCCTGGCGCACCAAAAGCCGAACCCGGCACCAGGGCCACCCCCGCCTCCAGAACAGCCTCTGCATAGTCAACATCCGTCTTATACCCTGCGTCCGCAATCGCTTCACTGAAATCAGGGAAGCTATAGAAGGTGCCATCTGCAGGTAAAGCCTTCACTCCCGGCAGCGTATTCAGGCGATTGAGCACATAATCATGGCGTTTTTTAAATTCCACAACCATCTCACGTACACATTCCTGAGGACCTGCCAGTGCTTCTTCCGCAGCCGCCTGTGCAATAGAACAGGGGTTGGATGTACTCTGGGACTGAATCTTCTTCATATTTTTCACCAGCCATTCAGGCCCGCCGATATAACCAATTCGCCAGCCGGTCATGGAGTACGCCTTGGAGACACCATTCATCACAATGGTGTGTTCATAGAGTTCAGGGCACACATTCAGGATATTCACGAAACTCCCCTCATCCCAAAGAGTGTGTTCGTACATATCATCCGTGGCAACCAGCACATCAGGATGCTCCAACAATACCTCACCCAGAGCCTTCAGCTCGTCGCGGGAATAGGCTGTACCGGTTGGATTGGAAGGACTGTTAATGACCACAAGGCGGGTTTTATCGGTTATCGCTGCACGCAGCTGGCCGGCAGTCATTTTAAAATTCTGATCTGCGCCTGCCTCCACTATCACCGGCACACCTTCCGCAATGCGCACCATATCCGGGTAAGACACCCAATAAGGTGCAGGGATTATCACTTCATCCCCTTCATCCAGAAGGGCAAGAGAGAGATTAAAGAAGCTGTGCTTTCCTCCGGCGGACACAAGAATCTGGGAAGCCGTGTAAGTCAGACCATTGTCCCGTTGGAACTTATCAATAATGGCTTTTTTCAGGGAAGGTGTTCCATCAACCGCTGTGTATTTTGTCTGACCATTGTCAATGGCTTTTATGCCGGCTTTTTTAATATGTTCGGGAGTATCAAAATCAGGCTCCCCAGCCCCCAGCCCGATAATATCTTTTCCGGACGCTCGCAGCTCTGCGGCTCGATTCGTCACGGCTAATGTAGGAGAAGGCTTTACGGCCTGTACTCTACGGGAAAGTCGCTGATCCACATCTCTCTCCTCTTTATTTCCCACGCCACCCCATGCAAACTGCTGTCATCATAACCCACCACGATGACAGCAGGAACCCGATGATTCAGAACTCACCACCTCTGAAGGTGATTTCCCCCTTTCAACCCGCAGGCGATCAGCCCACAGCCATCAAACAGCTGGTTATGGGCGCCAAAAGCGGACTGGCCTGCCAGACCCTGCTGGGGGTGACCGGCTCCGGTAAAACCTTTACCTCAGCTCATGTCATTGCCGAGCTGCAGCGCCCTACCATGATTATGGCGCCCAACAAAACGTTGGCCGCCCAGCTTTATGGGGAATTCAAAGAGTTCTTCCCGAACAACGCGGTTGAGTATTTTGTTTCTTACTACGACTACTACCAGCCGGAAGCTTACGTGCCCGCTTCCGATACATTTATTGAGAAAGATGCATCCATCAATGAGCACATTGAACAGATGCGCCTCTCGGCAACCAAGGCCCTGCTAGAGCGGAAAGACGCCATCATCATCGCCACAGTCTCTGCTATTTATGGTCTGGGAGATCCGAAGTCTTATCTGGAAATGATGATGCACCTGGATCGCGGCGACCGCATTGACCAGCGAGCCGTACTGCGCAAACTGGCGGAGCTTCAATACACGCGCAACGACATGGAATTAAAACGCGCCACCTACCGCGTACGTGGCGATGTTATTGATGTATTCCCCGCTGAATCCGAGAAAGAAGCCATTCGCCTGGAGCTCTTCGATGACGAGCTGGAAAACATCAGCTGGTTCGATCCACTCACCGGTGAAGTGCTGCGCAAAGTGCCTCGCGTAACTGTTTACCCTAAATCTCATTACGTGACACCACGGCAAACCATTCTTGATGCCGTTGAAGCGATCAAGGTGGAGCTGGAAGAGCGACTGAAGTTTCTGCGAGACAATAATAAACTGGTAGAGGCTCAGCGTCTTGAACAGCGCACACGCTTTGATGTTGAAATGATGCTGGAGCTGGGTTACTGCACAGGCATCGAAAACTACTCCCGTTACCTGTCGGGCGGCAAACCGGGTGAACCACCTCCCACCTTGTTTGATTACCTGCCAGACGACGCTCTGCTTCTTATTGATGAATCACACGTCACCGTTCCCCAAATCGGTGCTATGTACAAAGGCGACCGCTCCCGAAAAGAGACACTGGTGAACTTCGGTTTCCGCCTGCCATCAGCACTGGATAACCGCCCCATGATGTTTGAAGAGTGGGAAAGTAAACGACCACAAACCATTTTTATTTCAGCGACACCCGGTAACTACGAGAAAGAGAACCAGGACCATGTCGTCGAACAGGTGGTTCGCCCAACCGGGCTGGTTGATCCTGAAATCGAGGTACGCCCAGCGACTACTCAGGTCGATGACCTGCTCGGCGAGATTCAGGATCGCACCCGCCGTGGCGACCGTGTTCTTGTGACCACTCTGACCAAACGTATGTCAGAAGACCTGACCGAATACTTGGGTGAGAATGGTGTCAGGGTTCGTTACCTTCACTCCGATATCGACACAGTAGAGCGTGTGGAGATTATTCGTGATCTTCGCCTGGGGGCTTTCGATGTACTGGTAGGCATTAACTTACTGCGGGAAGGTCTGGATATGCCGGAGGTTTCACTGGTCGCCATCCTTGATGCCGACAAGGAAGGCTTCCTGCGCAGTGATCGCTCACTGATCCAGACCATTGGTCGTGCGGCTCGCAATCTGAATGGCAAAGCCATTCTCTATGGCGACAATATCACCGGCTCCATGCAGCGTGCCATCGATGAAACAGAACGGCGCCGCAAGAAGCAGCAAGAGTTCAACGAGACGCACAACATCACTCCAAAAAGCGTACGCAAAAACGTTATAGATATTATGGAAGGGGCTGTGCCCGGCGGTCGTGGACGACAGCGGCAGAAGGTTGCTGAGAAGAAAGCGGCATACAGCACCCAGAAAAACGCACACCACACACCTCAGGACATTGCCAAACTCATCAAATCACTGGAAGAGAAGATGCATACCCATGCACGGAATCTGGAATTTGAAGAAGCCGCTCAGGCACGGGATGAGATCACAAAGCTAAGGGAGGAGCTCAAAAGCTTATAGGCTGGACGGTTGGGTTATACCACTTGCTGGCTAACCCAACCTGAAAATCAGACCACTTATGCCGTGATATCCAACAGCCTGGCTTCCACCTCGCGCTGGCTATTCAAAATACTCAGCAAGACCATACAGCGGTCTTCCCCACGACTGGACAAATAAACGGCCGGCAAGTTTTTATAGGCCCCTTCGGTAAACACAACAGGCTGACCAGCCTTAAAGAGCTCTTCCACACTGCCCACTTTTTCATTGTCCCGAAAGCCTTCAACCAGCTCATCAGATACCCGCGCATACATAGTGCCAAACCGGATAAACCCGGTTACCCCACGGGTCGAACGCACCTTATCCCAGCGCACACCACCTACATGACTTTCATCAAGAAGGAATATATAGCCGGGAAACAGAGCCCCAAGCTTACAGCTTTCACGTCTTCCTGGCTGCTTGCGTTTATGCAGCATCACCGGACAATAGGCTGCAAAGCCTTGATTCTCAAGATTTTCAACAGCTCGCTGTTCTTGTCGAGGCTTGGTTTTCACCACAAACCACTCTTCCATAAGTCTCCACCAACAGCACTAACATAAAGCTGTTATTATATCTTGTAGTTTCAAACTCGGATTATCGGATTGGGTGACAGGACGCCCCACTACCAGATAATCACTACCATTCTGCATGGCTTGCGCTGGCGTTACAATACGTCGCTGGTCACCTTTATCGTCCCCTGCCGGGCGGATACCTGGTGTTACCAATACAAACTCCTGCCCAATTTCACGCTTAAGCAGGTTTGCCTCCTGAGCAGAACAGACAACGCCATCCATACCACTCTTGTGAGCCAGGTTTGCGAGGCTCAAAGCCTGTAGCTCTGGAGAAGAGAGCCCTAACTCAGCCATATCTTCAGGAGCCATACTTGTGAGCACAGTCACTGCAATCAACAGCGGCTGATGACTGGCTTGATCCAGCACTTCCCGGCAAGCTTCCATCATACGACGACCACCAGATGCATGAACATTCACCATCCATACACCTAA
This sequence comes from Parendozoicomonas verongulae, assembly GCF_009711465.1. Classification (GTDB taxonomy): domain Bacteria; phylum Pseudomonadota; class Gammaproteobacteria; order Pseudomonadales; family Endozoicomonadaceae; genus Sansalvadorimonas; species Sansalvadorimonas verongulae. Next base: position 37,633 of record NZ_SMME01000844.1, on the reverse strand, counting down.
ATCCGCTGCAGCTTTTACAGCCTTACTGGTGGTATTGGGAATATCGTGAAACTTGAGATCAAGAAAAACATCAAAACCCTTCTTTTGCAGGGCTTCGACAACAGCAGGCCCAGCAGAGGTAAATAATTCCTTTCCAACTTTTACCCGACACAATTCAGGGGCGAGCCTGTCAGCCATAGCCAGAGCTTGATCTGCAAAGGGATAATCAAGAGCAATAACAAGTGGGCTTGTACAGGTCATGACATTTTCCTTTTTAATGTAAAGAGATCTGTAGGGGCGCGACGATTCTAATGATTACAATCAGAAATACAACTTCGTCTGACTTACGAAAGGACTACTCTCCCTCAAGCCCCATAATAGGTTTGATCGTGCTCCACTCATGGCACTTCGGGCAACTCCAATGCAGTTCTTTCCCTTCAAAACCACATTGGCCACAGCGATACACGGGCTTGGAACGTTCCAGTCGCCCTGTGAGACCTCGCAGCATCGACAGGTTCTGTTTCGCCCGCCCTTCCGACATTTGTAAATGAAGGTCAATCAGCGCATTCAAACCTTTTAGGGAGGGGCGCCTAACAATCTGTTCCGCCACAAATCGGCCTGCTTCTTTATCTCCCTGCTGCATGGCCACCATTCGGGCAGAAGCCATCACCACGGCAGAGGACGGCATCTCCTTCAAGCAACGGCCAAGGTAAGCGCTTAAACCGCGAAGAGAGCGAAGATGGGAATAGGCTTCTTCCAGCAGAGGGATACTTTCGGAAATATAGTTTTTATCCTGCTCAGCAATTTTTTCAAAAGCACGTACAGCATCACGATAATTACCAGCCGCCATTTCCAGACGCCCGGAGAGTAGAGAAACACGGGCATTGGAACGATAGCAGCTACTGGCCTGCCTCAGATATTTTCGCGCGACCAGCACATCGGACTGCCCCATAGCCATCTCAGCACGCTCACAATAATAATGCGAAAGCCGCAAGGCATAACTATCGGCTACCTGTCCCCGTAACTGTCCGACAAGTTCAATCGCCCGCTTCCACTCTTTCTCTTTTTCATAGATAGACAACAGAGTATTGAAGCTTTCCCGCCAGCCACGCCAACTCTGTCGTACAATATCCTTAAGCAGAGCTTCGGCACGATCAAACAAGCCCGCCATCATATAATCTTTGGCCAGCTCCAGTTGAACGTCGAGCATCTGTTCGCGAGTCAGGCTCGGACGAGCCAGTAAATCCTGATGTGCCTGAATGGCTTTATCCAATTCACCCCGCTGTCGAAACAGTCGCCCCAGAACCACAAAAGTTTCAACCGTATCGCCATTCACTTCCAGGGCCCGGATAAAACTCTCAATGGCTTCATCCGTCTGCTCATTAAGGAGGTAGTTCAGACCAACGAAATACTCGCTGCTCAGGGTATCTGTGCTTTCAGCAATTCGACGGCGACGTTTATCCCTGCGTCCTGAGAGATACCCAATACCCAGCGCAATAATAATCAGGAGAAGTAGAGCAAAATCAGGCATTCAGGATGATAGCCCCCGCAGCGAGTTCACTCTCAGTTTTTGAAGCTCTGCATCTCGGCGTTTCAGCTTGCGCTGTAAACTCTGATTTTTCAAAGTCAAGCGAAATATATAGAAAATACTCAGCACTACACCCAAAGCACAGCCAAGAAAAAAGGCAAGAAACAGAATAAAAGACACTGACAGGGGAGGAGTTGTCCAGTTCCAGAAACCGATAACAAGACTCTCGTTATTAGCCAGCATCAGACCAGCAAAAACAACGAGAAAAAAACCGGAAGCCAGCAAATATCCCAAGAAACGGAGAAACTTTTGAAGCCTGATCAACATGAAAGTCAGCCAAATTAGAGAGGCCAGCCTTTATAGCTGCCCGACACGAGTGTAAATCAACGATTCCGCAGTCGCATCTCTGCCAGCAATGAATCATTCACCCTCTCCTTCAGCTCTTTACCAGGCTTGAAGTGGGGAACATGTTTGCCCGAAAGGTCAACGGCATCACCAGTTTTTGGGTTGCGTCCAACCCGTGGAGCTCGAAAGTGCAGAGAAAAGCTGCCAAAACCTCTGATCTCGACACGATTTCCAGAGGCTAGCGCCCCGGACAATTCATCAATAATCACTTTCACAGCAAGCTCAACATCTTTAACAACGAGCTGGCCTTGCCTTTCTGCCATTCGCTCAATCAATTCTGACCGGGTCATCGCTTATCCCCCTTCTGTCTGCACAGAAAAAGCATCCTTTTTAAATATCTCCCCAATGCTGCATAACTGATACAGACTTTATTATTCTCGACAACTTTCCACTAAAGGGTTTTGATAATCAGCCTGTAAAACGAATTCATACACAGCTGCTCCAAATTAGCTAATCCTGCCACAGGAATCAAGCGCCGCAAGGACAAGAGTCCTAAGCAATCCTTTGAAAGTATTGAGAAAAACACAGACAAACGCGAGCCATAAAAAAACCGCAGAGGCTCTACCTTACGGCTTTGCGTCTGCGGTTTTTCAGAACACCACCCGCTTACACAGGTGGTGAGAAAGCAATATTACTTGCCTTCCATCTGCGCCTTGATCAGGTCGCCGATGGTGGTAGGACCACCAACTTCAACGTCCTGCTTAGTGCGCAGTTCTTTCATAGCAACTTTCTCGTCAGCTTCGTCCTTCGCTTTGATAGACAGGCTGATAACGCGGTTCTTACGATCAACGCTTACGATCTTAGCTTCCAGCTCTTCGCCAGCTTTCAGCAGAGTGGTTGCATCTTCAACGCGGTCACGGCTGACTTCAGAAGCTTTCAGAGTACCTTCAACTTCGTCGGCCAGAGTCACGGTAGCAGCCTTAGCGGTGACTTCCTTGATAACACCCTTAACGATGGTACCTTTCTGGTTTGCGTCAACGTAGTTGGCGAAAGGATCGTTTTGCAGCTGCTTGATGCCCAGGGAGATGCGCTCACGCTCTGCATCAATGGACAGAATAACAGCTTCAACTTCGTCACCCTTCTTGAAGTTGCGTACAGCTTCTTCGCCAGGCTCATTCCAGCTGATGTCGGACAGGTGAACCAGACCGTCGATGCCGCCAGGCAGACCGATGAAGATACCGAAGTCAGTGATGGACTTGATAGTACCCTTCAGAACGTCGTTCTTGTTGCTCTGAGTAGCAAACTCTTCCCATGGGTTTTGCTTGCACTGCTTAACACCCAGAGAAATACGACGACGCTCTTCGTCGATATCCAGAACCATAACTTCAACTTCATCACCCTGGTTAACAACCTTGGATGGATGAATGTTCTTGTTGGTCCAGTCCATTTCGGAAACGTGTACCAGACCTTCAACACCTTCTTCCAGCTCAACGAAGCAGCCGTAGTCAGTCAGGTTGGTTACGTGGCCAGTGACCTTGGAACCTTCTGGGAAGCGTGCCTTGATAGCAACCCATGGATCTTCACCCAGTTGCTTCAGACCCAGGGATACACGGTTACGCTCACGGTCAAACTTCAGAACCTTAACGTTGATTTCGTCACCAACGTTAACGATTTCGCTAGGATGCTTGATGCGCTTCCAGGCCATATCGGTGATGTGCAGCAGGCCGTCAACACCGCCCAGATCTACGAACGCGCCGTAGTCGGTCAGGTTCTTAACGATACCCTTAACTTCCAAACCTTCCTGCAGGGATTCCAGCAGCTGCTCACGCTCAGCGGAGTTTTCAGCTTCCAGAACGGCACGACGGGAAACAACAACGTTGTTACGCTTCTGATCCAGCTTGATAACCTTGAAGTCCAGCTCTTTGCCTTCCAGGTGCGCGGTGTCGCGTACTGGACGAACGTCAACCAGAGAACCAGGCAGGAACGCACGGATAGTGTTAACGTCAACGGTGAAACCACCCTTAACCTTACCACTGATAACACCCTTAACGATTTCTTCGGATGCGAAGGCAGCTTCCAGACCTTTCCAGGACTCGGCGCGCTTGGCCTTTTCACGGGACAGCTTGGTTTCACCGAAGCCATCTTCTACTGCATCCAGAGCAACCTGTACAGTGTCGCCAATCTGAATGGTGATCTCGCCGCTTTCGTCACGGAACTGATCTGCAGGGATAACACCTTCAGATTTCAGGCCAGCGTGAACGATAACCCAGTCACCGTCGATATCAACCACGATACCATCAATGATGGAACCTGGTTTCATTTCAATTTCTTTCAGACTCTCTTCAAAGAGTTCGGCAAAGCTGTCAGTCATTATAAATCCTGTTAAATACGACAAAAGAGCACCTGCGCCATCCTCCTGCTGGAGGATCACAAAGGTGAAAGTAGTGCCGTAATTTGCTCCACACCACCAGCCTGTGTGGTCAAACAATATACTGATCAGTAACCCGCTGCTGGCTTAAAAAGCTACTGACCACCTAAACACCCCTCCAGTGCACCACAAGGGAAAACCAGAGAGCTATTTCTCATTTGCAGCCCCCTGCTAAAAAGCAGAAAGCTGCGGCATTCTTTACATAAGGCCTTTAGATGATGCCACGCTCACGCATAACATCCATCACCTGCCCCAGCACTTCCTGAATGGTTAGTTTAGTGCTGTCCAGCACAATTGCATCATCAGCAGGCTTCAATGGGGCAACGGCACGACTCATGTCTCGCTCATCGCGAGCACGGATATCTGCCAAAAGGCGCTCGATGCTAACATCCGCTCCCTTGGCTTGCAACTGCCCCTTTGCCTTCAACTGAAAGTACCGACGTTTTGCCCGCTCTTCTGCGCCCGCTGTCAGGTAGATTTTCACAGGCGCATCGGCAAATACCACCGTACCCATGTCACGACCATCTGCCACCAGCCCGGGAGCTTCGGCAAATGCACGCTGACGGGACATCAGTGCATCACGCACAGCAGGCAGGGCTGCAATACGGGAAGCGCTGATACCTACGTCTTCCTGACGAATCGCCGCCTCTACATGCTCGCCTTCCAGAATAATGCCGGACTCATCGCCGTCGGTTTCCGCGGCAATAAACTGCACATCCAGATGGGCAGCCAGCACGTCCAGAGAGGCTTCATCATCAAGGGCAACACCGTGGTTCATGGCGGCCAGAGCCGTCAGGCGATACAGCGCGCCGCTGTCCAGCAGGTGCCAGCCCAATTCCCGAGCCAGCAGGCCTGCTATTGTTCCTTTGCCGGAACCGCCCGGACCATCAATGGTTACAACCGGGATAGTATTCTCAATCACAATCTTTCTAGCTTTCCGTTTCACTCAGATTCAGCCCGACAGAATGGGCCAGATCAATAAAATTAGGGAAGGATGTTGCGACATTCGCACAATCCAGAATACGGATTTCATCGCGGGCACGCAGGGATGCCACCGCAAAGGCCATAGCAATACGATGGTCGCCATGACTGTGAACCACACCACCGGCAAATACGTCTTGCGCTCCAGCAGCACAGCCGGGGATTTTCATACCATCGGGCAGAGCCACGGCATCCACACCCAGAGCGTTCAAACCATCGGCCATGGACTGAATACGGTCACTCTCTTTCACCCGCAGCTCTTCTGCACCTTTGAGTACAGTTTCGCCCTCAGCACAGGAGGCTGCGACAAACAGAACCGGAAACTCATCAATTGCGAGGGGCACCAGGTCTTCAGGAATCTCTATGCCTTTCAGCTGGGCAGATTTTACTCTGATATCCGCCACAGGCTCACCACCCACTTCCCGCTCATTTTCAAGGGTAATGTTCGCCCCCATAAGGCGGAGAATATCGAGAACGCCGGTACGAGTCGGGTTAATACCCACATGGGTCAGCAGCAGTTCGGCATCCTTTGCGATAGATGCCGCCACCAGGAAGAAAGCTGCAGAGGAAATATCCGCAGGCACCTCAATCAGGCTGGCACTGGTGAGTGTACCACCGCCCTGCACAGACACCCGGTTACCGTCTGTTTTTACTGGATACCCCAGACCTGTCAGCATCCGCTCGGTGTGATCACGAGTAACGCCCGGTTCAACCACAGCGGTTTCCCCCTCTGCATACAACCCCGCCAAAAGCAGGCAGGATTTTACCTGAGCCGAAGCCATAGGCATATTGTAATCAACACCAGACAGTGAACGTCCACCACGAATCACCAGCGGCGGCTTGCCTCCTTCGGAGGTTTCAATGTCAGCACCCATATCCAGCAGGGGTTTTACAACGCGGTTCATGGGGCGGTTGGAGAGGGACTCATCACCGGTCAAAGTCACATCAAACTTCTGCGCGGCCATCAAACCTGCCATCAGGCGCATGGCTGTACCGGCATTACCGAGATACAGCGGGCCGGGAGGCTGTTGCAGACCATTCAGACCCACACCATAAATGGTGACACGGCCATCGTGGGGGCCTTCAATCACAACCCCCATATCCCGGAAAGCCTGTAAGGTAGCCAGGGCATCCTCACCTTCCAGAAAGCCTGTCACTTCTGTGACACCATCCGCCAGAGCACCCAGCATAATGGAACGGTGGGAAATGGATTTATCGCCGGGTACTCGCAGCGTACCCGTAGCTGTGCCGCCGGAGCGGGCAAGAAAAGTATGGGAAGACTGATGACTCATAGCTTTCAGATAAGACTGGCTTTCCAGCATGCGGGTAAAATGTTCACGGGCTGATTTGGCACGGGTAATAATGCCCGTCATCGCCCGACTGTCGCCCTGCTCCACGGCTGCATACATCTGCTGCAGGCCCTCAGAGAATTCATCCAGAGCTTCAAGCAAAGCATTACGATTGGCCACAAAAACATCGTGCCACATCGTAGGATCGCTGGCCGCGATCCGGGTAAAGTCCCGAAATCCGCCGGCAGCATAGCGGAAAATATCCTGACTGTCGCGATCACCGGCCAGAGTATCCACGAGAGAAAAGGCAAGGAGATGGGGAAGGTGACTGGTGCGGGCCAACACCTGATCGTGGTGCTCAACGTCCATTTCCAATACCAGTGCGCCCACCCCCTCCCAGAGGCTTCTTACCAACTGGGACGCAGCAAGAGTATTTTCCGGAAGCGGCGTAACAATCACCTTGTGAGCTTCGTACAAATCCGCTTTCGCAGCAGTGATACCGCTTTTTTCGGAACCGGCAATGGGGTGACCGGGAACAAATCCGGAGAGGCTATCTCCGAGACACTCTCTGGCTACTTCAACGACATCGCTCTTGCAACTGCCTACGTCGGTGACCACCTTTCCGGCAAGATCTAACCGGGCAACGTCCCGCACCATGGCCGACATAGCCAGTACCGGCACCGCCAGCACCACAATGTCTGCATCAGCCACACCGTCTTCAAGGGAGCAGGCAGCCCGGTCAATCACATCCCGCTCTCTGGCAAGAATCAGGGACTGCGGGTCGCGATCCCAGGCCAGCACTTCGCGGCAACCATTACGGGCTTTCAGGGCAGCAGCCAGAGAGCCACCAATCAACCCCAGCCCAACAATGAGAACACGACAACTGTCGAGTTTTTTTACACCACTCATGTTGCACAGCCCGCTTCTGCAAGAGCATCAGGCAGCGCATCGAGAAACGTCTGATTTTCTTCTTTGGTGCCAATAGAAACACGAAGATGGTCAGGCAGGCCATATCCTGTAATCGGACGGATAATCACACCCCGTTTCAGCAGCGCTTTATCCACAGCTTCCCCGCTCATTCCGGTATCAAAGGTAATAAAGTTGCCAAGAGAAGGAATAAAGCGAAGATTCAGCCTGGTCAGCCCCGCTTCAATCTGTGCCATACCTTCACGGTTCACAGTGCGGCTGCGCTCAATGTAATCCTCATCACCCAGCGCCGCTTCAGCCGCTGCCAGCGCAATGCTGTTTACATTGAACGGGTGTCGTACACGATTCAAGATATCCGCAATAGCCGGGCTGGAAACGCTGTACCCCACCCGCAGGCTGGCCAGGCCATAAATCTTGGAGAAGGTACGGGTTATGATCACATTCGGGTACTGACTGAGATACTCAAGACCATCAGGATAGTCCGGCTCTTCAATATATTCGCAATAGGCTTCATCAAGCACCACCAGCACATCGTCGGGTACTTTCTTGAGGAAACTGTCTACCGCTTCACGCCCCAGCCAGGTGCCTGTGGGGTTATTAGGGTTGGCAATGAAAATGATACGGGTTCTGTCTGTCACAGCCGCAGCCATGGCATCCAGATCGTGGCCATAGTCTTTGGCAGGAACTTTGACTGGCTTGCCACTGGAAGCCAGTGTCGCGATGGGGTACACCGCAAAGGCATGCTCCGAGAACACCACCTCATCACCGGGGTTGATCCAGCCACGTACAATCAAATCCAAAACATCGTTGGAGCCATTACCGAGAGTAATCGCCTCAACGTTCACACTCAGTTTTTCAGCAAGTGCCTGCTTGAGGCTATAACCGCTGCCATCGGGATAACGGGTCAGCTCAGCCAGCTCTTTATCAATCGCCTTGAGCACAACCGGCGAAGGCCCCAGTGGGTTTTCATTACTTGCCAGCTTTACAATATTCTTTTCATCCAGCCCCAGCTCTCTTGCCAGTTCCGACACAGGCTTGCCGGGCTGATAAGGCTGCAGGGTTTGCACACCATCTACAGCCTTTTTAATAAAGTCACATGCCATTTCTGCCCACTCCTTCTTCTCATTCTGCTCGGGCACTTACAGCACACCTTTGGGGTAAGAGCCTAACACCTTTAACTCTGCTGCTAAATCTTCCACTTCCCGAAGCACATACCTTACCCTGGGGTCATCCTGATGGCCGGAGAAGTCAATAAAGAACACATAGTTCCAGGTTCCGCTGCGGGCCGGGCGGGTTTCGATACGGGTGAGATCAATATCATGACAGTGGAACGGTGCCAGCAGTCGATGAAGACTGCCGGGTTTGTTGCGCATAGAAACAACAACCGACGTTTTATCTGCACCACTCGCCGGCACTTTCTGGTTACCGATAATCAGAAAACGGGTAGAGTTATCCGGCTCGTCTTCGATTTTCTCCGCCACTATTTCCAGATCATAAAGGTCTGCAGCCATATCACCGGCAATAGCCGCAGAGTTCCACTCGCCCCGAACACGCCGGGCAGCTTCTGCGTTACTGCTCACCGCCACCTTCTCCACCATGGGAAGGTGTGCATCCAGCCACTTACGACACTGGGCCAGTGACTGGGCATGGGAATACACCCGGGTAATTTTGTCTTTACGGGTATTTTCGCCACACAGCAGGTGATGATGGATACGCAGTACCACTTCCCCGCAAATATTCAAAGAGGAATTCACAAAAGTATCCAGCGTGTGGTTGACCACTCCTTCTGACGAGTTCTCAACGGGTACCACACCATAATTCACCGCACCCGCTTCCACTTCCCGAAAGACTTCATCAATAGCGCTCATAGGTACACTCACGGCAGAGTGACCAAAGTGCTTGAGCGCCGCCTGCTGGGTAAAGGTGCCTTCAGGCCCGAGGTAGGCCACCCGCACTGGCTGCTCAATGGCGAGACAGGCCGACATAATTTCCCTAAACAGCCGGGCCATTTCTTCATCATCCAGTGGCCCGTTATTTTTTTCCATAATGGCTCGCAGCACCTGAGCCTCGCGCTCAGGGCGATAAAACAATGCGCCACCACCTTCGGCAGCCTGCTTCACTTCTGCAACCTTCTGAGCCACGCTGGCCCGCTCACTGATCAACTGCAGAATCGAGGTATCCAGCTGATCGATGCGTTGGCGCAACCCGTCGAGGGGGTTTCCCTGATCCTTATCCTGTGTACTCATGGTTCGCGACACCCCATCACTTCATTTTGCATGCTGCTGTTCGAAATCCGCCATAAAGCTGATCAGCGCATCCACAGATTCTTCCTGAACCGCATTGTAAATACTGGCCCGCATACCACCCACAACCCGGTGGCCCTTCAAATTCAACAACTCATTGGCTTTTGCCTGTTTGAGGAACTCGGCATTCAGAGCGTCGTCCGCTAAACGGAAAGGTACATTCATAATGGAACGGTAACGAACATCTACCGGGTTACTGTAGAGGTCACTGTTGTCAATCGCCCCATACAGCTTGCTGGCTTTGCGCAGATTGATCGTTTCCATGGCCTTCAGGCCGCCCTGCTGTTTCAGCCATTTGAACACCAGCCCGGCCAGATAAATGCCAAAGGTAGGCGGCGTATTCAGCATGGAATCGTTATCCGCAACATTCTGATAGTTCATCAGGGTTGGGCAGGCATCAACGGCCTGACCTAGAAGATCATCACGAACAATCACAAGGGTGAGGCCTGCAGGGCCAATGTTTTTCTGGGCACCGGCATAGATCAGACCAAACCGGCTCACATCCAGCGGACGGGAAAGAATATTGGAGGACATATCCGCCACCAGGGGCACATTGCCAACCTCGGGAATGGCATCAAACTCCAGACCACCAATAGTTTCATTGGGGGTGTAGTGGACGTAGGAGGCTTCTGGGTCGAGGTTCCAGGTGGCACGGTCTGGAACGGTCATGAACAGGCTGTCTTCACTGCTGGCAGCCACATTCACATGACCAAAGCGATGACCTTCCTTTATTGCCTTGGTAGACCAGTGTCCGGTATTGATATAGTCGGCCCGGCCGTTAGTGCCAATCAGGTTCAGGGGCACCATGGCAAACTGGGCGGTGGCACCGCCCTGCATAAACAGCACCCGATAGTTATCGGGGATAGACAGCAAATCCCGCAAGTCCTGCTCTGCTGCTACAGCAACAGCCATAAACTCAGGGCTGCGATGGCTGATTTCCATCACAGATGTACCCATTCCCTGCCAGTCCAGCAAGTCTGCTTGCGCCTGTTCGAGAACAGCCTGAGGCAGAGCAGCTGGCCCTGCGCAAAAATTATGTGCTCTAGCCATGTTAGAGTGGCACCACCTTTTCATTCGTTATTGCGCCCCACCACCTGCGGTGACAGATCGATTGTAGCGAAAACCATAAGGGGGGGATACGACCCATGTACGCTCAAAAGGGCATTTTTTAAGCAAAAATTCATAAAAAATGCTTTTCTGCAAGCGCCTCGGGAGAAATTGGCAAAAAATTACCTTTTCTGATAAATAGACTGAACCTCAAAAGACAGCACTTATACACCTCTTTCATAGCAATGGTTTTGCTTTCATTCTGCTTAAAGCACTAACCCAAAGCCCACCGTAAACTCACTCAGCCTTCCCTGCATACAGACACACCATTCACATGCTGCTCACACTTTGCCGGGCGCGCTGATCAACTTATAACTCGCCAACTCACATATGTATTCTCCGCAATATCACTGAGACAAGCCGCACAATACATTCATAGGCGAGACCTTCCCTCTCACTCACGAGGCATAACAATGAAAACCGTGATAAAAGTCGCCGCAACCGGCGCAATGGCTCTCGCACTGGCTGCCTGTGGTGGCCCGGAACAAAACACCGGCGTCAAAGACTCTCTGGTGGTCGCCCAAGGTGCCGACGCCAAAACCCTTGATCCTCACCGCACCAACGACCAGCCCTCTTCCCGTATCGCTGCACAAATCTATAACCAACTGGTTGAAACTGACCAGGATATGAACATCATTCCGGGGCTGGCAGAGTCCTGGACGAACGTTGATGCACTCACCACCGACTTCAAACTCCGTGAAGGGGTCATGTTCCATAACGGTGAGGAAATGAAGGCATCTGATGTCAAGTTCACCTTCGACCGCATGATCGCCTCCCCAACCGTGGCCCACATCACCAATGCCATTGATACGGTTGAAATTCTGGATGAATACACCATCCGCATAACCACCAAGGCTCCCTTCGCACCACTGCTTTACCACCTGACACATACAGCGTCGTCCATCCTGAGTGAAAAGGCGGTAACGGAGTTCGGCAGCGATTACGGGCAAAACCCTGTTGGCACAGGCCCTTACAAGTTTATTGACTGGGCCGCTGGCGATCGCATCAACCTGCGCGCCTTTGGTGACTTCTATGAAGGCAAACAGGTCATCGAGAACGTCACCTTCCGCAACATTGTCGAAGGCACCAACCGTGCTATTGCCCTGGAAACCGGTGAAGTGGATATCTCCTACGATATTTCTCCCATCGACAAGGACAATATCGCCAACAAGGCGGGCCTGAAGCTGATTGAAGAAGAGGCGCTATCCACCTCTTATTACGGCATCAACGTCACCAAGGCTCCGTTCGACAACCTCAAGGTGCGTCAGGCGGTTGCCTATGCCATCAACACCGACGACATCATTGATGCTGTAGCCATGGGTGCTGGCCGGGCATCCAACTCCCCCATTGGCCCTAAAGTGTTCGGCTACAGCCCCGATGCGAAGCTGTATAAGCAGAACATTGAGAAGGCGAAGCAGTTAATGGCTGAATCTGGTGTAGCGACACCTATCAATACCACCATCTGGACCAACGACAACCCCGGACGTATTCAGATTGCCCAGATCATGCAGGCGCAGCTGCGTGAGATCGGCATCAATATGTCTATTGAAGTGCTCGAATGGGGAGCATTCCTGGACGGTATCTCCCGTGGCGACCACGACACCTTTATGTTTGGCTGGGTAACTGTAACGGGTGATGCAGACTACGGTCTGTACGCCCTGTTCCACTCTGATACCCACGGTGGCGCAGGTAACCGCTCCTTTTACAGCAACCCCCACGTTGATAAGCTGCTGGAGCTGGGCCGCACGTCTACCGACAGCGAGCAACGTCTGGCAGCCTACAGTGAGCTGCAGGCCCTGCTGCAGGAAGAGGTTCCTACCGTATCCCTGTATAGCCAGTTCCATAACGTGGGCATGAAAGACAACATTGGTGGCTTCCAGCTGGCTCCTGCTGGTCACCATAAACTGAAGGGTGTGTATTTCGTAGAAGGTTAATCTTTAAGCGTTTGCAAAGCTTGTTAAACCCCACAAAGCCCCGAAAACCTTCGGGGCTTTTGTTAATTTGAACACAGAGTATCCAGTTATTCTTGTTAAGCACAGAGTGCCTGATCAAAGTTCATGCAAGCCATATTGGCAAAGAGATCGTTTTTTAGGCAGAAATCCACAGAAAAGGTTTTTCTGCAACCCTCTCAACAGTGAGAATCAAATATTTACCAACTGCAAACGATAACCCGGCATCCAATACCAATTCATTACATATACCTTTCATAAAGCATTTTTGTTGACGTATCCCTAAACAAACTGACACTCCCTAAGCCAGATGCATGCACACATTTTCCTACAAATAGACACACTACAAACAAAAACAACACACTTCCATACGCACAGTGAGCACTTTATAACCCGCTGATTTATATGAGTATTTTCCGCAATACAGTAAGAGCCAGCCGTAGCATACATTCACTACCGAGCTATCCCCTCTCACTCACGAGGCATAAAAATGAAAACCGTGACTAAGATTGCCATGACCAGTGTTATGGCCATTGCTTTAAGCGCCTGCTCGGGTACACCAGAACAAGATACTAATACCCTTGTTGTGGCACAGAACTCTGATGCCAAGACTCTGGACCCACACACAACCAACGACAACGCCTCCTCCCGGGTTGCAGCACAGATCTACAGCCAGCTGGTTGAAGCCGATGAGGACATGAATATTGTTCCCGGCCTTGCCGCCTCCTGGACTATCGTTGATGAGAAAACCACCGACTTCAAACTGCGCCAAGGCGTGAAGTTCCACAACGGCGAAGAGCTCAAAGCCTCTGATGTGAAATTCACTCTGGAGCGCATGATCGCCTCTCCAACCGTGGCACACATCACCAACGCCATTGACACCATAGAAGTGCTGGACGACTACAACGTTCGTATCACCACCAAAGAGCCTTTCGGCCCACTGCTGCACCACCTCACCCACACCGCCTCTTCCATCCTGAATGAAAAGGCCGTACTGGAAGCCGGTGCGAACTATGGTCAGAACCCTATTGGCACTGGCCCCTACAAGTTCACCGACTGGGCTGCAGGTGATCGTATTAACCTGACCGCCTTTGGTGATTACTACGATGGTAAACAGTCCATCGAAAATGTTGTGTTCCGCAACATTGTTGAAGGCACCAACCGTGCCATCGCACTGGAAACCGGCGAAGTGGATATCTCCTACGATATCGAGCCCATCGACAAGCAAAACATCGCCACCAAAGATGGCCTGCGTCTACTGGAAGATGAAGCTCTGTCCAACGGCTACTTCGGCATGAACGTCAACAAGGCACCGTTCAACGATCAGCGCGTACGTCAGGCGGTTGCCTACGCCATTAACTCCCAGGACATCATTGATGCGGTTATCCTGGGTGCTGGTCGTCCATCCAACTCTCCAATCGGCCCTAAGGTCTTTGGCTACAACCCTGATGCCAAGCAGTATGCTCAGAACCTGGAGAAAGCCAGGCAGCTGATGGCAGAGGCCGGTTACACCAGCCCGATCAACACCAGCATCTGGACCAACGACAACCCTGTCCGTGTACAGATCGCCCAGATCCTGCAGGCGCAACTGCGTGAGATCGGCATCAACATGTCTATCGAAGTGGTTGAATGGGGCGCGTTCCTGGATGGCACCGGCCGTGGCGATCACGACACCTACATCCTGAGCTGGACCACTGTAACCGGCGACGCTGACTACGGCATGTATGCCCTGTTCAGCTCCGACACCCACGGTGGCGCAGGTAACCGTTCCTTCTACAGCAACCCCCGTGTTGATGAGCTGCTGAACCAGGGCCGTACCTCTACTGATCCAGACGTTCGTCACGCGGCCTACAGCGAGCTGCAGGCGCTGATTCAGGAAGAAGTACCCACTATCACCCTGTACAACTCTTTCCAGAACGCGGGTATGCAGGACAACATCACCAACTTCAAACTCTCTCCAACGGGTCACCACAAGTTGAGAGGCGTTGAGTTCGTCGAAGGTTAACTTTTACGCCCTCTTTGCTCAGTGATGGGTGGAGAGGGCCACCTCCTCAGGCTATCCACTCAGGTTTATCATGCATAAATTTATATTCAAAAGATTGATATTGCTTGTACCGGTACTGTTAGGTGTTTCTCTGCTGGTATTCGCCATCATGTCCTTCACCCCCGGTGATCCAGCCCAGCTGATCCTCGGGGAAAACGCTCCGGCTCCCGCTGTTGAAGCTCTGCGGGAAGAGATGGGGCTTAACGATCCATTTATTATGCGTTATGCCAACTTTGTTGGTAACGCGGTAACAGGCGACATGGGTCGTTCTTATACCACCGGCCGTGAAGTGGCTACCGAGATCTTCGACCGCTTCCCCAACACCCTGATTCTGGCAGCACTGGGTACCATTATCGCCATCGTGATCGGTGTACCGGTGGGCATCCTCTCTGCGACCCGTCAGTACTCCTGGATCGACAGCAGCTCCATGATCATGGCCCTGCTCGGTGTGTCCATGCCGAACTTCTGGCTGGGCTTGATGTTGATACTGGTGTTCTCCGTAACGCTGGGCTGGTTGCCTTCCGGTGGCTTCATGGGCTGGAGCTCACTGATCCTCCCGGCTCTGACACTGGGCACAGGCTCTGCCGCCATCATCACCCGTATGACCCGTTCCTCCATGCTGGAAGTGATTCGTCAGGATTACATCCGCACAGCACGAGCTAAAGGTGTTGCCGAGAACGTGGTGATCAACAAGCACGCCCTCAAGAACGCACTGATTCCGGTTATCACCGTCGTTGGTCTGCAGTTCGGCTACCTGCTGGGCGGCGCGGTACTGACCGAGACTGTGTACTCCTGGCCCGGCGTTGGCCGCATGATGGTGGACGCGATTCGTCAGAAGGACAGCCCAACCGTTCTGGCAACGGTTGTGTTCCTGGCCACCACCTTCAGTCTGGTGAACCTGTCTGTCGACATCCTCTACGGTTTTGTCGATCCCCGTATCAAGTCTCAGTACGCATAAAGGGGTGATAAGAATATGTCTAATGAAATGACTCTTGATAAGGCTCAGACATCTGAAACTGAAGTCTCAGCCGTACGCGCTGCACCGAAAAAACGTAGTCAATGGGCTGAAGTCTGGCACCGTCTGAAGCGGGATAAGATGGCCCTGTGTGGTCTGGCTATCCTGACTGTCGTAGTGTTCGCAGCGGTTTTTGCTGACTTTATCGCCGACTACGAGACCGTTGTTATCGCCCAGAATCTGGGTGACCGCCTGCAGGGCCCCAGTGCCCAGTACTGGCTGGGTACTGATGAGTTTGGCCGGGATATATTCGCCCGTATGATTCACGGCTCCCGTGTCTCCTTGCTGGTGGGTGTATTGTCCGTGAGCATCTCCATCGTACTTGGTGGTTCTCTGGGTGCAGTAGCTGGCTACTATGGCGGCAAGCTGGATAACGTGATCATGCGTGTGATGGACGTGTTCCTGGCTGTTCCCAGCATCCTGCTGGCGATTGCTATCGTATCCGCGCTCGGGGCAAACCTTATTAACCTGATGTTTGCCATCTCGATTTCCTCTATCCCCAGCTATGCCCGTGTGGTTCGCGCATCGGTGCTGTCTATCCGGGATCAGGAATTTATCGAAGCAGCTCGCGCCATCGGGGCCAGCGACTTCCGTATCATCCTGCGTCACATCATCCCTAACTCTCTGGCTCCTGTTATCGTTCAGGGCGCACTGGGTGTAGCTGGTGCGATTCTGGCTACTGCAGGCCTGAGCTTTATCGGTCTGGGTATCCAGCCTCCAGAGCCTGAGTGGGGCGCAATGCTGGCCGGTGGTCGTCAATACCTCCGTCATGCATGGCACGTAACCACCTTCCCGGGTCTGGCCATCATGATCACCATTCTGGCCCTGAACCTGCTGGGTGATGGCCTGCGTGATGCTCTCGACCCACGTCTGAAGCACTAATCAGTTAAGGATGACGACCATGAATAAGACACACGACACAGATAATCTGTTAACCGTAGAAGACCTGAACATTGTCTATGAAGCCGACGGTGAAGTGACCAAAGCCGTAAGCGGCCTGAGCCTCAGCCTGAAAAAGGGTGAAACCCTCGGCCTGATCGGTGAAACCGGCGCTGGCAAAACCACGACTGCACTGGGCCTGATGCGCCTGGTACCGAACCCTCCGGGTCGGGTTGTGAGCGGCAAGGTGATGTACGAAGGTCAGGATCTGATGCAGGCCACCGAAGACGAGATGCGTGGCATCCGTGGTAACAAGATCTCCATGATCTTCCAGGACCCCATGACCTCTCTGAACCCGGTTATGACCGTGGGCGACCAGATTTCCGAAGTGATTATGATCCACCAGGACGTGACCAAAGCGGAGTCTGTAGAAAAGTCTAAGGAAATGCTGGAGCTGGTGGGTATTCCCGGCGCCCGTGCCGGTGACTTCCCCCACCAGTTCTCCGGTGGCATGAAGCAGCGTGTGGTTATCGCCATTGCACTGGCCTGTAACCCCAACCTGCTGATTGCTGACGAACCGACAACCGCATTGGACGTAACCATTCAGGCTCAGGTTCTCGACCTGATGAAGGAGCTGAAGGACAAGTACAACACCGCCATGATCATGATCACCCACGACCTCGGCGTTGTGGCACAGGTCTGTGACAAGGTGGCGATTATGTACGCCGGTGAAATCGTAGAAAGCGGTGCCATCCGCGATGTCTACGAAAACACCCAGCACCCTTACACCAAGGGTCTGTTTGGCTCCATCCCGAACCTTGACAGTGACGAGGACCGCCTCAACCCTATCAAGGGCCTGATGCCTGACCCCACAAACCTGCCATCCGGCTGCCGCTTCCACCCTCGCTGCCCGGATGCTACTGCCATCTGTGCGAAGGTGAAGCCAGAGCCTGTGATCACTGAATCTGGTCACATGTCCCGCTGCCTGAACTCTCTTCCCGCTGCACTTGATGAGAGGCAGGACGACGTGCAAGAACTGAAAATGGTTGCAGGAGCCTAAGCCATGACAGATACCATTCTTGAAGTACGCAACCTCAAAAAGCACTTTCAAACCCCAAAAGGTCTGCTGCACGCGGTTGATGACGTCACCTTCAAAATCGAAAAGGGTCATACTCTCGGCATCGTAGGAGAATCCGGTTGCGGTAAGTCCACCACCGGTCGGGTTATCCTGCGCCTGCTGGAAGCCACCGACGGCGACATTCTGTTCGAAGGCAAAAACATCCGTGAGTTCGATAAGAAGCAGATGCGCAAACTCCGTGAAGATATGCAAATCATCTTCCAGGATCCGTTTGCCTCCCTGAACCCACGGATGACCGCCAGTGAAATCATCGGTGAGCCGCTGATCATTCACAAAATGGTCAAAAGCAAGCAAGAACTGGCGGAACGCGTTCGTGAACTGATGGACCTCGTAGGTCTGAGTGAGCGTCTGGTCAACACCTACCCTCACGAACTGGACGGCGGCCGTCGTCAGCGTATCGGTATCGCCCGCGCACTGGCCCTGAACCCCAAGTTCATTATCTGCGACGAACCGGTATCCGCTCTGGATGTATCCATCCAGGCGCAGGTACTGAACCTGATGCAGGACCTGCAGGACAAACTCGGCCTGACCTATATCTTCATCACCCACGATCTCTCGGTGGTTAAACACTTCTCCGATGAAATCGCGGTCATGTATCTGGGGCAGCTGGTAGAAAAAGCACCTGCCAACAAACTGTTCAAGAATCCAACACACCCTTACACCAAGGCACTGCTGTCTGCGATTCCAAGCACCAACCTGGATCAGCTGATGAACCGGGAGAAACTGGAAGGGGAAATCACCTCCCCTATCAATCCAAAGCCAGGCTGCCGTTTTGCCAAGCGTTGCCGGTTTGCGACGGAAGGTTGCTCCAACCATGAACTGTCTCTGACAGAGATTGATGAAGGGCACTTTGTATCTTGTCTGCTGGTTGAAGACTCTACCAGGCACTGATGTGTTTGATTGAGTTTTAAGCTCAACAAAAGCCCCGAACATTCGGGGCTTTTGTTTATCTGCATTTCATGTGCCACAGCAGTTTATTTCCATGCACTTCATAAAAAACCAATATCAAACCAAAAACTCACAAAAAACACATCCACTCAAGAGAAGTACTACCAAAAACAGAAAAATTACATTCCCACCAACATTTCCTGAAAATTAAAAGCAAATCACAACATTATGTTTTTACTAATTACATCTATTTACACCCAATTAAAATAACCACCAATTCCTGAACAAAAATAAACAAACACTTCTCAAAAAAAAGACATATAAAAAACACAAAAAACACGAATTCCTACACAGAAAAAACAAAGTTTAACTTACTGATTTCTATGCGTATTTTCCGCAATTCGATAAGTACCTCCCGTTGTGTACATTCAACACCGAGGCATACCCTCTCACTCACGAGGAATAACAATGAAAACCGTGACTAAAGCCGCCGCAACAGGCGTAATGGCAATTGCCCTGGCAGCCTGTGGTGGCCCTGAACAAAGTGCCGATGCGACGGACTCCCTGATTATTGCCCAGGGCTCTGACGCCAAAACTCTCGACCCACACACAACCAACGACCAGCCCTCCTCTCGCGTTGCTGCGCAAATCTACAGCCAGCTGGTTGAAACCGACGAGAACATGAACATCGTTCCCGGCCTGGCAGAGTCCTGGACCATCGTTGATGAGCGCACCACCGACTTCAAACTTCGCGAAGGGGTGAAGTTCCACAACGGCGAAGAACTGAAGGCATCTGACGTTAAATTCTCCTTCGAGCGCATGATCGCCTCCCCAACCGTGGCGCACATCACTAACGCTATCGAAAGCGTAGAAGTTTTGGATGATTACAACGTCCGCATCGTCACTGCCGACCCATTCGGCCCACTGCTGTACCACCTCACCCACACCGCCTCTTCCATTTTAAATGAGAAGGCTGTGACCGCAGGCGGCAGCGACTATGGCCAGAACCCTATCGGCACCGGCCCTTACAAATTTGTTGACTGGGCAGCGGGCGACCGTATCAACCTGCGGGCCTTCGGTGATTTCTACGACGGCAAACAGGCCATCGAGAACGTCACCTTCCGCAACATTGTTGAAGGCACCAACCGCGCCATCGCTCTGGAAACTGGTGAGGTGGATATCTCCTACGATATCGAGCCTATCGACAAAGACACCGTACGCAGCAAAACCGGCCTGACGCTGATTGAAGATGAGGCACTGGCCACCGCCTACTACGGTATGAACGTGAACAAAGCTCCGTTCGATAACGTGAAAGTGCGTCAGGCAGTGGCCTATGCCATCAACTCAGACGACATCATTCAGGCTGTGGTTATGGGCGCTGGTCGCCCTTCCAATTCCCCCATTGGACCTAAAGTCTTTGGCTACAACCCTGATGCAAAGCTGTATCAGCAAAACATCGAGAAAGCCAAACAACTGATGGCAGAGGCCGGTCACACCAGCCCAATCCAAACCACCATCTGGACCAACGACAACCCTGTCCGTGTACAGATCGCCCAGATCCTGCAGGCGCAGCTGCGTGAGATCGGCATCAACATGTCTATCGAAGTGGTGGAATGGGGCGCGTTCCTGGACGGCACCTCCCGTGGCGATCACGACACCTTTATTCTGGGCTGGACCACTGTAACCGGTGATGCAGACTACGGCCTGTATGCCCTGTTCAACTCCGAAACACACGGTGGTGCAGGGAACCGTTCTTTCTACTCCAATCCACGTGTTGACGATCTGCTTGAACTGGGCCGCACTTCTACTACAGCAGAACAGCGTCGTATGGCTTACAGAGAACTGCAAGACCTGCTGCAGGAAGAAGTACCAACCGTGTCCCTTTACAGCCAGTTCCAGAATGTTGGCATGAAGGACAACATCGGCGGCTTCAAGCTATCCCCGGCGGGTCATCACAAACTGAAAGGTGTGTACTTTGTAGAAGGCTAATCCCTACGTCCGGCTCTGCTGTTCTATAGAGCAGCAGAGCGGGCTTTCACTTAAGAAGGGAGAATCCACCCTGTCTGCGATCTTTTAAAGCCTGATAAGCATCGCTTAGTTCACCACGGTGATGCTTACGGTGCTTACCCAGCTTAACCGAGTGATTCATTTCATAGGGAAAGAACTGGAACGGAATCGTTTTGTGGGTCTGCATCATGGCCGCGATCATCTCATCCCGCCCCACGCTACCACCACCAAAGGCCATCATGCTGTCTATTACGCCAACCATGGCACGGGAGGTAGGGCTGAGTTGAAGGGATGTTTTATTAAAGCCACCCCAGCCCTTGTCAGCCACTATCACGACCTTGTCCACATAAGGAAACTCCTCAACCAAAGGCCGGTCTGGATTCTCACGCTCCACAACAACCTGCTGAGAGACAATCCCTGTTGTGCGGTATCCAAGGTTTTTCAACAGCGGATATAAACCACCAATACCATCCGGTGTACCACCGATGTTCACAATCCACTCTGAAGGTGGATAGTGCTCCATAATTTCAACCACCTCAGCCTTAACCCCTTCAAAGTCCTGATAACCTTTTCCGGAAAATCCAACAAAGGTTAAAACCTTTTTACCGGGAAACCACACCTTGAATTGCTGAATTGCTTCTTGGGCCGTAGCGGCTTCAATAATGTCGGCTTTCAGGGGAACAGAAAACAGTATGAGCGCTGTCAGCAGCGCAGATGGAAGCAAACGATGCAAAACCATTTTTCCCTCGTCTTGTTATCGTGAGATACAGCTGTAATCCATTTACAGCCCAGAATTTTCCTCAGTGTAGTGTGAAGCTGGATTCAAGCAATGCTGGATTCAAGCGATAAGTGCAAACAGCCCTCCTCCCTATAAAACATCTTGTCAGTAAAACCTGTGGGGTACTGGCTTACATTTTAACAAGCATAACCACGGGATAATCCAATCGCGCCAAATAGTCAAATACCAAAAAATACCTCTTACTTAAGGCA
Source organism: Parendozoicomonas verongulae (assembly GCF_009711465.1). GTDB lineage: Bacteria > Pseudomonadota > Gammaproteobacteria > Pseudomonadales > Endozoicomonadaceae > Sansalvadorimonas > Sansalvadorimonas verongulae. The sequence continues at coordinate 15,836 of NZ_SMME01000844.1, read as the reverse complement.
GCTGCTTTGACACCTAAAGCTGTTTCAAACTCCAATGTCGGCCTTTTTTTCAGTGCCTCTCCGTACTTTTTACAGTGTGACCGGAATAAAGGCATATATCTTTGTCGTTGATGTCGTTCGCACTGCAACTGCCATTTATCGAAATTATCTGAATTCTGGCCATATTTTAAACTCATTAAAAGATACTCAAGTATCTCAGGGGAGAAGACTGACACAAACGCTTTTCCTGATGTCGCCGAATGTTTTATTGTCTGCATCTGCAGTGCCTGTTCAACCCATTGAAAAGAATCCCCGTTGAATAGCGGTACATCTGCCGTAATGGCATCAATAGTGCTCCCTGATTCATCCAGCCACTCCAGGCAAAGCGTGAGTGCATTGCCAGAAGAATCAGCCGTCATCAATGAAAAAGGGTTATTGTAAGTACCAATCTCCGATGCTGGCGTTGTCATAGGCCATATATTGATTCCATAGCAACGATTTGCTTTACATTGCATCATCAAATTCAGGAGTTGTTGTTCAAGGGTGTCTGAAATATAAGGCTCAGTCTCTGGCTCGGGAAATTTTTTAAAATTTATTTTTACATGAGGGTCAACAGCCTGACCATACTCATTTGTTTCGCCTACGTGGGTCATCAAGGAAATATCGATATACTCATTGATAAATGTCTCTCCCACAACATGGACATTATGAGTATATTCAAACGCTTTGATAGCGCGCATTTCTTCAAGACGGTGAGTAAGATATCTCATCGAATCAGACAGCGTACGAGAAAGAGCACCCGTATACTCATAGAAACGTTTCTGAATGTGTAAATATTTTTCCTGATAGGCCTTCAGCTCATAGCCAGAACGAAAAGCCCCCAGCGAATCCCGCATTGCTTCCGGCATCGAGAGAGCAACTGTACCTTCGGTTGTTCTTTCAGCAATAGCAGTAGTAGTAGAATGATCACTATCTTGAGTATTTTGTTCTGCTTCCCGTCTTAACCGACGCTCCCTCTTCAGGCCTTTTCGAGATGTCTGGAAGACAGGGGGACTTTCATCAGAGTATTCCTTTTCAGTGAACCGACTCTTTCGCAGGTATTTCCATTTCTGACACTGATCAGAATCCCTCCGATGTAAACGTCTCTGGCCAGACCTTCCTCCCTTTTTTGACTTGAAATCTTTGATATCTTTAGGTTTTTCTACAGCCTCGGCCATACTGGACGCAAACTTGGATGCTCTCCCTTTGCACTTCTTACTTTGAGACTTCCCGGCAGAGCGTGTTGAATAGGGTGCGTAGCACTTTTTTGCTCCTGAAAAAGGTTTTTGTAACCACGCCTGATTTACACAGAAGGAAGAGTGCTTTCCTCTTTGCTCTGACCCTGCCCTTACCCCTGATTTCGTTATCGTTGCAGTAGAGTTTAAACGCATGAGAGAAAACGTTGCAGACATGTGACACAAGTTAAGTACAGTTGAATTTCCTTTAAACTCTTCTTGGGCTTGCACGACACTGCTCTTCAAAACAGTCAGCAAGGCAGCGCACACAGCTAACTGTATACACCAGGAAATACTATCTCTTGAATCGCCTTGCATGGGTATATGATCTGACCAGAGTCGTGTAAAAGTAGTTGGCCAGAGAAAAAATGCATAGTTCTAAAACTCACCCCATAGCAGAGCTGATCATAAGTCCTGGCGAAGTGGATTCCTGCATATGGAGCTTATCAATAGCAGTTTAAGTACCCGGCCCATTGTTTTCCCATAAAGACACCGCCAGACTATGCGAAAATAATGATTGGAGTACTTATAGGTTTTATAATTAACGGACTTCAAAGGGTCTAATTACGGCAGGAAATGTGAAATTTCCAAAATGCATTAATTCAAAGGGAAATCTAGAAATGTTGTTATTTCTTCAAAACATCATGATAGCGTAAGGCAGACGTAAAGAGATTATATTTCTTACGAAAGCTCCGAGATTCCCCGTTTTATTCACACCTTCAAAAATCGCTCATATTCTTGGCGCAAATCAATAAAACCACTGATCTCAAACGTTTTTATTACTGCACATTTTGGTCTGTCGAAAAGTCACAGTATGATCATCTCATTCATCTACCTCCTCGCATTAAGGAATCACTGTGACCGATATCAATCGCGACCGCATGGTTGAGCACTTCTGTGACCTCGTAAGAATCGACAGCGAATCTGGCAACGAACAGCGCATTGCCCAGACCTTGACTGAGCAGTTGGGCATGATGGGCTTCACTGTACACGCCCTGCCTGTTCCTGAACACATCTCCAACGGCTTTAACGTTTATGCCCGTCTGGAAGGTACTCTGGACGACAGTGTTGTTTTCAGCAGCCACATGGACACCGTGACCCCAGGAAATGGTATCGAACCTGTGATTGGTGAAGACGGCATCATCCGTTCCAAGGGCAATACCATTCTGGGAGGTGACGACAAGTCTGGCATTGCTGCGGTTATGGAAGCTGTTCGCTGCATCAAGGAAGAGAACCTGGAACACAAAACCATTGAACTGGCCTTCACCGTATACGAAGAAGGCGGTCTGTTCGGTTCTCAGTACTTTGATATGTCCTACATCACGTCTGACAAGGCTGTGATTCTGGACACTGGCGGCCCTATCGGAACTATCATCACGTCCGCTCCTGGCCAGCAGAAGATTGTCTGCAACATCAAAGGCAAGCCTGCCCACGCTGGTCTGGCACCTGAGCAGGGCATCAGTGCAATCCAGGTTGCTGCTGATGCTATCACCCAGATGAAGCTGTTGCGTATCGACGAAGAAACCACTGCCAACATTGGTGTTATCAACGGTGGTAACGCCACCAATATCGTTATGCCTGAGCTGAAGATCGTTGCTGAAGCCCGCTCCCTGAACGAAGACAAGCTGCAGGAGCAGGTAGCTCATATGATCAGCACCTTTGAAGCTGCAGCTGAAAAGCACGGTGCCGAAGTTGAAATCGAATCCAGCCGCGCTTACGACTCTTTCGTTATCGATAACAACCACCCACACGTTGAAAGCCTGAAGGCTTCTTTCGCCGCACTGGGTCACGAGCCTGTCACCAAAGGCACTGGCGGTGGCTCCGATGCCAACAACTTCAACAAGAAGGGTCTGACTGCCGTAAACATGTCCACTGGCATGTCCAAGGTTCACACCACTGAAGAGTTCATCGCTATCGATGATATGGTGAAGATCACTGAAGTTGTTAAGCACTTTATGACTCATTAATGCCTGGCATGTTCTTTTAATCAAGCTGGAGTCATGCCAATGACTCCAGCTTTCTTATACTAAGCTTTCCCTTTGTTTGCACTGGGGGAGCAATGAAACTCGGTATAAGTACGTTATTAGTGGTATGTCTGACAGGCAGCACTGGTTCCCATGGAACTGAAGAGTCCAAGTTTCATATTGCCCCCATCCGACCTCAGGCAGTTGCTGTAGAACCTTCTACTCTCAAGCAAAGCACTCTCCCCTCTGTTGGTCCTGCGGGGGGTAGCCCGACTCCCTTGTCCATGAAACAACGTACAGTAAAACGCTACGATAGTTCTAGCAGCCTGGATAGCGGTTATCGTTCCGAAGACGGGGAAACAAACTCCGGCAGGCGTCCGTCGGAATCTCTCGAGAAAGATACATTCAATATTTATCCCGATACCGGCCGCAGTCACTCCTGGCAGCCTCTTCTTATCCCGAAAGTACAAGCTGCAGTACCCGATAAAAAAAAAGGTAACTCGCGGGGTCTTACCCTAGATCAAGTACGTATAATTCCAGAGACCTCTTACGATGATCCTGAGGATGATGATCAAAGCCTTACTTCTTCTCTTCCCTCCCTCAGAGATCACCCCGATCTAATTGAATTCAAGCGTTCCTTAAGTCTGGAACATATCGATAAAGAACTTGAGAACATCACAGAAAGCCTTCAGAACATCTCTCTTCGCCCTGAAAGCGTCACATCTACTCCCGGACCCATACCAGCCCCTCCTCCCCTCCCTCCGGAACCAGCCTTGCCAAAAAGAAAAGACCAAGAATCAGTAAGTATCGAGAAAGCCGAGGAGGAAGGGACAGAGGAAGAAGAAGGAACAGAGAAAGTCAGTGTTAATGAAAGCAACGAGTTACCACTGGATGTCAATAAAATGGTGTATCTTTTTTCAGAGCTTTCCGCTGCAGAAAAAAAACTCGCTGGAGACGTTATTGATGCTTTATTGAAACATGCAGGCAAAAACCCTGCACAGGTGATAAGGATTAGACAACAGGAAGAGGCCAGAAAAAAGAAGAGTCGTAAGCCGGGCCGAATTGTTGCCAAAAACATCTACGAATGGGGAAGTGCTTCCGCCGGGTGGACTATCTTCATTGGGGCAAACATTATTCTCTATGTCTATCCGGAACAGGCGCTTACAGCCAGAATTCTTATTGAGCCGAAGGGATGTAATGCTCTGCAGATGGTCGGACAGGTTATCAGCTATGAAGTGGACCGATACCGTTATCTATCTTCTATGGTCAGAGCCTGCATGATAATTGTACCCGGCCTGATTGATTCTACTATGAGGGTGACTCATGAAAAGGTATCTTCAAAATGCCTCTCGGACAGGAACCATATTTGTGACGGCGAAAATTGTATAAAGACACCTCTATTCAATGAAAGCAAGCCTGCTTGTCTGCTGACAGATAATGAAAATTTCGATTTCATCATAAAAATCAGCGAGCTTGATGAAGAAAGCAGAACATTCATTTACCAGAAAATCCTGAGAGTTGATCCCCGTACAGAAGATGTCTGGGAGGACAAGGAAAAAAAAGATTCTTTGGATATGGTTGTGATTGCAGATAAGCTGGCCATTCACAGAGATAAGGGATACTTAACCAACCTCTTATTCGCAGCCATGAAATACAGCCTGATCTTTGGGTACTTTTATGCCGTTCCTTTTTTGGAAACAACTATAAAAATAAGCCTTGGGGAGGTTGAGTTGTCAACAAACAAAACGCTCCCCTATAACTGCACAGCCAACAGCAGCTCTTTTATGATGGCGGATGGTGAGATTTCCAACTATACGCCTATTCACTTGGCCATTGGTACAACGATTTTCGCCTCCTGGAGTGCCTTCTTTCTTGCACCGAAAGTGGCAACCTCCTGCGCACAACGATCCATGCAACTTTTCAGAAGAGCCAAAAACTACTACAACAATCGCACCAGTTAAGCACCCGGACCATTGCTTTTGCATAGTCTGGTGGCAAAGCCATGGTCGGGGTACTTAAGTGAATCAGTGTTGATTCAGGTAATCCAGAACAACTTCGTGGTGAGTCTTGGTCTTAAACTTATTAAAAACATGCTCAACCACACCCTCTTCATTCACCAGAAAACTGATGCGATGAATACCATCGAACACACGCCCCATAAACTTCTTCTCACCCCAAACACCAAACTGATCAGCAACAGCATGATCTTCATCGGATAAGAGAGTGATATTCAGCTCTTTCTTTTCTTCAAAGCTTTTCAGCTTTTTGACTGGATCCGGGCTGATACCCAGAACATGAACACCCAGATCATCCAGTTGAGGACGCACGTCTGTCAGACTGCAGGCCTGAGTGATACAACCGGGTGTGAGGGCCTTAGGGTAGAAATAAACCAATACCTTGCTACCAGCGAAATCCGCAAGATTCACGGTTTCACCATTTTGATTCTGAAGGGAGAAAGCTGGCGCCTTATCGCCAGCCTGAAGTGTTTCGATCATAACAACTCCTGCGCAATCGTCTATGAAAGATGAATCGCGCTGGAGTATATCAATATTGAGGGTTGTGCAGCATCTTCAAACTATTCATTCTGCGTTCAACGTCGATCATCGCAAACGCAGCATTCATGGCTACCGGCATTTGCATGCCTGCAACAAAAAGCAGAGCCTTCAAGGTAAACTTGTAGCTGTTATAAATAGCCTGTTTTCTTACCGCTGTGGTTGCAGTAAATTCCCAATTGCGGATACGATCAATCCACCCCTGACGCTGCTCAGGTGTCATATTGCCCACCCAGTTACACACCATCTTGCCGATATAGTGGAACGGATTCCAGGATGAGGATGCTTCCTCCTCGGTGTCCACCAGAGAGGACTCCGAGATATCGCTGGCCATAGAGAGTTGTATACTGACACTGCCCTCCTGCGCCTCATCATCGTTCAGGGCAGGCTCTCCCAGACTTGCCAGGGAGTCCACATCCCGGTCACCCAGAGGAGGATGCTGCATTCTATGGAGTGGCAGAGCCTCATCAACGGAAATAGTGCTCAGGCTGCTCTCCCTGTTATCGCTGACAAGAGATGCATGAGCGGATTTGAACAACCCGGAGTTCAAGGACTGCAGACTACTGTCCCCGCGCAGCCACTCACAACTGTTATAAGCTGATGACAATAACAAACTACCCATTGAACAATCCATAATATCCCCCTTCAAAGCAACCCTTAATATTGAGAAACACGCTGAAGGGTGCAGGGACAGGCTTTGACATGCACTAACAGCCTGGTTAGTTTTCCTGACAAGCTAAAAAACAGCCATAAAAAACGGGCAACCTGATGATCAGATTGCCCGTTTTGTCTTTTAAAAAGGAAAGATCAGGACTCCTGATCGCCCCCTTCGTCACTACTGTTTTCAACGTCCGAAGCGGTTACATCATCAAAATCAGAGGAGGATTCAGTGCCTTCTGCTTCCACAGTAGCGCCAACCACATCTTCTTCATCAGGTTCTGCCACCCGCTCAAGGCCTACCAGCTGCTCGCCATCTGCCACACGGATCAGACGCACACCCTGAGTGTTACGGCCCACCATGGAAACTTCGGAAGCACGGGTCCGCACCAGCGTACCCATATCAGAGATCAGGATAATATCGTCCTCATCATCCACCTGTACTGCACCCACAACAGGGCCATTGCGATCGGTGACCTTGATGGATACAACCCCCTGATTACCACGCCCTTTGATGGGGTACTCTTCCAGTGCGGTACGCTTACCAAAACCGTTAGCGGTTGCCGTAAGAACCGGTGCATCGCTGGTTGGGCAGATCAGGGATACAACCTTCTGGCCATCCTGCAGCTTGATGCCACGGACACCCGTTGCAGTACGACCCATTGGGCGAACAAGATCCTGCGGGAAGCGCACAACCTTACCGGCATCGCTGAACAGCATGATGCGACGATCCGGATCACACAGAGATACACCAATCAGCTCATCGCCTTCCACCAGGTTGATCGCACGAATACCGGAAGACAGCGGACGGGAGTAGGCTGTCAGAGGCGTCTTCTTCACTGTACCGTGGGCAGTAGCGAATACGACAAATTTGTCTTCACTGTATTCTGCAACCGGCAGCATAGCGGTGATACGCTCACCTTCATCCAGCGGCAGGATATTGATAATCGGACGGCCACGGGCAGTACGGGATGCCACAGGAATCTCGTACACCTTGCGCCAGTAAACCTTACCTTTGCTGGAGAACAGCAACAGCTGGGTGTGGGTATTGGCCACCAGCATGTGTTCAACGTAGTCTTCGTCTTTCAGAGAGCCGGAGCTCTTGCCTTTACCACCGCGTTTCTGAGCCTGATACTCCGTCAGAGGAACAGTCTTGGCATAACCACTGTGAGACAGGGTGACCACCATGTCCTCTTCGGTGATCAGATCTTCAACGGTGAGGTCACGGCGGGAAGAGATGATTTCGGTACGACGTTCGTCGCCATACTCTTCCACCACCTTTTCCAGCTCTTCGCGAATCACTTCCATCAAACGGGCAGGGTCAGAAAGAATCAGTACCAGCTCGGCAATTCTGTCCAGCAGCTCACGGTATTCTGTCAGCAGCTTTTCGTGTTCCAGACCGGTCAGCTTCTGCAGACGCATCTCCAGAATCGCCTGAGCCTGCTGTGGAGACAGACGGTACTTGTCACCATCAATACCAAACGCGGAAGGCAGATCATCTGGACGACAGGAATCGCTTCCCGCTTTTTCCAGCATGTTCAGTACCAGACCGGCATCCCATGCCTGAGCCATCAGCGCGTCTTTCGCTTCTGCTGCATTCTGGGATTTCTTGATGGTTTCGATCATGGGATCGATATTGGACAGGGCAACTGCCAGACCTTCCAGAGTATGACCACGCTCACGGGCTTTACGCAGCTCATAAACGGTACGGCGGGTCACAACTTCACGACGATGACGAACAAACGCTTCCAGCATCTGCTTCAGGTCGAGGGTCTGAGGACGACCATTCACCAGCGCAACCATGTTGATACCGAACACGGTTTCCAGCTGGGTCTGGGCATAGAGGTTGTTCAGAACAACTTCACCCACTTCGCCACGGCGCAGCTCGATAACAACCCGCAAGCCGTCCTTGTCGGACTCATCACGGATTTCGCTGATGCCTTCAATCTTCTTGTCTTTTACCAGCTCGGCGATTTTCTCGATCAGGCGAGCCTTGTTTACCTGATAAGGCAGCTCGTGAATGATGATAATTTCACGATTTTTCTTCGGATCTGGTACCACTTCCGCACGGGAGCGAATCCAGATACGACCCCGGCCAGTACGGTAAGCCTGCAGGATACCGGCCTTGCCGTTGATGATGGCGGAGGTTGGGAAGTCCGGGCCGGGAATAAACTCCATCAGGTCGTCAACAGTGGCTTCCGGGTTATCCAGAAGGTGCAGACAACCTCTCACAACCTCAGTGAGGTTATGGGGAGGAATGTTGGTGGCCATACCCACCGCGATACCTGCACCGCCGTTCACCAGCAAGTTAGGGATTCGGGTTGGCAGAACCTCGGGAATCTGTTCGGTGCCGTCGTAGTTTGGCACGTAATCAACGGTTTCTTTATCCAGATCAGCCAACAGCTCGTGGCTGAGTTTATCCATGCGAATTTCCGTGTAACGCATGGCAGCGGCAGAGTCGCCATCGATAGAACCGAAATTACCCTGACCATCTACCAGCGGATAGCGCAGGGAGAAATCTTGTGCCATACGCACAATGGTGTCGTAAACCGCAGAGTCACCGTGAGGGTGGTATTTACCGATTACATCACCAACAACACGAGCAGACTTTTTATAGGGCTTGTTCCAGTCGTTGGAGAGTTCGTTCATGGCGAACAGCACCCGCCTGTGAACGGGCTTGAGTCCGTCGCGAACATCCGGCAACGCCCGGCCAACGATGACACTCATCGCGTAGTCCAGATAGGACTGCTTGAGTTCATCTTCAATGTTGACCGGTAGAATTTCGTTTGCAGTGTCTACCATAAATGCCAAAAGATCCTTAAAAGCCTGTCATCAACCGGCACGTCTCTGTTACCAGTTATTTACCATGAAATACCTGCGCATAACTGCTTTGAGGCAGGTATTTTCCGCTCATGGCTGCGTGATGCCGGTTCATCCAGTCATCTGTCAGCGGCTGCCAAAGCCCTAAGGGGCGAAATGGCAGCCGGAAATCGGTAAATCATACCATAACCCGTACGACTGGTCGCATCTAATACAAATTAAAATCACCCATTCGATTTATCAGTTGCCCCGTTAGAGTTCACTTACACATCCTGCCAAGCTCTACAGGAAATAAGGGCTGTTTCAGTTGCTATTTCAGGTATAATTCGAGCAATTCGACTGTGGATATAATCATGACCAACACCACGCCATCCGGACAGCAACATGCTGACACACTGATCCACGCCCGCTGGATTATTCCTGTGGACGGTTCCAGAACTATCCTTGAGGATCACTCTCTCGCGATCACTGATGGCAAAATTACGGCCCTGCTTCCTACTGCAGATGCCAAGGCTCACTGGTCAGCAGATATTATCCAGAATCTCGCTGAACACACACTGATTCCCGGTTTTATCAACACCCATGGTCATGCTGCCATGAGCCTGTTCCGGGGGCTGTCCGACGATTTGCCCGTTATAGAGTGGCTCAACAATCATATCTGGCCAGCCGAAGGTCAGTTTGTGAATGAAGACTTTGTTCACGACGGCACTCGTCTGGCCATGGCAGAAATGATCCGTGGCGGCACTACCACATTCAGCGACAACTACTTCTTTCCGGAAGCTGCCGGTCATGCAGCACTGGAAGGTGGCATGCGCTGCCAGTTGGTATTCCCGGTGCTGGACTTCCCCACCGGCTGGGCAAAAGACGCCGCCAATTACATCTCCAAAGGTCTGGATACCATTGACCTGTTCCGCAATCAGGACAGCATCCTCGTAGGTTTTGGCCCCCATGCACCCTATTCAGTCAGCGATGCGCCCCTGAAAGAGATCATCACCCTCTCCGAACAACTGGACGTCAATGTGCAGATGCACATTCACGAAAGCGCTCAGGAAATCAAAGAATCCATTGAGAAAACCGGCATGCGCCCACTGCGCCGTCTGGCCGAACTGGGCTTCCTTTCCCCTCGATTGCAGTGCACCCATATGACTCAGCTGAACGAAGCGGAAATTCAGCTGATTGCTCAGAACGGCTGCAGTGTTATCCACTGTCCGGAATCCAACCTGAAACTGGCCAGTGGTTTTTCTCCGGTTGCCCGGTTGCAGCAGGCCGGGGTCAACGTCGCCATCGGTACTGACGGCTGCGCCAGCAACAACGATCTGGATATGCTCGGTGAAACCCGTACTGCTTCGTTGATTGCTAAGGCCGTGGGACAGGATGCCACTGCGCTAAGTGCCTGGGGGGCACTTGAAGCGGCCACAATCAACGGCGCCCGCGCTATGGGCATAGACACGCAAACCGGTAGTCTGGAAATTGGCAAACAGGCGGATATAGCCGCTATTGCCATGAACGAGTTGGAAAACCTGCCGGTATATAACCCGGTATCCCAACTGATCTATACCGCCAGCCGTAACCAGTTCACTCATGTTTGGGTGAACGGTAAAGCTCTGATGGAGGATCGCCACCTCACCACTCTGGATGAGGCCTGGTTGAAACAGAGAGCGAACTACTGGCAAAAACGCATATCTGCAAGCCGTCAGGGATAAGTTGTACCCATGAATAAAGGACATAACAATAAAAGCGATAACGTTGATCGCGAGGAAGTGGCCAAGTTTGAAGCCTTGGCCAGCAGGTGGTGGGATCAAAACAGTGAGTTCCGCCCCCTGCATCAGATCAACCCGCTAAGACTGGACTATATCGATCAGCGTGCCAGCCTTGCCGGTAAAACCGTGTTAGACGTTGGCTGTGGCGGCGGAATTCTCAGTGAGTCCATGGCCCGTCGTGGCGCCAAAGTGACCGGTATTGATATGGGGGAAGCCCCTCTGGCCGTGGCACGTTTGCACGGTCTGGAAAGCGGTGTGGAAGTGACTTACCAGCAAGTCACCGCTGAGCAGATGGCGGAGGACACCCCTGCCAGCTTCGATATCGTGACCTGCCTGGAAATGCTGGAGCATGTACCCGACCCCTCCAAGGTTATCGCCGCCTGTGCCAAGCTGGTGAAGCCCGGTGGTCATGTCTTCTTTTCCACTATCAATCGCAACCCTAAAGCCTGGTTATTTGCCATTGCTGGTGCAGAGTATGTGCTGAACCTGTTACCTAAAGGAACTCATGACTTCAAGAAGTTTATCAAGCCCCATGAGCTAACCGGCTGGTGTCGCCAGTCTCAGCTGGATATTCATCACTCCACCGGTTTACTGTACAACCCGCTGACTCAACGCTACTGGCTGCAGGAGCGGGATCTGGATGTGAACTATATGATTCACACCACTCGCCCGGATAAACTGGACTAATAAACACACCACAGGATGGACGACAATGGAAGGCTGCCTGACGAATGGGATACAAGCCATATTATTCGACCTTGACGGCACACTTCTGGATACATCAGAGGACTTCATACATGTTCTCAACACCATGCTGCGAGAAGATGACTACCAGCCTCTGCCTGCGAATGAGATTCGCGCCACCGTGTCTCAGGGCTCTAGAGGCCTGGTCGCCCTGGGTTATGCCCTGCAACCTGACGAACCGGGCTTCGACACCCTGCGCAACCGTCTGCTGGCAAATTATAAAACCCACACAGCCAATCCTGAGCGGAATAATCCCGCCAAACTCTTTGAGGGTATTGAACCATTGCTGGCAGCTATTGAAGCGCGCGGTATTCCCTGGGGCATTGTCACCAACAAACCAAAGGGGTTAACTCTGCCCCTGCTCGATCAGCTGGATTTGAACGAACGCTGCAGTGTGCTGGTGTGTCCCGACGATGTCAAAAACAGCAAGCCTGACCCGGAGTCACTCTGGAAAGCCTCCGACACGCTGTCCTGCGATCCGGCCGCCTGTGTTTACATTGGTGATCACGAGCGGGACATTCTGGCTGGTCAGCGAGCAGGCATGAAAACCATCACGGCACTGTATGGTTTTATCCCACTAGGTATCGACCCGGATACCTGGCAGGCTGACTATAATAGCGAGTCTCCTCAGGGGATTCTCGAATGGCTGGATGAGTGTAACTGGAACCTGCCAGCCTAACCACTTTGCCGCCATATACCAACACCACCATGGGCGGCTCTTTGTAGTAAAGAAAGGAAAATGACCATGTTTGACTATCAGGCGCCAGGCAACCTTCTGGAAAACAAGGTAATTCTGGTGACAGGTGCCGGTGACGGTATTGGTCGTACTGCGGCGCTCACCTATGCCAGACATGGTGCCACCGTCATTCTTCTGGGCCGCACTACGGAAAAGCTGGAAAAGGTATACGATGAAATAGAGAAAGCAGGTCATCCTCAACCCGCTATTGTTCCCCTGAATCTCGAAACAGCCACTTTTCATGACTATCAGGAGCTGGCCAATACCATTGGAAAAGAGTTTGGCCGTCTGGATGGTCTGCTCCACAACGCTGGCCTTCTAGGTCGCCTTGGACCACTGTTTCAGTATGACCCGGATACCTGGCAGCGGGTTATGCAGGTGAATGTCAATGCGGAGTTTATGCTCACCCGAGAGTTAATTCCCCTTTTGCGGGAAGCACCAGAAGCTTCCGTGGTATTCACCAGCTCCTCTGTTGGCAGCAAAGGCCGGGCGCACTGGGGCGCTTATAGTGTCTCCAAGTTTGCCACCGAGGGTTTGATGCAGGTGCTGGCAGATGAGGAAGACGGTTTGAGCCGTGTGCGCTCCAATGCTATCAATCCTGGTGCTACCCGTACATCCATGCGCGCTGGTGCTTACCCGGCAGAAAATCCGGAAACCCTGCCAACACCGGAGGATATTATGCCCCTGTATCTTTACCTGATGGGCAGCGACAGCCATGATATCAACGGCCAAACATTGAAAGCACAATAGCAACCCGGGGTTCGCCTCCTGTTCCACGGAGGCGAGATAGGCTTTGTAGAGCCTCCAACAGAAAGAAAGAGAGTCGTAGATCACCCTTTTCCCTATGTTCATGTTTATTTCACATCTCATTGGCGATACTGTCGCCACTCGACCTCCAATGAGCCTGTTGTAATGAAATCGCTTCCCCGCCCCCTCCAAAAATATTTGTTTTCCCGGCCCGCAAAATTGGCTGCGACCCTTGGCTTGATCGCCTATGTCGGTCACATTGCCAACCTGGACGATATCCTTTATCGCGTCTATCTGAATGTCACAACATCAGAAGAAAGCAAAGCAGCTGCCGTCTGGTTAAACGATTACCGCATGGATATCAAAGGGCTGGTGGTACAGGGTATTCCTGACAACCTTTCAGGCCTCACCTGGAATGACGACACCAAAATGCTGATCGGTGTAACGAACAGCAACCTGCTGGCCGAAATCAGTCGCGATGGAGAACTCATACGCTCTCTGGACATGGAAGGGTTTGAGGATGTAGAAGCCATCGCCTGGATGGGACATGATAAGTATCTGGTAGCCGACGAGCGCCGACATACGATTGCCCAGATCACCCTGAATGAAACAACTCAGAAGATCGTTTTTGATGACAGCCCTAAAGTCACTATTGGTATTGGCAGTGGTCGCAACAAAGGCTTTGAAGGTCTGGCCTGGGATTCCAACCAGAACAGCGCCTGGGTAGCCAAAGAACGGGACCCAATGGCTATTTACAATATAAAAGGATTTTCCCTGAATGGTTTAACGAATCATATAGAAATCAATCAGGATCCCAGAATCAATAAAGCGATTATCTCTGAGAGCAGTGATCTGTCAGGACTGCACTACGACCAACGCTCTGGCAACCTGCTTGTTCTTAGCGATGAGTCACGCCAACTTATTGAGGTCACAATGGACGGTAAGGTCGTCAGCACTCTCGGTTTAGGCATTATCCCTCACTTGCGTAACTTCTTACCTCAGCCAGAAGGCATAACTATGGACGACAAGGGTGACATTTACATTGTCAGTGAACCCAATTTGTTCTACAGATTCACCAAAAAGGCAAATAACGAGGCCACTGCAACAGGGGTATGATCTAGCCGTTCTGAGCCCTGACAGAAAAATCCGTAAAGAATGCTCACTTTAAACCTTACCCCTTTAAATCCTTGTATTTAAGGGGGTAAATCACTGGCAGTTCCACCCTTAAGCCACTGCGCCTTAGAACGATGTCCAAGAAAACAACCCAGCTGCACCCTCGCAATCCTCATCAAGGGCGCTACGACCTTGATGCATTGTGCACCACACTTCCAGCTCTTAAGACTTTCATCCGCACCAATCCGGCTGGAGAAAAGACCGTCGATTTCAGTTCAAAGCAAGCCGTTCTCCACCTGAACAAGGCTCTGTTAGCCCATCATTATCAGGTAACCCATTGGCAAATCCCTGAAGGCTACCTTTGCCCGCCCATTCCGGGGCGTGCAGATATGATTCACTATCTGGCAGATCTGCTGGCTGAAGAACATGATGGTAAACCGCCCACAGGGAAAGGCGTTCGTTGTCTGGATATCGGAACAGGTGCAAATTGCATCTATCCCATCATCGGCGCTCGCAGTTATGGCTGGCAATTTGTCGCTTCGGATATTGATCCCGTATCAGTAAAAACCGCCCACCTGATTAGCCAGGGAAACCCAGGGCTGGATAAGCTGATTCGCGTAGTTCACCAAAAGAGTGTCAAAAATATTTTCCATGGCATCATCAAACCGACAGACCGTTTTGATCTTACCCTCTGCAACCCACCGTTCCACAGTTCACTGGAAGAGGCACAGACAGGCAGTTTGCGAAAGTGGAATAACCTGAATGCAGGCAAAAAGAAAAGCTCTTCAAAAGAGCTGAAAGACAAACGCAACTTCGGTGGGCAGAAAACCGAATTGTGGTGTGAAGGAGGGGAAGTCGCATTCCTGAAACGTATGATCAAGGAAAGTGAAGACTTTGCAGATCAGGTTCACTGGTTCACAAGTCTTGTTTCAAAGAAAGATAATCTACCTACCCTCAAACGTATTCTACACACACAAAAGGCTCGGCAGGTACGGGTAATCAAAATGAGTCAGGGACAAAAAACCAGCCACCTTCTTGCCTGGCGCTATCAGTAGGAGCCAGACCTCACGCTTCTACTCCTCACCTGACATCTGATTGCTGACCCATTCAGCAATCAGATCACTCATTTCCTGACGTGTCCCACCTTGTTTTGCATGGGCTGACACAATGAGCTCCCCCAAAGGCTGCTGCTGAATATGACCGAGGGCACCGCTCAAATCAGAACCCTCAATAGCCTTTTCCAGTTCCTGATTCAAATGTCCATGTCTGCCAGGATTCAGGTCACCGTTCGAATCATAGAAGAAGTCATCAAGAACAGAGCCAAGATCTTCTACCAGGGCATTGAGCATATCATTCCGATCTGTCAATTTTTCACTCTTGATCGCGCGATTGAGTGCCCCCGCAATTCCCTCACCATCCCCACTCACCTTCTCTCTGGCAAGCTTGTTCCTGTCGACAGACTTGAGTTTTTTCCCTGCAATAATGTCAGC
>NZ_SMME01000491.1:713-1050 GCF_009711465.1 Parendozoicomonas verongulae | reverse complement strand
AGAGTGTTCAGAGAGAGAGGTGAAGAAGGAGGAGGAGTGCACAAGATATCAGGGTCTTCATTGTGACTGGAAGTGCAGCAAATGTCAGATGGGTTCCTGATCCATGTTGTGGTACCTGCTTCAACTGCCAGGTGTTGTACAGCTGTTGATCCTGTGAGTGTGACTTGGGTGTTTTGTTTTTTACCACGGCAATGCACAAGGTGGTGCCCGGCAGATCTGTTGACGGTGCAAGATATAGTTTCACCGGGGTAGATATGTGTGCTGTCCGCAGGGTGTATGGCAATGCCGCCTGTTGACATCACATCTAATGGCCCTAAGGGAATAGGGTGAGGAGGTC
>NZ_SMME01000491.1:0-369 GCF_009711465.1 Parendozoicomonas verongulae | reverse complement strand
GAAGATAGCAACGTAACTGGCAGTCTCTTGCTCTTCCAGGGAATCGTGTGTAAGGGACAGACCGTGTCACTCATTTTTCCTGTTGTGCAGGGTGCGTTTGTGTCTGGTGAGATTGCCGGATGTGGTAAAGGTTTTGTGGCATCCGTCCTGGTCACAGATAAAGGATCTGTCCCCTGAGTGGATGCGCTTGTGTCGCTTGTCCCCTGTGTGGATACGTTTGTGAACGGCCTGTCCCTTGTGTGGATACGTTTGTGCTTGCTTACCGGATGTGGTGAAAGACTTGTTGCACTGGACACAGACAAAGGGCCTGTCCCCATTGTGGGTGCGCTTGTGTTTGACGAGATCGCCGGATTGGGTGAAAGACTGGTT
>NZ_SMME01000171.1 GCF_009711465.1 Parendozoicomonas verongulae | reverse complement strand
TAGCCTGGTTTGCCAAGGGGTTGGAAGCCCCTCCAGTATCAGGCTGCCACGTCAGAACAAGGAAGCCCTTGAGCTGATAGCTGAGGCGGCAGATGACGTGATAATAACAGGTGAATTCGTTGATGGGTTTCCATTACCTTTTAACCCTGATATCAACGCCTGGGAAATTCAATGCCGGAAAGTTGTTAAGCAAGAGTTTGAAGAGGTTTATGAAACTGCATCAACAGTCCCAGGTGATTTGGACTACGATAGCCCTACACCAGAAGTACAAGTATTGAGCCAAAATGAGGAGGAGACAGTACGTC
Organism: Parendozoicomonas verongulae; assembly: GCF_009711465.1. Lineage (GTDB taxonomy): Bacteria > Pseudomonadota > Gammaproteobacteria > Pseudomonadales > Endozoicomonadaceae > Sansalvadorimonas > Sansalvadorimonas verongulae. The sequence continues at coordinate 15 of NZ_SMME01000171.1, read as the reverse complement.
GAGGAAAACAGAACA
>NZ_SMME01000404.1:551-748 GCF_009711465.1 Parendozoicomonas verongulae | reverse complement strand
GCAGGTGGTGTTCCGCTTCCCCCTGCACCGAGCATCATTGCTGCTCTGGCTGTGGGTTTTAAGCTGGTTGACTGAATCGAAAGTGACGTCGTAGGGGCAGGTGGTGTTCTGCTTTTCTCGACGTACTGTCTCCTTCTCATTTTGGCTCAATATTTCTACTTCTTGTGTAGGGCTACCGTAGTCATCTGGGACTGTTA
>NZ_SMME01000404.1:0-279 GCF_009711465.1 Parendozoicomonas verongulae | reverse complement strand
AGCTTTGCTGGGAGTTGCGGAGCAAATAGAGCCTTCAGCTGATGGTACAAGAAGCGTGCAGCTACTCACCGGTTTATCTGTACTCGCATCAACAACAGCGGGAGCAACGGTCAGGATAAGCCAAAGATATGAGGCATTTGCTAGCATTTGCAACGGGCATAACCTCTGATTTATTTCTTTCTGACCCGCTTCCCCTTACATCGAGCGTCTTGGCTTCCCCGGCGGTGGGAGAAAAGCTGGTTGACCGTATCGAAGATAAGACCGCAGGGGCAGGTGGTG
>NZ_SMME01000364.1 GCF_009711465.1 Parendozoicomonas verongulae | reverse complement strand
CATCGACTACACCGGTGGATTAGCCACCTTTACCAGCTACCCCGACGGCGGTAACGGCGTGGTTTCGGTGGAGGCGATGGCGACTTCCCGCGCTGGCTTTCAAACCAGCCACATGGCTTTTCGGACTCCGGGCACTCCCTTGCGTCCCGGGAGCCTGCAGGTGTGGGCCAACCGGGCGGATACCGGCGAGCGGATTTCGGTACAGGCGGACTTTAACGGCAACCTGACCTCGGCAGAAGTCGATGGGTATGTGGACAGCCAGACCGGCTGGTGCAAACTCCACTTCACCGACGGGACGAACGACATCGAGGTACTCCCCCAGACTGTCACCTTCAATACCGTGGTGCTCACCAGCATACCTCTGGACTCCCGCCTGATTGGTCTTGACCCGGTGCGCTTACCAGCCGACGGGCGCGTACCCATCTACCGGGAAGGGGATGTGGTGGTGCTGGCCCATGACCAGACCACGGATATTGGTACACCCACGGCGGGGCAGGTGGTGACCGTCAACCGGGATCATCAGGTGAGCATCGATGTGGTTGACAGTGCAGGTACGGCTATCGATCCCGCGCAGGTGACTATTGATCGAAGCGCTGGCACTGTGACTTTTAGTGACCCTCTTGTGCTCCAGGAATCAGGCGGCAAC
>NZ_SMME01000049.1 GCF_009711465.1 Parendozoicomonas verongulae | reverse complement strand
GCGAAGGTGGCACCGCAGGGGCAGGTGGTGGTCTGCTTCCCCTTGCACCGGGCATCTCGGCTGCACTGGCGGTGAGTGTGAAGCAGACTGGCCGAATCAAAACTGGCGCCGCAGAAGCAGGTGGTGTTCTGCAGTACCTGGCACCGGATGTCGCTGCTGGCCCGGCGGTGAGAGTAAAAAAGACTGCTCGAATCAAAGGTGGCGCCGCAGGAGCAGGTGGTGTTC
>NZ_SMME01000149.1 GCF_009711465.1 Parendozoicomonas verongulae | reverse complement strand
TCAGCCTTCTGCTGGAACAAGCACCTCCCCTCCGTACTCTAAGCAGCTATGGCCAGAAAACGTAGTTCATCCTGAAACAGCCATGAGCTAAAACAGTTTTTTGTCTGGCAGGAGATCAAGATGTAATAACAGGGAAGGTGATTGCATGGAAAGAGCACAGGGATCCTGCGTAGCAATAAAAGGAGAAAGGAAAAGAGGGCGTGATTTTATCCCCGGGAATCCCCCTCCTGCCAAAAAGTCACCGCGTACCAGTGGAACTGCTTCAGTAAGGTATGGCCGAAGTCCGGACGAGAC
>NZ_SMME01000864.1:24551-64323 GCF_009711465.1 Parendozoicomonas verongulae | reverse complement strand
GCCCTGTTTTGATAGTCAATTCGACAGGCTCGAAAATTGCCTTGTGTGCCGTAAAGAACTGGGAGACAGAAAAACAGCCCAATTCACAAGAGGAGGAGGGTTGTTAGCCCTTAATAATTCCCGTTTTAACTGTATGAGTAAAGAGTGTGGATGGTCTGGAGGCTACCACGAGTTGGATGAACACACGTTATCCTGTTCAAAAAAACCTGTAGATTGCGATTACGGCTGCGGTACAAGTGTACCAGAACCAAAACTTGAGGCTCACAAGCAACAATGCAGAAAACGCCCCTATAGGGAAGGGAACCTTGCCGCAGACTATGAAACAGTTATGGAAGCCAAGCAGCTTGAAACTGAATGCCTTGAGGCAGCAGGTCATCAATCAACACCCCAAAGTAAACAAGAGTTGGCTGATCGTCTTATCAGGCTCTACCCTCTGGTTCTTAAAGCCGCTTTAAAAGGGGCTTCTGAAGCAAATCAGGCAATGTCAATAGCCACCACAACAAGCAGCGTACCATGCTCTTACCAATGTGGTTTTATGGCCAATACTCCCAAGGAACTTCATTCTCACTACACTGAATGTGCCTATAGACCCTTTCCATGCCGCCATTGCACATCAGTAGTACCGAGGAGAGACTTACTCGATCATGAAGAGAAGTGTGAGCAGCGCCCAATAAGTTGTTTTTACTGTACTAGTTACATATTTCAGGGAAGCACAGCGCAGCATTTTCTGGACTGTATCGGTTATCCGGTAAACTGTGTGTTATGCAACCATTATCTGGCTCGGTCAAAGCTCCTGGAGCATCAGGCAACAGCGTGCCCACAAAGGCCTGTAAACTGCGATCGTTGCTTTGAAGCAACCACCGCTGTAGAGCTGGATACACACAAACAGGGCTGCCTATTCATGCAAAAAATTATTCTACCAGTCAGCTCTGCCAATGCTGCCGTCACTCTAGTGCCCCAGCCCAACGCTACCGGTCCTGTTTATCAACCAGAGGGCTGCCAAGGCGATTCATCCGTTATCTATCTGGCTCTGTCACATGAAAAATTTCAGAGATTTATGCACTGCCAAAAAGAGGATATATATGATGATATTCTCAGCAATCCATTATTCATTAGTAAGGACTACATCAAGTGCAGGTACGCTGAATCCCCCAGTACCATATCCCCTTTGTTCCGTAGCTATTATGAAGCATGGGGGCTGAAAGTTGTGCAGCCAATAGATACACGAAAGCATCGTTTCGTATGGACAAATATGGACATTTTGGACACACAAAATCAGAAAATAGCTCATCTTATGCAAGTCCAACCTGCCCCAGATAGCGAGGGGGGAGTAAAAATATGCGTCAACGCTCCTCATGCAAACAACGCCGAGGCTATTCTAAAAAAGAAGGATGAGCAAGAGGCTAAAGTTTTGTCTCATAAATTCCCCTCTGATCTTATGCTGATCCGGCTTCAACACGATAAGAAAAAGCCAGCTTAACCGTCAGTTCAGCCGTGGCCAAAGTACCTTATGGAGCCCTAAAGATGGATTAGGGACTTCATCTGGGTCGAAGCTTAATCCACCAGATAGTACTCAACGGTAGAAATCACACGTACTCGCTTGATATAAGGTGTATTCCGGTCACGGTCGTTAATCTGGAACACGCCCTGGCGGGCAGATTTGATTTTACCCAGTTTGCTCTTGGAATCCTTGGCAAACTTCTCAGCCACTTCCCGTGCCTTCTGGGTTGCTTCTTCAATCATCTTCGGTTTGAGATTATTCAGACCGGTAAACAGAAACTCTGTACGTGCGTTGTAATCGTCAGTGCTGAAAGCAATACCCTGACGCCCCAGTTCCCCCAAATCCTTCATAGCAGCTCGCACCCTTGCCACATCACGGGTGTAAACCGTTACAACCGAGTCGGCGGTGTAGCGATAGCGGATTTTGTCTGAATCCACGTAGTTGTTCGCTTCATTATCAGTGATGGAGGGAGGATTGATGGAAATATCCTCGCGGGAAAATCCTTTGGCAGTCAGGAAGACGATGACCTGCTGGTTCTTCTCATCAATGCTGTTAATCAAGCTATTCAGCTTATTATTTGCCTCCTTAAAACGAATCGGCCAAATTGCAGTGTCGGCTGGTACTTCCTGTTCCGATAACCCTTTCACAACCACTGAGCGATTAAGCGACTTGAACTGCACAATGCCATCGGCCAGCTTCTGACCACCAATGGCTATTCCGACCACAAAGCAAATGCCCAGAACAATTGCAGGCAACATTCTTTCTTTCACAACGTAATCCTTCATTTGTACACCGTGAACCCGAAGCAGTTTAGTATCCAGCCACGTCATTGGTTACAATGGTGTGATTCATTCTTTCCCCGATTTTTCATTATTTATAAGATAAGTCCATGCGCAATCCTCGTATTTATGCCCCTGTCACCTTTGAGGCTTATCAACCTGTCGACCTCCCAGAAAGTGCCGCCAATCATGTTGGCCGGGTACTGCGCATGAAGTCCAGCGACCCTCTTATCCTGTTTAATGGCGAAGGCGGTTGCTGGCAGGCCCGTGTGAATGAAGTGACAAAAAAGCAGGTGCAGGTGGTTCCTCTGGAATATATACCCGGCAACAAAGAATCACCGCTGCATATCTCTCTGGGGCAAACCCTCAGCCGAGGTGAGCGAATGGATTATGCCATTCAGAAAGCTGTGGAATGTGGTGTGACAGAGATCACACCGCTGTTCACCGAGCATTGTGAGGTGAAGCTGAAAAACGATCGTCAGGATAAACGTATGCGCCACTGGCAGCAGGTGATTATCAGCGCCTGTGAACAGTGTGGCCGCAATATTCCACCAGCAATTCACGCGCCCATGCCTGTGAATGAATGGCTGAAAACCCGCACAACCCAGCTCAACTTTGTGCTCCATCATAGAACGGAAAAGGCGCTGTCTGGCTATGAAAAGCCCGAGTCAGTATCACTGTTGATTGGCCCGGAAGGTGGCCTGACTGCCGATGAAATCGCTCAGGCCGAACAGAAGCAGTTCCACCCGCTGGCTCTCGGCCCGCGGGTTTTGCGAACGGAAACTGCACCGATTTCCGCTATCAGCCTGATGCAGTTTCTCTGGGGAGACTGGTGTTAACAACTGGAGCTAAGCAGTTTTTCTTCCAGCTTATCAAGATCAGGGATAACGGCTTCCACTCCGGAGGCCTTCACCCACATTTTAATGACATCGGCAATGTGCTTCTTATCTTTCAGTTGAACTATGTCGTCTGAATCCAGTTTGATAGAGCGGGGAATCCCTTCAACGGGCATAGCGTAGAAAGGTAGTTTACTGTCGCCAGATACTCCATTAATCACAGCAATCCGTGTTTCCGAAGTACGGGGCTGACGCTCACCATTACGGACCAGTTCAAAGGAAACAACAGGAACCTTTTCATCCCGCCATGTCACTTCCCCCAAAAACCACTCTGGCTTGCCTTCAACCGGAACAGGATCACAGTAAGGAATCATCTCAGCAACCACAGTGCCCGGCACCAATAACGTCTCACCAGTGACTGGGACCAGCATAGCCGCTAACTGTCGAATGTTGTCTGCCATGGCTTTTATTCTCCTGAGAATTCTTCATGCTCTTCACCAAGTGTGCCGCAAGTTCTTCCGGTGTTCCTCGCCAGTCATCACAGCCTGCCTCAATAATAGAATCTGGCATTAAACTGCTGGCGCAGGTTTCCGGTGTCTGAATCCATACTGGGCAATTCTGGTCGCGATAAGAGCGCGCTTCGTAGGAGCCGTCTATCCCCATACCCGAGAAAATAATGGCACCGCAGGTTTGTGGCCAGGCGCGGCGCACAGCCTCCATCACTTCATCAATATTCGGACAGTAGGAACCACTCCAGCCTTCATCCAGACAGTGCAGACGATACTTGTCGTCAAAATAAATTTTGTAATCTACCGGTGTCAGTAGAATATCCCCCTCCTCCAACACCAAACCGGGGTTCGCCGCTACAACATTTAAGTAGCTGTGACGGGCAATGGTTGAGGCAAGGGTAGATACAAACTCCCTGTCGATATGCTGTGCGTAGACAAAAGCCACAGGCAGGTCTTCCGGCAGGGCATCCAGAAACTGCTTCACAGCGTTGGGGCCTCCCAAAGACGCCCCTATCACCCACACCCTCTCGGCGGGCTTACCGGAACGTGTGGTTTGTCTTTTCTGGGGAAGTTTGATGGGCCAGGTGACAACACTGGAATCACCTTGATATTCAGCGGTTGCAGGGTCGCGATACGCATTGAGCTTGTTAATCAGCCTCCGCTCCCAACGCAGTTTGTTCTCTTCTGCACTGCTGCCTGCTGATGGTAGCTGAGGCAGGCCGATATCATAAAACACTGGCACCCGTGGAATGTCTACCAGCTGCTCGAATAGCTCGTCATAGCCATCTTCATTCTCAAGATCCACCAGCCAGACTCGCACGACAGGAGATTCCAGCAAACTCGCGCTACAACCTTCTGGAGGAATATTGGCCACAACAGTAAACCCTTTTTCTTCAAGGGTCTGCCGTAATCGCTGCCGGAGCAAAGTTCGATCAGCGATAATGCCAATACCGGTGCGCGCTGTCTTCTCAGTCATGGCGTTTCACGAATCCACCAATGGTTTCCAACAATAACCCTTCCTGGAACGGCTTACCCAGATATTCATTCACACCAATAACCTGTGCCCGCTGACGATGCTTCTCACCGGTGCGAGAAGTAATCATGATGATCGGCAGGTCATTCAGCTCCGGATGATTGCGTACTGCGCCTGCTACCTCGAAGCCATCCATTTTCGGCATCTCGATATCCAGCAGCATAACGGCTGGACGATATTCCTGTAGCAGGGCCATAGCCTCAACACCATCACGGGCTGATACAGTGCGATAACCATTACGTTTCAACAGGCGGCCGGTTACCTTCCGTACGGTAACGGAGTCGTCCACCACCATAACGAGGTTATTTTCCTGCTCGATGGCAGATTCTGCGGGCAGGGCTTTAGCTTCAGAGGTTTGCTGACGGGTGTAACCCAGAAGCAGACCAACAGGATCAAGAATGATAACAACCCGACCATCACCGAGAATCGTGGCACCGCTGACACCGCGCACACTGGCAAACTGAGGGCCGAGGCTTTTCACCACCACTTCCCGGCTGGCTACCAGGCTGTCCACATGAATGGCAACACCGCTGTCACCCGAGCGCACCAGCAACACTGGCAGCTCATGGGTTACGTTATCCAGCTTTGGCATGCGATGGTGCAACAACGCGCCCAGGTAATACAGTTGATAGCTGCGCCCTGCGTATTCCAGCGTCTGCTCATCAGATGCGTAATGGCTCTCCAATTCAAACGGGCTGAGTCGTACAATACCTTCCAGTGTATTCAGGGGAACGGCATACTGCTCGTCTCCCACATTCACCATCAGAGCGCGGTTCACCGACAGAGTGAGCGGCAGGCGAATTTCAAACTCGGTTCCTTGGCCTTCGACGGTATTGATGTCAATGTGACCGCCAAGTTGTTTCAGTTCAGTGTTCACAACATCCATACCCACACCTCGGCCTGAAATCTGGGTCACGTTTGCGGCTGTCGTAAATCCGGGCTGGAAAATCATCTGAGAGATGTCGTTTTCCGAAACATCAGCATCCTCGGCAAGCAGACCCTTTTCAATAGCCTTGGTGCGCACGGCGTCAAGGTTCAAGCCGCGGCCGTCATCTGCGAGAGAGAGCACAATTTCGCCACCCTCACGTTCCAGGTTCAGACGAATCTCACCCGCTTCCGGCTTGCCGTTAGCCACCCTGGTTTCTACAGAGTCTTCAATACCGTGGTCAATAGCGTTCCGCAGCATATGCTCCAGAGGAGCAATCATACGCTCCATCACCGTGCGATCCATTTCCCCTTCGGTGTTCACTACTTTCAGCTCAACCTGCTTTCCAAGTTCGGCAGACACCTGACGCACAATCCGGCGCAGGCGGGGCAGCATACGTTTGAACGGCAACATGCGGGTACGCATTAAGCCTTCCTGCAGCTCCGTGTTGATACGGGACTGCTGGAGCAACAGAGTTTCGGAATCCCGGTTCTTATCTTCCAGTGCATCTTTCAAGTCCATCAAGTCGGTGGCGGATTCCACCAGTGCACGGGAGAGCTGGGTCAGCTCCGAGTACTGGTCCATTTCCAGCGGGTCAAAATCGGGGTGGTCGGCCACATCACCTTCATGACGAGAAAGAATCTGCGCCTGAGTCTCAATATCCAGACGGCGCAGCTGATTCTGCAAACGATCAATGGTGGTGTGTATTTCCTTCAGGGTGAAGTTGAAATCACTGATCTGCTGTTCGATACGGGAGCGAGATATACTGGTTTCACCGGCAAGGTTAACCAACTCATCCAGCAATTCGGCAGACACTCGCACCATTTCCCGGTCAGCCGATTCAGATCGACCGCTGTCTATGGCCTGCAGAATCTCAGCTGCAGGTGCGCTGATGCGCTCATCTCTTTCGCCAACATGAGCTTCTGAGCTTGGGAAAAGAACCACATTATTGGATTCAGGCTGCTCCTTACGCTCTGCAGGAGCCGCCAGCGCATGAAGGATCGTGTCAAAGCTTCTGTGCAGTTCCGTCTGCAAACCTGCAAGTTCACGAATGACAGACGCTTCGGCAGTACCCGACTGTTGAACGTACTGGACATGCACTTCAAAGTTATGGGCACCCTCGCCCAAAGCATTCAAACCAGCCATCCGGGCACTGCCCTTCAGGGTGTGGAGACTGCGCATAAGCAGCTCAGGCCAATCCTGATTATCCGGCTCAGATATCCAGCTGGTAATCTGCTGTTCAATGTCATCAAGCAGATCACTGGCTTCTTCCTTGAAGATATCGATCATTTCCAGATCCAGATCTTCAGGGAGTTCAGCAGCTTCAGTTTTGATTACCGGTTCCAGGGCTGCAGGCTGCTCTTCAGCTTGAACCTCTTCAATTTGAGGTTCTGGCTCCGGATCAGCAGCCAGCTTCATGATTTTGCGAATGTCTTTGCACAGCTTTTTAGCAGGCTCACAGGGATTATGAGAGCGAACTGTACTGAGCATTTCTTCAAGGGTGTCGTGTCCACGGAGCAGCAGGTTGATCAAATCGTTGGACGTTTGCAGACGACGCTGGCTCAGAGCCTCATAAATGGCCTCCAGCTCATGGCTGAGGTCGCCAATGGCTTTGATGCCTGCCATACGTGCACCACCCTTGATGGTGTGCAGGTAGCGTTGCAGCTCTGTCAGTTCAGATAGGTCAGAGTGGTCATCCAGCCAACGATAAAGAGTATTGGTAGCTGCACCCAGATTATCCACGGCTTCATCGAGGAAGATAGCAATAAGCTCTGGGTCACTGTCGTCTTCTACAATGGCAGGAACAGGCTCAGGGGTTACTGGCTCGACGGGTTCTTCAATGGTGTTCAGCTCTTCGACAACCTGAACAATCTCTTCGATTTCCGGCTCGGTTTCAAGATCATCAACCAGAGCCTGCAGTCGAGACAAAACAGACTCAGGATGCACAGGGGTTTGCTGTGCGGCCATCTGATCCACCATATCGACAAGGTGCTCGTGACCAGCAACAAGTGTCTCCAGTGCCGAGTCCGACACAGGCTCAGCTTTGTTACGTATCGCCTGATACGCAACGATGAGCTGCTCGGACACATCGGCAAAGGCATCCTGCTCAACTTCACGGGCACGATCGACCATATCCTGCAGACCGCGCTGGAGAAGGTCGATCAAACCATTTTCTGGTTCTCTGTCCCAGACACGTAAAGCCGGTGCGGAATCAAGGATCAAATCCATAAACCGACTGATAAAGCCAGAGAGAGAAGGCCTGGCCTCAAAGGATTCTACTTCCTTCTGCTGGTACTGTGTAATGCGTTGTTCATAAAGAGCCTGCACATCACCAGCCAGTTCGAGAGCTCCGGCAATTTCCAGATCACGGTGATCACCACTATGAATCTGATCCAGGCTTTCCTGAACCAACAGGCTGGTACGGGTAAGCAAACTTACTACAGACTCGTCGGCAGCAATGCATAAACTACGGAATTCTTTCACGAGATGCTCAAGACCACTCACCAGCTCAGCCAGATGAGTCAGTCCGGCCATACCCGCACTGCCCTTCAGGGTGTGCAGTGCCAACTGCAATTCGTCGCTGATAATCAGTGAAGTATCAGTTTCGTTGAACTGATCGACAAAGGCGTTCACTGTCGCAAGATGTGTGGAAGCTTCTTTTTCGAAGATATCCAGCAGCTCAGAGTCCATATTGGTAATAGACTCTTCCACAGGCTCCGATTCTTGCTCCAGTTCTTGTTTTGGCTCAACCTCGTAGGATGAGTCTTCCAGCAACACCTCTTCAAGAATAATCTCTTCAGAAGTCACCGTTTCAGTTACGATGTCTTCTACCTGCACCTCTTTCTCAACCAGAAGTTCATCGGGAGCGACTGGGGTTTCACCACGGGCCCAGGCATCCGCTTCATCTATCGCCGCCTGAACACCGCGAGTTATTTGCTGGCGGTTATTGGCAAAGTCTTTCACCAACTCAGGCAGCTGTACGATAACCCGATCCACCAGTGCAACAATGGCATCATTACTTGCAATGGTATTATCGAGAATACGGTTGAACATATTTTCGATAGCCCAGCCCAGCTCACCAACAACTGTTGCACCCACCATACGACCACTGCCTTTCAGGGTGTGGAAGCCGCGGCGGAATACAGCCAGTGCTTCCTGATCCTGTTGATTGGCCTGCCAGCGGGGGAAATGTTCCTGCAGGAGTACGCGAACTTCCCCCACCTCCGCTATAAAGATTTCGACGATTTCTTCATCCCAGTCGTCTTCCTCTACAGCAACATCCTCTACAAGTGTTTCAAGAGCAACTTCTTGCTCTTCAATCTCAACCTCATACTGATCTGGTGGGTGATTTTCAAAACCGACAATTTCCAGATCATCAAAGCTCAGCTCAACCTCTTCAGAGGGATTTTCGCTAACTTCGACAGAATCCACTTCAATAGTGATCTCATCTGGGGCAGGTTCTTCAAATGCGCTTTCGTCCAGTTCGAAGTCGATACCGATTTCAAGAGCACCATCACTTTCACCAAGAATAATTTCGTCTTCCGGTTGCTCTGCAACAGCCAGGTCCACGTCATCTGCTACTGTTTCAATCGCAGTAAAACTCAACTTCTCAAGGCTCTCGCAGGCCATATCCAGAATGGAGGCACCCTGTTCATCACCGCCATCACCCAGTCGCTCAAGATAATATTCAGCACCGGTCAACACATCAGCCAACAGCTCCATATCAGCCCATTCAGGGTTGGAATCAGACGACAAAATAACTGTATCAACATAGTCACTGGCAGATTTCACCAGGCTGGAAACACGCTCCTGATTGATGACTTCCAGGCTACCGTAAACCGACGTCAGAATGTTCGGCACTGGTTGCAGGGTGCTTTTATCCCACTGAGAAGCGATGAAGTCGACAATGGCTTCTTTGGCACGACCAAGGCCAGTATATGCTTCTCGAATAACAGTGCGGCGGGCATCCAGCAAATCGGCAGACTCTTCTGCGTAAAGAACACCGCTTACGCGACTATCGGCTATGCCACTCAAAGTGGCTTCCACATAGAGCAGACTACCCGCAATATCCATTAACTGGGTATCGTCGTGTGACTGACTGTTTACGATGGAAGAGAGGGCGTCTACCTGCTCCAAAATAACCTTTCGAGGTATCCCCAGGCCCAATACGCCGAGAGTGTCTGCCACCTGGCGCAGGACTGTGACTTGCCCTTCAAGTGCGGTGTCGTGGGGGTTACGCACAAACAAGTCCAGTGCCTCTTTCACTGACATCAGCTCATCTGACAGAGCCTTAACCACAGAGCCCATGGCTTCACGGTCTGGTCCGCTGAGTTTCTGACGCTCGCGGTTTACGGCTTCTTCATCAAGAAGAGCCTCATCCAGCCGGTATTTTTCCTTTATAGCTAGAGTTTCAGGCGATGTGCTGGCACTCAGGGCGATGTAGTAAAGAGAGTTCTTCAGCAGGTCTTCTGGAGCTGGCTTATTAAACGCCACTGGTCCGCCATTCACTAGAGAGTGTAGAATCTGGTCAACCTGCCGCAGCAGATTACGAACTGTTGGGTTGTTCTGAATGTCACCTTCAGTCAGCGCATGAATCAACCCTAGTGCAACTGGCCAGATATCTTGGGAGGGCAACCCATCACACAGCGCCTCCATCCGGCGAAAAACACGATCCAGATAGTTTTGGCTGGTTTTATCCGCCGGGTTTTTGAAGAAACCCACAAGGGCAAACTGATACATCTGGCGCAGTTTTTTTACCAGCTGTACCAGCGAAGCACTGTTCACCCGATGCAACTCTTCAGAGCTGACCACACTGGTCTGACCACTCAAGTCAGGGCTGAACAGTGATGTTTCAGACAGCAGGCTTTCCCCGCGTGTACTACGCAGATCATTCAAAATCGGGAGAATAACAACGGGAAAATCACGGCGCCCTGCCTGAACTTGCTCAAGATAAGCCGGCAGTTGCAGGATAGCCTGCATCAAAACTTCCAGAGCTTCGTGACGGACGGATAAGGTTCCATCCAGCAATGCTTGAGTGAGCCCCTCTATCTCTTCGGCCAGCAGGGCGGCACCGTAAAACTCCACCATCTCCAGCGTGCCATGAATCTGGTGAATATAGTTCTGGCAGAACCTCAGTCGTGTATCGTCCTGTGGGTTCTCAACATAGGCTTCCAGAGACTGGCGCGCCTGAGTCAGAGTGTCGGTGATTTCTCCTCGCACCCAATCCAGCGCAACCCAATCCTGAGACTGTCCGCCATGATCCGTCAGGCTTTGGTCACCTGTATCGCGGTGATCCCCCATAGTCGCTCCTGTCTACCACGATCATGCCGTGGCATTGCTGATTATTTTTTCACATTCTTTTTTGCAGGCTTTGTTCACAACCTGCGCCTGACAAAAGCCAGTGTCTGGTCATTCTCCACTGCTTCCAGTTCCGGGTATTGCCAGTTGGTTATTTCTCCGGGGCCGAGAACAAGAAGGCCTCCGGGAGAAAGGCGTTTCACCAGTTGTTCGATAATGGCGATACGTCGCCAGCGGCGAAAATAAATCAAAAGGTTCTGACAAAAGATCAGATCCATATTCCTCATGGGAGCACGGTCCAGGTCGAGCACATTCACCCGTGCAAAACAAACCCGTTCCCGTAAATGCTCAACAACCTGCACCCTGCCCGAGCCGGCTTTCTGAAAAAATTTGTCCCGCAATGCCGGTTCGAGAGACGACACCTCCCGTTCCTTGTAAACCCCTTTGCGACCGTGAGCCAACGCGCCAAGGCTGATATCCGTTGCTGTCACCCCAAAACGCACCAACCGGTTTAATGTACTGACCTTGTTATTTATCAGCATGGCCAGTGTCCAGGCTTCCTGGCCGGTTGAACAGCCTACACTCCAAGCCTCGATAGAACGTTTATCTGGGTGCTCCAGCAAAGTATCGAGATAATTTCGGACAACATCACAAGAGGGAAAATGGCGGAAAAAGCGCGTTTCCCGCACCGTCAGATTTTCAACCAACGTCGTCCATTCCAGGCTGGAAGAGGGTGCATTGATCAGGTTGAGATATTCATCGTAGTTGCGTAGCTGAAGCTCGTGCATGCGCCGAACCAGCCCCGCTTGAAGAATCGAGCGGTGCTGCCAGGAATAGTAATTCCCGGTGCGTTCTTCGAGGAGAGACTGCCAGCACTCAAATTGATTGCGGGTAAGGTCTGGCAGTCTCTCTGTCATCCATGTTGGTATCTGCATTACACCTGCGTAAAGGTCTCGTTTTCAGTGACAACATCCTCGTCAGTCTCTGGCAGCTTGAAGCCGGATACGGACTCACGCATGTCACCCGCCATGTCTGCCAGGTTACCGATGGACCGTGCAGTCGCGTTGGTACCGGAAGACGTCTGGGTGGTAATTTCCTGAATTACGTTCATCGTGTTAGAGATATGACCAGCAGAAGACGCCTGCTGACGTGCAGCTCCGGAGATATTGGCGATCAGTTCAGACAACGAGCGGGATACCGTTTCGATCTCTTCCAGAGACACACCCGCATCCTGTGCCAGACTGGCACCGCGTACGACTTCCGTAGTGGTCTGCTCCATGGAGATAACGGCTTCGTTGGTATCGGTCTGGATAGTTTTCACCAGTGCTTCAATCTGCTTGGTTGCCGCCGATGCACGTTCCGCAAGGCGCTGTACTTCGTCCGCAACCACTGCGAAGCCTCGACCTGCATCACCGGCCATGGAGGCCTGAATTGCGGCGTTCAATGCGAGAATGTTGGTCTGGTCAGCAATGTCGTTAATCAGGGATACGATGTCACCGATTTCCTGGGAAGACTCACCCAGTCGTTTAATACGCTTGGAGGTGTCCTGAATCTGTTCGCGGATAGTATCCATACCCGAGATGGTGTTTTGTACAACCTCGTTACCCTTGTTCGCCAGCTCTACCGAGCGATCCGCTACCGCAGAGGATTCCACAGCGTTGGCAGATACCTGGTCGATGGATACCGCCATCTCGTTGATCGCCGCAGACGCTCCGGCAATTTCCTGAGCCTGGTGCTCCGCTGCTTCGGCGAGGTGGTGAGCCGTGTTCTGGGTTTCATCCGCCGCACCAGATACAGACTGTGCGGTCTGGTTGATGGTATCTACCAGAGTACGCAGCTGTTCGATGGAGAAGTTGATGGAGTCGGCGATCGCACCGGTAAAGTCTTCGGTTACTGTTGCAGTTACGGTCAAGTCACCGTCTGCGAGGTCTGCCAGTTCGTCCAGCAATCGCAGAATAGCGACCTGGTTAGCTTCGTTGCTGGCAGCCGTTTCCTGCAGACGAACACGGGTTGTACGAACCATGTTCCAACCGATAAGCAGAGCAGAGAGCAATGCCAGAATACCGGGAGCCAGCACTGTGTACTCGTTACCCTGCAGAATGTCACGTTCATCTGCCAGGAGTTCGAAAGCATTGGTCAGGTTGGAGGTGTCTCCCAGCAGCTCCTGAGAGTCTACGAATATAGAGTCAGAAGCTTCACGTACCAGAAACAATTCCGGAGACGTTTCCAGAATTTCGTCCACGGAGCCAGATACGAATTCAAACAGATCGGAAACTTCTGTGAGCAGGTCGATAACGTCTTCGTCTTCAACCTTGTCGATGCCCATGGCGAGGTTGCCTTCCAGCATACCGTTCAGTACACGACCAAACAGCTTGGCGTCACGACCAAAACTGTCAGCCGCCATAACTGCGTTTTCACCACCTTCCAGAACCCGGGCGATGCTGTTTACGATACGTTCTGCACGCAGTGACTGCTCTTGTGCGATAACTACCTGGCCTGCAGAGGCTTCAGTTTCCAGAAGAATCTGTACAACTTCGTCGTATTCGATCTGCAGCTGAGGGATAGTCTCAGACAGGGTTGCTGCTACATCGTGCAGGGCCAGTACGGTTTCTTCGTTACTGATGATGTTGTCGGTATTCTCCCGCACCAGACTCCAGGTCGCAGAGAGGTCAGCCATGTTCTCACCCACAAGACCTGGCTGACTAGAGGCCGCAGGCAGATCCATTTGGGCATCGCCACCAGCCAGAATATCGTAACGGCGCTGGAACTCTCCCCGGGCGTGCTGCAGCAGGCCGAAGGCTTCTTCCTTACCGGATACGGCTTCCGAAGCGTTCTTTGCTATCTGCTGGGACAAAACCCGTAATTCACCCGCGTGGGCAATGTATTCCTTATCGAAGTTTGCCTGTCGGTTGATGTACCAGAAGGCAGCAGCCATGGCGACAAGTGAGACGATTAGGAGACCAAACAAGGCACCTGTGACCTTGTTACCCCCTTTTCCTGAATCGTTGGCTTTCATTATTTTTTACTGGCTCCCGCTAGCCGCAGTGTTCCTTGTTGTTAATGGAGAGACTTCCAGTTGCGCTTTGACATCAGAGCGTTGGCATCAGGCCACAGCACTTCCCGCTGTCCCTCCGGACGAGACCTGCAGAAACCTCTCACTCTTTGCTAAAGCGCGGAAGCTGAGTACCAGAAACTCAACTTCACGACGGTAACTGCCTGCCATACAAAAACGTACGCTCTCTGGCACGTTTGCTGGAATGCTGTCGTTGTATGTTTCCGTTTCAAAATGCTGTAACCCCGAAACCCCATCAACAACAAGGCCACAATACAAATCACCCTGTTCGATCACCAAAACACGCTGCTCCGATGTCTGAACAGGGCGGCTTTCAAACCCGAAAAAACCGGCCAGATCAATCAGCGGCAATAAACGTCCGCGAACGTTTGCTACGCCTTTCACCCACGGGTAAACGCCGGGGATTTCTGTAATGGTTTCCGGGATATGAAGAATTTCATAAACATCATCAAGGGGTGATATATAACGCCGCCCATGAAGCGTAAAGCCGACACCACTCCAGTAGTCTCGAATGTCTTCCTGGGCAGGAAGGCCTGCGGCATGAGTTCTGGCTCTTTCATCAAGCTCCAGCAACAACTCAAAAGGAGAATCCGTGCTCTTCATGCTTTTTATGGTCTTCATAATCGGCTCTTGATGACACCCTCTTGATAAGTACCCGGACCATTGCTTTCGCATAGTCTGGGCACTTATGTCCAGCGATCAGGCTGCCATCACATTTTTCAGGGTGTTGATCAGCTTGCTTTCATCAACAGGCTTGGTGAGATAACCCCTGGCCCCCTGGCGCTCACCCCAAACGCGGTCGGTTTCCTGATCCTTGGTGGTTACAATAATCACAGGAATATCACTGGTGCCCGCACTGCGACTCAGTTGCCGTGTTGCCTGAAAGCCATTCAGTCCGGGCATAACAATATCCATCAAAACAGCATCAGGTTTTTCGACACGACACAGCGCAACGCCGTCGGCGCCATTCTCTGCCTTGAGAACCTCGTGGCCGTTCTTGATCAGCACTTTTTCGAGAATCGCGGTCTCGGTTGGTGAGTCATCAACAATCAGTACTCGTGCCATACTTCCCCCATAAAACAGCTAATAAACACCCCACCACTTATGCGGCAGCAGGGACATATTCTTTTATTGCGTCCAGCAATTCGTCTTTGCTGAATGGCTTGGTCAGGTATTTGTCGGAGCCGACAATTCGCCCTTTCGCTTTATCAAACAGGCCGTCTTTACTGGACAACATAATCACCGGTGTACCCTTGAAATGACTGTTGTTTTTTATAAGCGCACAGGTCTGATAGCCATCAAGGCGAGGCATCATAATATCGACAAAAATCACATGCGGGCGTGAGTCCGCAATTTTGGCAAGGGCATCAAAACCATCAATGGCAGTAATCACCTCACAACCCGCTTTTTTCAGCAATGTTTCTGCTGTGCGGCGGATGGTTTTACTGTCATCAATGATCATGACTTTGAGATTCGCGAATTCTTCACTCATCTTATTGTGTACCTTAATCCCCTGACATGCCTTGAGGGCACAGCCAGCCTTTATTCTGGTTTTAACCCCAAAGAAACCTCAGGGTGATTGTTATTTTTATCGTCTTTTATGACAGATGTATTGTCCGCTTTTGTACCACACATTTTTCTCCATCACCAACCAAAGAAGCTGACTGGATCACATTTAGGCGGTAAGAGCATGCAACAATATCAACGATAGCGGTCGTGTATCTCTTTAACAGTTCCATCGCGTTTCATCTGAGCGACACCATTCTCCGTCTAGAAAATGAAAGGTCATGGCTGC
Organism: Parendozoicomonas verongulae; assembly: GCF_009711465.1. Taxonomy (GTDB): domain Bacteria; phylum Pseudomonadota; class Gammaproteobacteria; order Pseudomonadales; family Endozoicomonadaceae; genus Sansalvadorimonas; species Sansalvadorimonas verongulae. Next base: position 48,574 of record NZ_SMME01000864.1, on the reverse strand, counting down.
TAGGTTCATGGTCAGTCTTTCGATACACTGTCTGACTATGTTGTGTTATTGCAGTGGATCGCGCACATGAGCATTCGCCTTGGTATCGTGATGGACCCTATTGAGGGCATCAATTTCAAAAAAGACACGTCTCTGGCGCTGCTGTTGGCAGCTCAGAAACGGGGCTGGCAGCTCTTCTATATGGAGCAACAGGACCTGTATCAGGAAGACGGTGTAGCCATGGGTAACATGGCCCCTCTGGAAGTGCGAAACAACCCAGACAGCTGGTTCACAGTGGCCGAGAGAGGCGCTCAGGAGCTGGCCTCCCTGAACGTCATCCTGATGCGCAAGGACCCGCCCTTCGACAATGAATTTATTTACAGCACTTACATTCTCGAACAGGCCGAGCAGGCTGGTACTCTGGTGGTGAACAAGCCATCCAGCCTGCGAGACTGCAACGAGAAGTACTTTGCAACTCTGTTCCCGCAGTGCACCACCAGCAGTATGGTGAGCAGGGATATGGAGACGCTGAAAGGCTTTGCAGCCAAACATGAAGATGTGATTTATAAACCTCTGGACGGTATGGGCGGCACCGCCATCTTCCGCGTGAAAAAAGGTGACCCAAATATCAATGTGATCCTTGAAACGTTGACGAATTACGGTCAGCAGCAGATTATGGCACAGCGCTTCATCCCGGAAATCACCGAGGGTGACAAGCGCATTCTTATGGTGGATGGTGAGCCCATGCCTTACTCGCTCGCTCGCATTCCTAAAAAGGGCGAAACCCGAGGTAATCTGGCAGCAGGTGGCAGCGGTGTGACTCAACCTCTGTCTGACCGTGACCGCTGGATTGCTGAACAGGTTGGCCCCACTCTTAAGGAAAAAGGCCTGCTGTTCGTTGGCCTGGATGTGATTGGCGATTACCTGACAGAAATCAACGTGACCAGTCCCACATGTGTGCGAGAACTGGAACAGGTCGAAGGGGTTGTGATTGCCGACCGCCTGATGGATGTGATTGCTGAGAAGCTCGCAGCCGTATAATCCAAACGCTGCGGTGAAAAGCGCAGGAGCAAAACAATAAAGACGTTTTTCGTGAAGATTCTGGACACTATTCGGTTTAAACCCACGATTGCCATCAGTGCTCTGATCGCAATCGCTTTTCACGGGTTTCTGCTGTACGGGTTAAGTTTTGCACTGCAGGCTCCAGAGCCTCCTGCACGCACTCTTGAAATAACTCTGGCTACATTTCCTTCGGAGAAACCTCCTGAGAAAGCGGACTATCTCGCCCAGGAAAACCAGCAGGGCAGTGGCTCTCTTGATGAGAAAGCCCTGCCTTCCAGCGATGTAAAGGCTGCATTCCAGAGTGATAAGCCCAACACTGTGCAGCTTCAGCAGCAAGAAGCACAGCTGCCTGAATCTCAACCCAAAAAAGCCAAACGTATCACCTCTACGCGCTCGGACACTAAAGTGGCTGCAGAGGATGTTCAGAAGAAACCTAATCCGGTGCCTTCTGAAAAACCACCCAGACCCCAAATTGATCTCAGCAAAGAGATTGCCAGCCTCGAAGCCGATTTCTTCCGTAAGCGCCAGGCTTATGCGAAAAAGCCTGTTGTGCATCGCATCAACTCAGCTTCCACCCGCAAAGCTGATGTGTACTATCAGGAAGCCTGGCGACGAAAAGTCATGCGTATTGGCACCATCAACTATCCTGTTGAGGCGCGAAAAAAGAAGATTTACGGTGAGCTGCGTCTGGCGGTACAGATTCGCCGGGATGGCAGCCTGAAAGGGATCGAAGTGGTGCACTCCTCCGGCCACAAGGTTCTTGATGAATCGGCGAAAAACATTGTGCGTATGTCATCGCCGTTCTCTCCTTTCCCACCCGAGCTACAGGAGTATGATGTGATAGAGATCATCAGAACCTGGCGCTTTGAACCTGGAGATATCTTTGGTGGATAACACCACAACCCAGAACAGCCTTCGTGGCACACTGCTGGTAGCCATGCCACAAATGGACGACCCTAATTTTACCGGGGCGGTGATCTACCTGTGTGAACACAATGAAGAAGGCTCAATGGGTGTTGTGATCAACAAGCCTTTGGATTTGAGTATAAAAATGCTGTTCGAGCGAATCGGTATTCCTTATCACCCCGACGAGGACCCTCGCATGAAGAATGTCTTTCTCGGTGGCCCGGTTGATCACGACCACGGATTTATCCTGCACACCTACGTACCTGATGACCTGAACGAACAAACCTCCATTCCGGTTACCAGTGATATCGCCCTGACTTCCTCCAGAGATATTCTCACCAGCATTGGCGCAGGGGAAGGCCCCAACCTTTCCCTGATCACCCTCGGCTATGCAGGCTGGGGCGCCGGGCAACTGGAGCGGGAACTGGCTGCAAACGTATGGCTCAACAGCCCTGCCGACAAAGCCATTCTCTTCACCACACCTTTTGAGCAGCGGCTGGAACGGGCCGTTGCCAAAATCGGAATAGACCTTAATATGATCAGCCATGAGGCTGGTCACGCCTGATACACATGACAGACACTCTTGAACAGCAGCCTGAAAAACAGGCTACCTACAAATCCGTTATGGGTTTCGATTTCGGAACCCGCAACATCGGCATTGCCATGGGGCAAGCCATCACCCGCACTGCCAATGCCATTACTCCCATTCGGGCCAAAGACGGCATACCGAACTGGGATGAGCTGGGCAAAATTATCGAAGAGTGGCAGCCCGACGCCTTTGTGGTGGGCATTCCCCTGAATATGGACGGTACAGAATCGGAAATGTCCCGCCGCGCCCGCAAGTTCGGCAACCGCTTGAAAGGGCGGTTTAACAAGCCCTGGCATCCGACAGATGAACGCCTCACGTCGTTTGAAGCCAAGGAGTGGGCAGGGCGGTTAGGGCACAAAGGTCACTACGGCAGTGACCCTGTGGATGCCATGGCGGCACAGCTTATTCTTGAAAGCTGGATGAATGGAGAAGGGGCAGAGTTTCTGCCTTCTGGCGAGTAAAAGTGCCAAATACAAATTAAATAGAAGAAATGTGGAGCGCAATGCGCTCCACATTTATACCTCAGCAGGCTCAATTGCCTTGCGATACCGCACTTCCAGCAGACCTTGATACTCTTTTTGAGCACCGTCGGTGGTGAAACCCTGCCGCTCATAAAAGTCTCTGGCCAGTTTGTTTTCACTCAGAACCCATACTCTGGCTTCATGAAAACCCTGGCGGGAAAAATCCGTCAAAGCCTTTGAAAACAATTCTTTCCCAATGCCTTTGCCAATGCGTTCGGGAAGCACATAAATCGCCCAGACCTCGCCAACTCTGTTATCGCAATCGCTGTCACGGCACTTTTCGTAATCAATGAAACCGACAGGCTTACCAGCCTCAAGACAAACAACCGAAGAGAGGGGATTTTCCTTAATATAACCCCCTCGCTCTTCGGCTCTTTTATCCGCATCCAGTGCATTGAGAGTATCATCCGGCATGATGCCTTCGTAGGCATGCTTCCAGCCTTCTATGGAAATTCTGGCGATCTCAAAATCATCTTCAGGAGTGGCTTTCCGATAAAGTCTCATTATGCGCTCCGAACTACGGCTAAAGCTTATAAATGATCATCCTCATCCTGAATACTAAACTCGTCAGAAACCTCATTTAAATGACTTGCATCAGTCTCTGAGCCCAGTTTGATCATCAAGCGCAAATCGTTGGCGGAATCTGCGGAGGCCAGGGCATCCTCATAGGTGATTTCACCGTTGTTATATAACTCATAAATCGCCTGATCGAAGGTCTGCATACCCTGTTCATTGGATTTTGCCATCAACGATTTCAGTTCGTGTACATCCCCCTTCCGAATCATATCCGATGCCAGCGGTGTATTTACCAACACCTCTATAGCCGGGCGGCGGCCTTTTCCATCGGGGGTCGGAATCAGCTGCTGGCCAATAATGCCTTTCAGGTTCAGGGATAAATCCATCCATACATGCTCGTGCTCATCTGCGGGGAAGAAATGAATAATCCGATCCAGAGCCTGGTTTGCATTATTGGCGTGCAGGGTTGCCAGGCAGAGGTGACCGGTTTCCGCGAAGGCGACAGCTTGCTCCATGGTTTCACGGGTACGCACCTCACCGATCATGATTACATCCGGAGCCTGACGCAGTGTGTTCTTCAAAGCTACATCAAAACTGGCGGTATCCAGGCCAACTTCCCGCTGGGTGACAATACAACCTTTATGTTGATGGATAAATTCAATCGGGTCTTCGATAGAGATGATATGGCCTGTGCTGTTGCTGTTTCGGTAGCCAATCATTGAAGCCAGCGAGGTAGATTTACCTGTGCCAGTGCCCCCTGCAAAGATAATCAACCCCCGCTTGGTCATTGCCAGCTCTTTAATCACATCCGGCAAACCAAGGGTGTCTATATCGGGAATTTCTGTTTCAATCCTGCGCAGCACCATACCTGCCAGATTACGTTGATAAAAAGCACTGACCCGGAAGCGTCCTATACCCTGGGCATTGATGGCAAAGTTGCATTCATGCTCACGATCAAACTCGTCTTTTTGTGCTTCTGACATCACTTGAAGCACCGTATCCTTTGCCTGATCGGGGGATAATGGTTGTTTTGTGAGAGGCACAAGACGCCCATTCATCTTCATACTGGGAGGTGTACCTGCTGTGATGAAAAGGTCTGACCCCTTTTTTTCCACCATCAACTTTAACAACGGAGTTAAATCCATAATCTAATAGCCTTGTCGTTATTCTTTCAGCTGTTTTAAAACGAATCTGGATTTTTCGCTTTTTCCTTGGCGGCTTCTACCGAGATCAGTCCTTTATCAAGCAGCTTGCGCAAACAGCCATCGAGAGTCTGCATACCAATGCTGCCGCCGGTCTGGATAGCAGAGTACATCTGGGCGACCTTGTCTTCCCGAATCAGATTACGAATCGCGGGGGTTCCCAGCATAATTTCGTGTGCCGCCACACGACCGCCGCCTTTCTTCTTCAAGAGTGTCTGGGCAATAACCGCCTGCAGGGATTCCGAGAGCATGGAGCGCACCATAGCTTTTTCTTCGGCGGGGAATACATCCACAATACGGTCGATGGTTTTGGCGGCCGAAGTGGTGTGCAGTGTGCCGAACACCAGATGGCCGGTTTCTGCAGCCGTGAGGGCAAGGCGAATAGTTTCCAGATCTCGCATTTCACCTACAAGGATGATGTCCGGATCTTCACGGAGAGCGGAACGCAGGGCGTTGTCAAAACTGTGGGTATCCCGATGCACCTCCCGTTGGTTAATCAGGCATTTTTTAGGTTCGTGTACAAATTCAATAGGGTCTTCAATGGTGAGAATGTGGCCATAGTGATTTTCGTTGATATAGTCGATCATTGCCGCCAGCGTTGTTGACTTACCGGAGCCTGTTGGCCCCGTGACCACACATAATCCCCGAGGGTTGTTGGAAATATCCTTAAACACCTGCCCCATGCCAAGGTCATCCATACTAAGAACCTTGGATGGGATGGTACGTAGCACAGCGCCTGCGCCGCGCCCCTGATGAAATGCATTAACACGAAAACGCGCCACACCAGGTACATCAAAGGAAAAATCGGTTTCCAGATGCTCTTCGAAATCCTTACGCTGCTTATCGTTCATAATATCGTAGATAAGTGCATGGACCTCTTTGTGGGAGAGGGCAGGGAGGTTGATCCGCCGTACATCACCATCAATACGAATCATCGGAGGAAGACCTGCTGACAGATGCAAGTCGGAAGAACCCTGTTTAACCCCGAAGGCCAGAAGTTCGGTAATTTCCATTAGCTCTCCTCAAGAGCAGCCTGTTATGAGGTATTGTTCAGGCTGCAGTTTTTCTTCGCTTTATAATCTTTTTAGTTAAGATGCAGGTGACAGTACATGCTACCCCTGCAAACATAGAATTTTTGAAGATACTACACGGCAATGAGTTCAATAGAAACGCGCATACAGAAGACCCGTGAACACATTCTCGAAGTGGCGACAAAGTGCGGACGCAGCGATGAGGTTCAGCTTCTCGCAGTCAGCAAAACCAAGCCTGCTGCAATGATTCGCGAGGCCTGGACAGGTGGCCAGAGAGCCTTCGGTGAAAACTACGTTCAGGAAAGCGTGGATAAAATTCAGGAGCTTTCCGACCTTGAAGGCATTGAGTGGCACTTCATCGGCCCGATTCAATCTAACAAAAGTCGCCTGGTTGCAGAGAACTTCAACTGGGTACACAGTGTCGACCGGCTCAAGATTGCCCGCCGTCTCAGTGAACAGCTCCCTGATGGCAAAGCGCCCATCAACATCTGCCTGCAGGTAAATATTGATAATGAGCCTACAAAATCTGGTTTCTCAGCAAGCGAAGTTCTTGCTGCGGCGCAAGAAGTGATTGCTCTGAAGGGTGTTAAACTGCGAGGGCTGATGGCGATCCCTGCTCCCAGTGAAAATAAGGCACAGCAAAAGCGCCCCTTCAAAGCCATCCGGGCATTGATGGATCAGCTCAAGGCGGCGCACCCCGAGCAGCAACTGGATACCCTCTCCATGGGAACAACAGCTGATCTGGATGCGGCTATCGAAGAAGGGGCGACCATCGTGCGTATTGGTACTGCTCTTTTCGGCGCACGGGATTACTCCAACAAATAAGCATCAAGCAGCGATTACATACGGAATCAGAACATGAGCGCATCACCCACTCTGGCCTTTATCGGTGCAGGCAACATGGCAGGCAGCATTATTGGCGGCCTGGTTAAGAATGGCTGGCCAGCGACCAATATTATTGCGTCTGAGCCTTCTCCAGAAAAAATTCAACAGCTCTCCGAAGAGCTCGGCATCCAGACAACATCCGATAACGACCATGCTGTTCTGAATGCGGATATCGTTATTCTCGCGGTAAAACCACAAATTATGCAGGTTGTGGTTGAGCCGCTGGCAGCGAGTTTCCAGAAGAGCCGACCACTGCTCGTATCCGTTGCAGCCGGTATTCCTGAAGCCAGCCTGAATGAGTGGGCCGGTGGTGATATGCCCGTTGTTCGCTGCATGCCTAACACTCCTGCTCTGATGCAATTGGGTGTGTCTGGCCTTTATGCCAACAGTCAGGTAACAGATGAGCAGAAAGCCCTGACAGAAAAGGTTATGAATGCCGTAGGTATCACCCTCTGGGTGGATACCGAAGAAGGCATCGATGATGTGATTGCCGTAGCTGGCAGTGCTCCCGCCTACTTTTTCCTGCTGATGGAATCCATTATCGAAGCGGGCGAGAAAATGGGTGTGGATAAGGAAACCGCAACTCGCATGGTTACCCAAACCGCCCTCGGTGCAGCAGCCATGGCAAAGGAGAGTGATGTCGATGTGGCAGAACTGCGTCGTCGTGTCACTTCACCTGGCGGCACCACGGAGCAGGCCATTCTCACCTTTGAGAAAGGTGGTATGCGCACACTGGTTGATGATGCCATGAGCGCCTGCAAAAAACGTGCAAAGATGATGGCAGAGGAATACTCTGCGAACAACTGATACAACCTTGGCATTGTATTGGGGGAGAATCTCCCCCATATTTCTATTTATAAGCGCCCGAACCATTGCTTTCGCATGAGACTCCTAACGAGACAACCCTGAATGTCCATGATCACTTTTTTGATTGACACCATTGGCAGCCTGTTCGTAATGGCTATCCTGCTGCGGTTTATTTTGCAGCTGGTAAAAGCGGACTTTTACAATCCGATTTCACAGGCGATAGTGAAAGTCACCAGCCCACTGCTGAACCCTTTGCGCAAACTGATTCCCGGCTTCGGGGGCATGGACATCGCCGCACTGGTGCTGGCATTTATCGTTCAGGGTGTGTTTGTCGCCATCAAGATGAAGGTACTGGGCTACATGACCCTGCCTTTGGGTACAATTTCTGTCCTGACCTTCTACTTCCTGCTGAAAACTCTGCTGGATCTATACACCTTCGCGCTGATTATCATGGTTATCGCCAGCTGGGTAGCACCGGGCAGCTATAACCCCGGCCTGATGCTGCTGCACCAGATCACTGAGCCTCTGTGCAGTCGTGTCCGCAGAATTCTGCCTCCAATGGGCGGGTTAGATTTTTCCGTGATGGTGGTGATGCTGGGTATCTTCTTCCTCAAGGAGCACCTGCTGCCCAATATTATTCGTATTGGCATGCCTGGCATCATGTAGCCAGTTGTACAGCTATGCAAAAGGCCTCTGCTCTTTCCGAGCAGAGGCCTTTTTTTGTTAGCCCGGCGAAGTGGCCAAAGTCGTTTAGATGCGCTGCAGCAGGCTATCAATACGGTCCTGATGGTAGGCCAGAGTCTCTTCGCTTGGCTGCTCGATGTCTTTATGAGTCAGGTAAACCAGCAGAGCCATTTGGGCGGTCAGGCGGTTTTCTGCTTCGTCGAAGATTATGGAACGTGGGCCATCCATCACTTCACGGGTGCATTCGCGCTGGTCGTTGGCTGGCAGGCAGTGCATGAAAATGGCATTTTCACCAGCCTTGGCCATCATCTCTTCAGTGATCACGTACTCAGGCATGAAGGCCGCCAGACGTTCTTCCTTCTCAGCTTCCTGACCGAACCAGTAGAAGCTGTCAGCAATCAGAATATCGCAATCTTCCACCTCATTCACATCATCAGTAACTGTCAGGCGACCACCGTAGGTTTCACAGTTTTCCCTGGCGATGTCCTGCCACGTTTGAGGAGCCTGGTACTTCTCTGGGCCGATGTGCTTGAAGTGTATACCGAACTTGGTGCAGATGAACATCAGGGAAGAGCAAACGTTAGTTGCATCACCAATGAAGGCAACAGTCAGGTCGTCCAGCTTTTTGCCTTCTGGCAGATGTTCCATCATGGTGAACACGTCAGCCATCACCTGGGTCGGGTGCAGCCAGTCACACAGACCGTTGATAACAGGAACAGTAGAGTTCTCAGCCAGACCTGCCACAGTTTTGTGGTCATCTACACGGGCCATGATCACGTCACACATGCGGGATATTACACGACCAGTATCTGCCAGGTTTTCCTTAGCGCCCAAGTGAATATCCTTTGGAGACAGGAACAGAGCGTGGCCACCCAGAATAGTTGCGGCAGTCTCAAAAGAGATACGGGTACGGGTTGATGGTTGCTCGAAGATCATGCCAACAGACTTGCCTTTGAACAGCTGAGGTACTGCGTTAGCCCTGCGAGCTTCCTTGAGCATACCCATCAGTTCAAAGATGTCTTCCAGTTCCTTGCGAGTGTAATCCTGAGTTTTCAGGAAGTGCTTGAGCTCTGGCTTGTTCAGGTTGGTAGCACTGGAAGATGGCATTCTCATTATACGACCCCGAAATGGTTTAATGGGTTCTGCACAGTCACCGGTAGTTTCCCAATACCTGAACGCAGCCTTGTACCCTGATTCAGTTTGTAATTTATAATAAATTTTCGACACCACAGAAAACTACAAAAAAACACACGATTAACCTAAACAATACCAAGAGAAACTCAAGTTCAGAACATTCTTGAACACTGGCACATATCAAAACACAAATTAAATCGACATTTGTCATCTCCAGGCAATTAGAAATCCTAGCAAGACGAACCGACAAAACCTGCCCGGAGGTAAAAAATGACTGGTGAATCAACGAACAAAATGGGGCTCTCCAGCCTTACTTTGTTCAGCGTTTGTGCGGTACTTGTTGTTGATGGACTCACAGCCAGTGCTTCGATTGGGCCATCTTCTATTTCCTGGTGGTTCATTACTCTTGTTCTCTTCGTTATTCCCTACGGTCTGATTTCATCGGAGCTGGGTACAACCTACCCAGGTGAAGGTGGTATCTATGACTGGGTAAAACGTGCTTTCGGCTTTAAGTGGGCTGTACGTACAACCTGGTTCTACTGGATTAACGTTGGCCTGTGGATGCCTGCGGTATACATCATGTTTGCCGGTATGTTTGCAGAAATGTTCTTCCCAGAAATGGGTATGCCCGTGCAGATTGCCATATGTGTAGCCCTGACCTGGCTGACCGTGTGGATCTGCAACATTTCAGTAGACGCCGGAGTATGGGTAACCAATCTGGGCGCTCTGTTTAAGGTGATTGTTATTATCGTTTTGGGTTCAGGTGGCTTCTGGTACGCGAGCCAGCACGGTGTCGCTAACGAATTCACTGCTGCCAGCCTGATGCCCTCTATAGATTCTGGCCTTGGCTTTCTGCCCATTATCATCTTTAACCTGATGGGTTTTGAACTGATTGCCTGCATGGGTGATGAAATTAAAAATCCTCAGAAAGACATCCCTAAGTCCATCCTGATTTCCGCAGCCATCGTGACTGGCTTGTATGTATTTGGAACCATCGGCATTCTCATGGCGCTACCTGTCGAGGAGATTGGCCTGGTTTCCGGCATCATTGCGACCCTGCACACTCTGTTTGGCGACAGCGCCTGCGGCCAGTTCATGATCTATGGCATTGGCATCCTGGCTCTGTTCACCTTTATCGCCAACATGGCTACCTGGACCATGGGCGCAAGCCGTGCTGCCATGGAAGCAGCACAAGCTGGTGAGCTGCCAGAGATTGTTGCTAAGGAAGATCCAAAGCACCGCACTCCTGTAGGCGCTAACGTGATCACCGGTATTGTTTCCACCATTGTCATCCTTCTTTATGGCCTGACTTCCGGTGAAAGTGATGACCTGTTCTGGTCTGTATTTGCCTTCTCCTCCTGCATCTTCCTGTTGCCTTACCTGTTCATGTTCCCTGCTTACCTGAAGCTGCGCATGACTGACCCTAATGCCGTACGTCCTTACAAGATTCCTGGCGGCATGAAGACACAGATTGCCCTCAGCGTTATCTGCTTTCTGTTCATTGTTCAAGCTGTTGTGCTGTTCATCTTCCCAGACATTGCCACCGTAACTGTGGATTGGTCTTACAGCGCACCTGTACTGATTGGAATTATCGCCACCATCGCCATTGGTGAATGGATTCTGGCCCGCGCCACAAAACACATGAAGGGCGAAACCGCCACTGCATAGGTCATATCAAGCTTTAAAAAACACGAAACAAGGAATACACGACCATGAGTGCTACATATTCAACCCTGCCACAAAACGACAACTTTCGTATGCCAGGCGAACACGAAGCTCACGCAGAAATGTGGATGGCATGGCCAGAGCGTTCTGACAACTGGCGTTACGGGGGCAAGCCTGCCCAACAGGCTTTTGTGAACGTTGCCAAAGCCATTGCTGAGGTAACTCCGGTAACCATGGCAGTTTCCGCTGCCCAGTACAAAAACGCCCGCAACATGCTGCCTGAAAAAATTCGGGTTGTTGAAATGGCAACCAACGATTCGTGGATGCGCGACATCGGCCCCAGCTACGTAGTGAATGGTGAGGGAGAACGTCGTGGAGTGGACTGGGAATTTAACGCATGGGGTGGCCTGGTTGATGGCCTGTACTTCCCATGGGATCGGGATGATCAGGTGGCTCACAAGATTTGTGAAACTATGCGCGACGGCCACTATCGTGCCCCTATCGTTCTGGAAGGCGGATCCATCCACGTAGACGGCGAAGGGACTCTATACACCACAGAAGAGTGCCTGTTGCACCCAAGCCGAAACCCTGATCTTTCCAAGGAAGAAATCGAAAACGTACTGAAGGATTATCTGGCTATCGAAAAGGTCATCTGGATTCCTCAAGGTCTGTACAACGATGAAACCAACGGTCACGTAGATAACCTGATGCACGTTGTGAAACCCGGTGAAGTTGTATTGTCCTGGACTGAAGACAATAACGATCCCCAGTACGAAATCTCTCAGGCTGCTTATAAGGTTCTGAGCGAAACAACCGATGCCCGTGGCCGTCAGCTGACTATCCACAAAATACACATCCCCGGCCCACTCTACATTCGTGAAGACGAAGCTGATGGCATTGATGTGTGTGACGGCATGGAAAGAACGGCCGGAGAGCGACTGGCAGGCTCTTACACTAACTACCTGATCACAAACAACCGCATCATCCTGCCTCTGCTTGATGAGAAGTATGACGATGAGGCCAGGGCTCTGTTGACGGATATCTACAAAGGCTACGAAGTGGTTGGCGTGGATGCTCGGGAAATCCTGTTGGGCGGTGGCAACATCCACTGCATCACCCAACAGGTTCCTGCAGTGTAAGCCTGCAGCTTTCATCGGGAGCACGGAAATATTGCGGATGTAATTGCGAAGGAGGGATTAAAAGCAGGTGGCCCACCCTGGCTGCCACCTGCCCCAACCAATGATGAGAGCGAATCAACAGACTACGGCATAACCTGAAACTCATGCCGCATCTTTGTCCAGCAAACGCTTTTGTCCGGTGAAATATGTTCCGTATTTTACCTGCAGTGTTTCCTTCACTCTTTCAGGGTTACTCAAAAACACCCACCCACCTTTGACGGTATGCTCCAGGGGAGTAACAAGCCGTGCAGGGTCTGGCTCCCGGAAGCTGCGCACCACGGCAAAGGGAAGGCCCACCATGCCAACAAAAAGTCCCGTTGTCACACCAGATACTCCTCCCAGCGTACTGCCAACCGCACCACCAAACAGTATTCCGATGAATATAGATGCTGCTCGCAATGTCCTGTTACGGGTCAGTAAACTGACCGAAGATCCCAGAATTACTGCCCCCGTGCCTGCTCCCACGAGCGTTCCTCCTAAACCAATGATCGCCTGACCGGTAATCGCATCCGATGTCAGCAGTCTGAGTGGGTAAGACACACGCCGAGCCATACGGCGAGCCGGGCGCCTGCCTCCTTTATTTGTGTTTTTTTGTGGCATATCCTTTGCCCCGTAATCTTTATGGTGTCCGTTGACAACAAAGTATGAAAATCATTCAATGAGAACCATACGACCTTCGCAGGGTATACATTTAAGTAGCAAAAGCAGCTGCTGGAAGAACAACTCATCCAGTTACGTTCTCAAAGAGATGCGACGCCCGGCACCAGTGAACCGTGAAGGGAATATTGTTCACCTTCACGCCAGCTCTGCCATCGCTTAATACGGAATTTCAGACTAACCTTCCCGCTGTGCTTGTTCTTCAAGAACAGGCATCTCCCCCAACCTCTCCCAGAGCTCCAGTCTTTTATCCAGACATCAGTGATTTCAATGCTTAGCTTTATTGGCGGACTAGTCTTTTTAGTTGCAGGCTTCCATATTTATGGAAGGCTGGTAAATAATCGATTTGGCGCAGACCCAAAACGTTTAACACCCGCTCATACACATCGCGACGGAGTGGACTTTGTCCCTTTACCCTGGCACAAGGTATTCCTGATCCAGTTCCTGAATATTACCGGCCTTGGTCCTATCTTTGGTTCCGTTATGGGGGCTCTCTTTGGCCCCCCCGCGTTTCTCTGGATTACTTTAGGGTGTGTGTTTTGTGGCTCGGTTCATGATTACTTCTCGGGCATGCTCTCTATCAGGCATCATGGCCAGACTATCTCCGAAATTATTGGGCACTACCTTGGGTCTGGCTATCGTTCACTGATGCGATTCGTATCCGTTGTATTACTGATACTGGTTGGTGTTGTTTTTGTATTAGGCCCAGCAGATCTTCTGGCCAGCCTTTGTGGGAATGGTTTTTTTTCAAACCGTTTCTTCTGGATTGCGGCCATTCTGGCTTATTACTTGATTGCGACTGTACTGCCAATAGACCGTGTTATTTCCAAAATCTATCCGGCCTTTGGCTTCGCACTTTTGCTGATGACTGCCGGTATCGCGGGGATGGTGCTCTTTAAGGGTGTTTCGATTCCCGAAATCTCCGAGCCTGCTTCCCACCCTCGTGGTCTACCAGTCTGGCCAACCATGTTCGTCACCATATCATGTGGAGCCATCAGTGGGTTCCACTCCACACAATCTCCTATCATGTCACGTTGTTTATCCTCAGAAGCTCATGGTCACCGCGTATTTTATGGGGCGATGATAGGTGAAGGAATTGTTGCGATGGTCTGGGCTGCAGCAGCCATGTCTTTCTTTCCCGGAGGGGTCGCAGAGCTGGAGTTACAGCTGAATGGTCAAGGAACTGGAGCTGTGGTTAGTGATATAGCTATCGGGTTACTCGGGAACGTCGGTGGCATTCTTGCCATCATTGGAGTAGTCGTATGCCCAATAACGTCTGGTGATACCGCTTTTCGCGGCGTCAGGCTTGTGATTGGCGATATATTAAAACTACCACAGACATCCACTGCCGTACGCTTAAAGCTGGCACTTTGGATATTCGCTCTTACATCCCCCTTGATGTTTGTAGATTTCAGTATCATCTGGCGTTACTTTGCCTTCACGAACCTGGCACTGGCAAGCCTTGTTTTGTGGACTGCGACAACCTATGTGTTACACCAGCACTACCGTGTGACGGCAACTGACAATTACAACCTGTTACCTTCTTTATCGACTACGTACTGGCTACAGCAGATAAAAAATCACGGGTTCGTTTCCCTACCGGCAACTTTTCTCACTGCCGTATGCTCAACCTATATTCTTATATCTCCCGAAGGCTTTGGACTGCCGAAGACTATCTCTTTAATACTGGGAGTTCTGGCAGCATTCATGACCCTTGCCTGGATGCTGAAGAAAGCACAGGCTTCAGTGCAATCGTCAGGGTAAGCAGGCAAGGGCACAACCGCTCCTATGTCAGGAGCATTCTTTATCCTCTTTCTCCTGTTTCAAAGTGAAACTCACCAGAGCAGCCGAGAGTAAACAGGCAGCAAAAATCATGGAAAAGCCACCGTTCCAACCATACATGTCAACAACAATCCCCATTGCAATGTTGGCCAGTAAAGCTCCACTCAGATATCCAAACAGGCTCGTTAAGCCTGTAGCGGTTCCGGCAGCTTTTTTAGGGACCGCATCAACAGACTGAATGCCAATGAGAACGACCGGGCCATAGATAAGAAAACCCACAGTAAATAAGCAGGCAGCATCCACCCATGGGTAACCTGCAGGGTTGTGCCAGTACACAAAAACAGCTATTGAAACAAGCAACATGAAAATAATGATTGCCGGACCACGCCGCCCTTTGAAAAACCTGTCACTCAACCACCCTGTCAGCAATATCCCCGGTATGCCAGCAATTTCATAAGCACTATACGCCCACCCCACTTGTGTCAGAGAGAGCCCCTTCACCTCTTCGAGATAGGTAGGGGTCCAATCCAGCACACCATACCGAACCAGGTAGACAAATATATTGGCAAAGGATAAATACCAAAGCACTCTCTGGTTCAGGACATGCTTGAAGAGTATCTCTTTCGTCGACATCTCACGTTCATGATCTACAGAATAGGATTTAGACGACACCCCCGACCACTCTTCAATATTCGGTAGCCCACAAGACTGGGGGGTATCTCTAACAAATATCCAGGCGACGAAGGCAAAAGCCAACGCGACGAAGCCGTGCAGGAATATTTTGCTGTGCCAATCCTCAAAAAGATTGATGGCCAATATGGCCAACGGCCCGACCAGTGCTGCACCAGCGTTCGAACTGGTTTTCCAGAAAGACATTTTTACACCGCGTTCACAAACGGTGTACCAGTGCGTAATTGCCCTGACACAACCCGGGTAACCAAAGGCCTGGAAGCAACCGCAAACAAAAAGTGAGACGAACATCGCAGTTGCACATGACGTGACATAAGGGATCACGCCCATGGCAATCGTCAGCAAGGCACACATACACAAGCCAACAACTATAAACTTGCGCGAGTCGCTGCGATCAGACACAACGCCCATACAAACTCTGGACAAGCTATAAGCAAGAGACATCCCGGACAACGCCAGGCCCAGTCCCGTTTTCGTGTAGCCAAGGGCAATAAGATCTGGCATTGCCATCGTGAAATTTTTTCGAATAAGGTAATAACCTGCGTAACCGATATAAATGCCCAGCAAGACCTGCCAACGCATTTTCCTATATTCCTGATCGATTTCCTGTTCGGGAAGCCGGGGAATATGCTGTGGAGGCTTGAGGAAACCTAGAGAAGGCACTTTACAATCCTCATAAGGTAGATGATACAAAAAGCCAGTCAGACACAATGCTGGCCTACTGCAAAAGAGTTGGCTCCAACATAACTGCAGGGCCAAACAAGTCTGACAGGCTCAGGAAGTCTGTTTACGAAAAAAACTTAGGAGTTCAGGTACGGAAGGCAGGTGATAAACCAGAAAGGTTCACTACCTTCTGAGATGGACCCTTGGAGGGTAGACTATTGAGCATAACCTGCACCCCTAATTGTCGAAATTCAAGCTACGATTTCTGTTGCTCGCTAAAGACTGTTGCGCCCTTAGCAGACCGTCTTTAGACTGCGGGGCGAAAACCTAAAAAAACAGTCAACAACAGATAGAGGCGGCACAATAACGATGTCAGAGATCGCTCAGGAGAGCTCTGTCGGCCTGGTTACACCAGAGCTGATGTCCTTTACCACGCCGCTCACCCTCAGCTGTGGCCGCGAGCTTTCTCAGTATGACTTGATGATCGAAACCTACGGCACCCTCAATCCCAGCCGCAGTAATGCCGTTTTGATCTGCCACGCTCTCAGTGGCGACCACCATGCCGCAGGCTACCACTCCCCCGACGACCGCAAGCCCGGTTGGTGGGACACCAGTATCGGTCCCGGCAAAGCCATTGATACCAATCGTTTCTTCGTTGTGTGTCTGAATAACCTGGGTGGTTGCGCAGGCAGCACTGGCCCGACCAGTATCAACCCGAATACCGGCAAAGTGTGGGGGCCAGATTTTCCTGTGGTCACTGTTGATGACTGGGTAGAAAGTCAGGCTCGCCTTGCTGATCATCTGGGCATTGAGCAGTGGGCCGCCGTTGTCGGGGGCAGCCTTGGGGGCATGCAGGTGCTGGAGTGGTCAATCCGTTATCCGGAGCGTTTGCGTAATGCTGTGGTGATTGCCTCCGCACCTAAACTCTCCGCGCAGAACATCGCCTTTAATGAAGTAGCTCGTCAGGCCATTATGTCTGATCCTGACTTTTGTAATGGTCGCTATCTTGAAGCCGATACGCTACCTGCGGCCGGTCTTGGTCTGGCACGTATGGTGGGGCATATCACATACCTTTCCGACGATGCCATGAAAGAGAAGTTTGGCCGTGAGATGCGTGACACTCACTTTAATTTCGATTTTGGTATTGAGTTTCAGGTAGAAAGCTATCTGCGTTATCAGGGGGAATCATTCAGCAAACGGTTTGATGCCAACACCTACCTGCTGATGACACGAGCACTGGACTATTACGACCCGGCCAGCCGCTTTGATAATAATCTTGTCAAAGCTCTGTCTCACACGACAGCGCGCTTCTTCGTGGTGTCGTTTACCACCGACTGGCGTTTCAGCCCCGAACGCTCCGAGGAAATAGTAAACGCTCTGCACATGGCACGAAAAGAAGTCAGCTATCTGAAGATTGATGCGCCTCAAGGGCACGACGCCTTCCTGATGGACATTCCTCGTTACACCGAGGCGCTGGGAGCCTGGATGAGCCATATTGCGAATGAGTGCGAGCCAGGGAGTGCAGAACAATGAGAAGGGATTTTAAAGTCATCAGCCAGTGGATCACTCCCGACAGCCATATCCTTGATCTAGCCTGTGGTGACGGGGAGCTTTTGCAACAACTCCAGCGAAACAAAAATATTAAAGGCTACGGACTGGAAATTAATGAAGCTAACATCCTTAAGTGTATTAAACGACGGGTGAATGTGATTGAGCAGGATATCGACGAAGGTTTGCATAATTTTGCAGATAAGAGTTTCGATACTGTGGTGATGACCTCTGCCCTGCAAGCCCTGCGCAATCCAGACAAAGTGCTCGATGAAATGTTGCGGGTAGGTAAAGAGTGCATTGTCACCTTCCCCAACTTCGGGCACTGGCGCTGTCGTTTATACCTGTCCCTGAGGGGGCGAATGCCTGTTTCTGAATTTATGCCTTATTCCTGGTATGACACACCCAATATCCACTTCTGTACCTTCAAAGATTTTGAAGCACTGTGCCATAACAAAAAGCTGGATATCGTGAACCGTCTGGTGACCGATCAACAGCACCACCGCAACACTTTGGGCCAGATAATCCCTAACCTGTTTGGGGAAGTTGCCATTTACCATCTCAGACCAAAGCTGAGATAACGGGGGAGAATTATGAAGTTTTTACGCCTTTTCCTGTGTGCCAGCCTTGCGCTTTCACCTTTGTTATTGAGCACTGCAGCCAAAGCCACAGAGCAGCTGTTCGGCGATTACGTAGTTCATTACAACGCCTTTAACAGTACGTTCCTACTCCCGAATGTCGCCAAAGCTTATGGTATAGAGCGTTCTCCCACCCTCGGCCTGATCAACACCTCCGTACTCAAAAACGGCAAACCAGTGAAGGCAGATGTTGTGGTGGAATCGGCCAACCTGATGGCGCAGAAAAAGAACCTGAACACCTGGCTGGTTGATGAGGGAGACGCCATGTATTACCTGTCGTCTTTCAAATTCACCCACGACGAATTGCTACACTTCACCATCACCGTGCAGCCCGAGGGTAGCCAAATGAAAGAGACAGTGACGTTCAGCCAGAAGTTTTATAAGGATGAGTGAGAAGAATGTCCGAAATTGTTATCGCCACTGGCAACCGTGGAAAGCTTGCGGAGTTTCAGGAGATGCTGGCTCCCCTCAATATGACAGTGCGCCCACAAAGCGACTTCAACACCGGCAACGTCGAAGAAACCGGTCTGACCTTTGTGGAAAACGCCATTCTCAAAGCTCGCCATGCCTCCCGTATCTCCGGCTTACCAGCCATTGCTGACGATTCTGGTCTTGAGGTGGATTATCTCAAGGGTGCACCGGGCATTTACTCCGCACGCTTTGCCGGTGAAGACGCGTCCGACAGCGATAACATTGAGAAGCTGCTGAACGAAATGAAGGGTGTCCCTGCCGAAAAGCGCACGGCCCGCTTTCAGTGTGTGCTGGTTTTCCTGCGTCACGCCGATGACCCAACACCGCTGATCTGTCAGGGATCCTGGGACGGACATATTCTGGAGGAAACCCGTGGCGATAACGGTTTCGGTTACGACCCTGCGTTCTTCGTACCGGAAACTCAGTGTGCGTCTGCAGAGTTAAAGCCTGAACAGAAAAACCAACTGAGCCACCGTGCCAAGGCACTGAAACTGCTGATGGCCGCTTTGAACAAGAAGGGCAGGCTCTAAGCTCAGTGACTTTCAATTCAGTGATCCAACCAATCAACATTCATCAACCTCAGGGGCTGCAACTGCCGCCCCTGAGTCTTTATATCCATGTGCCCTGGTGTATTCGCAAGTGCCCTTATTGCGACTTTAACTCTCATCAGGCGGATAAATCCCAGAACAGTGCTGGAGAACTTCCTGAACAGGAATATATTCAGGCACTGCTCGATGATCTCAAACAGGAAACCGGTGCAATTCAGGGCAGGGCACTGCACAGTATTTTTATTGGTGGGGGAACACCGAGCCTGCTGAGCCCGGAGTCCTACAAGCAATTATTTGCCGGGCTTAAAGAACAGCTGTCATTCAGCCCCAACATGGAAATCACCATGGAGGCAAACCCGGGTACTTTTGAGCAGGAACGCTTTAATGGTTTCCGCAAAGCGGGCATTAACCGCCTCTCTATTGGTGTGCAGAGTTTTCACGATAGCTGTCTGAAAGCCCTCGGCCGTATTCATTCTGGTCATGAAGCGCAAAAAGCCATGGCTATGGCTCGAGCTGCGGGCTTTGACAATATCAATCTCGACCTGATGCACGGCCTGCCAGAGCAGACCGAAGCTATGGCTATGGAAGATCTTGCCACAGCCGCAGCCCTCAAGCCTGAGCATATCTCCTGGTACCAGCTCACCATCGAGCCCAACACCGTATTCTGGAGCAAACCGCCTGCGCTACCTGAGGATGATACTCTCTGGAATATTCAGGAGAAAGGGCAGGCATTTCTTGCTAGCCATGGTTATAAGCAGTATGAAATTTCTGCTTATGGGCGGACGGGTAAGCAGTCCCACCATAATCTGAACTACTGGCAGTTTGGTGATTTTATCGGTATTGGTGCGGGTGCCCATGGCAAGATGACAGACCTGAACTCTGGCCTGATTCGCAGGAACTGGAAAACACGCTTGCCTGGCGATTATCTCAACTCAGAAAAAGCATTTCTGGCGGGAGAAAGAATTCTGCAACCCGATGAGCTGCCACTGGAATTTATGATGAATGCCCTGCGTCTGCACAGTGGCGTAAATGCAGAGCTTTATCAGCAACGAACCGGCCTGTCTTTGGAGAAACAGAAAGAAACACTCGAAAATCTTCGCTCTATGGGGCTGTTGGTCAGTGACCCTGAACGCATTCAGCCCACAGAGCGCGGCAGCCTGTTCCTTAATGAGCTGTTAGAACACTTTTGTTCGTAGAACACCTCTTCTGAATGCTCACTCCCGCAGGCAGATTGATTTCCACGGCCACCGGCAGATGGTCTGACTGCGGGAAGTTCAGAACAGAAAAGGATTTCGCTCTCAGGCTGGAGCTCAGCAATATATGGTCAAGGGACTTGCTGGGCTTCCAGCTCGGGAAGGTGTGCACATCCATCGAAGCACTGTGCAAACCGGCACCGGTTAAAGGAGAATCCCCCAGCAGTTGTCCTGCGTGAGCATTCATATCCCCCATAAGCACCACATGTTCGAAGTTATCCATCAGCTTACGAATGTAGGAGAGCTGGACATCCCGCCCGTGACGGCTCAGAGCAAGGTGCATCACCACCACCAGAATGGGATTTTTCTCTCCTAACTCAAGAGCAATCGCTCCCCGCCCGGGAATAAACCCTGGAAGTTTATGATCTTCAAGTTGCTCAGGAAGGCAACGGATGAGTACACCATTACTGTGTTTGGCGATATGACCAAGATTACGATTGAGTTGCTGATACCACCATGGGAAGTGACCACGGTGTGCGAGGTATTCAATCTGGTTAATAAAGCCACTGCGCAGGCTCCCGCCATCGGCTTCCTGCAGAGCAACCAGATCATAATCGTGTACAAGGTGGGCGATCCGATCAAGGTTTTTCTGGCGAGCCGAGGAAGGCAGCACATGCTGCCAGCTGCGAGTCACATAGTGCTTGTACTGCCCGGTACTGATGCCCACCTGAATATTGAAACTCAACAGACGAAGAGTTTGCAATTCTGTGGTTCTCTCTTCGTCGCTATGCAGTAGGGAGGTAGCCACATGTTCACGAGTAAAGCCACGACCATGGGTGTAACTGCGCTCAAGGAACTGCCGGGTTAGAAAACCCTGAACCGTTTTTAACGGCATAAATTACTAGACCTTGGCCCGGCCTTTTGCCGGAGCCTGCATTTTAATCATCTTTATCATCCGTCAGCTGGTACTGAAACGGTAGAGACTGCCTTCTCTAGCTTCTCCGCTTTACCTGCTGCTTCTTTTTCTGCTCTGATTTTCTCAATCAGATACTCGGTCACCTTGAGCATATTTTCCAGACCTCCAGCCATAGCTGGATCCACAAGGTAACGATTATTCACAATAATGGCCGGCACTCCGGTGAGCTGTGCGCCACGAGTAATGGCGCTGGCTTTTTGTGTCTGGTTCCGAACGCCGAAAGAGTCATAGGCACGTTCAAAGTCCGCTTCATTCACACCGTACCGTTCTTTGAGAAATGCGGCCATATCTTTTTCATTATCCAACCGCCGACCCTGCTTTTGAACAGCATCGAAAACAGCAAAGTGCGCTTTATCCAGCAGTTTTAAATCTTCCAGAGCATAAAACAATTGTGCATGGGCCTGCCAGGGCTTACCGAATATCACTGGAACGTCAGAGGTATCCACGTCCGTACCCAGCTTTTCTTTCCAGTTTTCCTGCATTCTGGCCAGATCAAAACAATGGGAGCAGCCGTACCAGAAAACAGTGTCTATCTCGATTTTATCAGGTGTTACGACAACGGGGAGAGACTGTTTAAGCTGCTTAAAATCCACACCTTCACGATACCCTGCTGGCGCAGCAGAAACAGACAGAGTAATCAGAGCCAGAAAAAGTCCAGACAGCAGTTTTCCCATATTTTCCCCCACAAACGCACGACACAAAAAGTTTTCGTTATTTTAAATTAGCAGGAAAACAGCAAGTCAGAAGGACAGATGGTGATGAAAGGCAAGTGATTAGCGAGGCTCATCTGAGCCTCGCCAGAAGATAATTAGCGCAGACCGCTGATATAGCTGCTCAAAGCATCAATCTGCTTGTTGCTGAGCTTCTCGGCGATATCGCGCATAATGCGGGTGTCGCCATCATTCACACGATCACCTTCACGGAAGTCACGTAACTGCTTGGCAATGTAATCCGGCTGCTGACCGGCCAGAGCCGGGAACCGGGCTAAAGAGTTGCCCTGGCCGGTGGGAGAGTGACACGCGGTACAACCAGGAATTCCCTTCTCAACATCACCACCATAATACAGGCGTTGACCGATCTTGACGGAAGACTCTTTGGCAATACCAAGGGGAGCGTCCTGGCTGGCATAAAAGGCTGCGATATCGGCAATATCCTGGTCAGAGAGATTCTCAACCATGCCTGTCATCTCAACAACTTTCCGCTCGCCGCTCTTGATATCTTCCATCTGCTTGATCAGATAACCCGCTCCCTGCCCCGCAAGGCTTGGGAAATTCGGAGCAATGCTGACACCGGTTGCCCCATGACAGGCTGCGCATACAGCGGTTTTATCTTTACCTGCAGCAGCATCCCCGGAAGCCGCAGCGTAGCCAGTCCACCCCAATGTCACCAACACACAAATAATTAACTTTTTCATCAACACAACCCGGCTCCGGTTATTTTTTATCCGATTTGCCCTGTTCAGCTCAGCTGTTCCCACAAACAACTTATTGCGAGCTGGACATGTATCTTATGACCGCAATGTAATCGTTATCACTGCAATCCATGCACATACCCTTGGGTGGCATGGCGCCCATGCCGTTTTTTATATTTGTAACAAGAGTATCCATGCCCTTGCTCAACCTTGGCTTCCAATCTTCAGCATTACCTTTGCGTGGAGCATTGGCAACACCTGTATCATGGCAAATTTTGCAAGAAGTCTGGTAAATCTGTTCCGGTGCTTTTTGCGCCATCCCGGCCTGGGCTGTGATAAGAACCCCCAGGAAAAAGGCCATTCTGGTCATTATCTTCATAAGTGCCTCATCAGACTGGCATTTTTGCTTTATTTGCATGCACTTTTTATTTTTCTGTGGCTTGCCAATTTAGACAAGCTCGCACTAAGGCGGGGTCATTATATACTATGCACTCTGTAAATCTGAACTCGGCTGTTCCGATAAACGCCAGAAAACACTGAGAAAAGAGCTTTTTAATGCCTGAAACCACCCCCTCCCTCAACTATCGCGCAACCAGTTTTATGATCAGCGCCGCGCGACTGGACCAGTGTCCGCCGCCTACCGCCAGGGAGGTTGCCTTTGCCGGTCGCTCCAATGCCGGTAAGTCCAGCGCTCTGAACGCTCTCACAGGCTCCAACAAGTTGGCCCGAACCAGTAAAACGCCTGGTCGCACCCAACTCCTCAACTTCTTTGAGGTGGATGAAGAGCACCGTCTGGTCGACCTGCCCGGCTACGGCTATGCCAAGGTTCCAGAGAAGATGAAGCTGGAGTGGCAGAAACATTTAGGTGCTTACCTGGAGCAGCGCGAATGTCTCGTGGGCGTTGTCTTGTTGGTTGATATACGTCATCCGCTGAAGGAATTCGACCAGACTATGATCGACTGGTCTGTATCCAGCGGTATGCCTCTTCACATTCTGCTGACCAAAAGCGACAAGCTGAAATTCGGCGCGGCCAAAGCGGCCATGCAGAAGCTGCGCAACCAACTTAAAGGCCATGAAGACCTGATCTCCATCCAGCTATTTTCGTCGCTGAATAAGTCCGGTGTCGATGAGCTGGCTGCCCATCTGGATACTTGGCTGTGCCAGGAATTCGAGCCATATGGCAATACTTCCCCAGAAGGGGAACATTATAGCGAGTAAGTACCCTTATTAAGGGCATGGCTGATATAGCAGCCATAACTCATAGAAAACTACCCGTGTGCAGCCGCT
>NZ_SMME01000864.1:0-24261 GCF_009711465.1 Parendozoicomonas verongulae | reverse complement strand
ATGCGAAAGCAATGGTCCGGGTACTTAGACAGTTGGCTGCCCAAAAGGGAATGATTCCGCAAATGATAAACCCTCTACCTATTCTTGTTTGAGTTTACCCCTCATCCAACCAACAATGGGTTTTAGAGCCAAAGAGTCTGGAGATTGTTGCGCTCCCATGATCCCCGTAATAACAACATGTTCTTCATGAAGTTCTTCATAATGTTCTTCATGTTCTTCATGTCTGATTTTCGTCACGAACGTAACAGGTATCTTTACTCTTGAAAATGGGAGGAAATCCAAACCAACCGCTCTACCCTCAAAAGCCTTGGAGTCCGATAAGTTCCCGGTAGCATAGAAATCAGGCCGTATGTCTTTGTAAAAATTAACAATCCATCCGTTAATACTCCCCGAAGGGGGACCACTACCCTTGTATCGATCAAAGTACTTAACCATCCCTTGCCAGAATACCTTGTCAACCTCTTCTGGTTGCAGGCCTGCCGTCTCTTCAAATTTTTTCAGAACAGGATCCAGCACATCATGCCAGTCATTTAGATCATAACTTTTCAAGTGTAAAAAACGATCACGTAAGTCCTTCCAATCGTCAACAGTCCCCTGCAGAGTTATATACGGAATACCAGAACACGGATAACATTTGAAAGTAAAAAATTCCTGAACCGAGCCCATAATGGCAAACTGAAAGGATGTCAGATCGTCTTGTGAGCTTGTTGAAAACGGCTTACTCAGCAGACTAACCAAAGTTTTATCTTTTATATTTTTTGAAATTTGCTTACAAAACAGCTCGGACATATGATGATCACCCTCAGGATATGAGTCGGTATCGCACTCTACACATAGAGTTTTCCTGCCCTCATGGCTTACAAACATGTCCCGAAATTCCTCGGCGTTTTTATTGATGTGAGCAGAAAAACTCTGAAGGATCATCATCCACACAGCATCAGGTGTAATCTCAACAGGACGGTGATCACGAAAGGCTGAAATGATACTGGATGCAAAATCACAGGCACACTCGTCAGCTTTTGGTCTGACAAAGCACTCACCACTCAGGCTTCTTGCTTCTTTAATACTGGCAGGAATTGCATTGTAGGCTCTCGCAAAACCTTCGTGTCTGTCGCTGGCGTTATAGACCGGTAACTTCTGTGTAGCTGGGGTAACATCATTAACTGGAAATGTAACGCCTGCAACAACAAGGTTTACCCAAACAAATAATAGTGCTGGTGGAAAACAGAGAAAGCACTTCATATTTACATTGCGACACGTAAAAAGAGACCGAAATATAGATGTTTTTTGCGTATGTGCATGGCCTTTTTTTATGTAATAAAGCTATATCCTTATAGCAAGGTGCACCAACTTGATGCCATAAAAAAAACTCCGGCATCATTGGGGGAATGATACCGGAGTTAAGTTTTTTCGTGAGTTCACGGGGCACACACTTCCCCGAAAACAACACACAACACACACAAGGAGTTTCGATCACTGAGCCCCTCCACACACATAAAGGGAAAATCTCAGCGCTCATATACTCTGACCACGTTGTTAGGAAAAAGTTCATTTTTTTTGAAACTTTTTTCGCTTATCGTCGCAATATTCTCAAAACTCCAGAAATACCAAGACTTCCAGCCAGATAAAAAGTTTCGATCAAGCCGTTTTTAGCGGCTGGACCGGAAAAAGCCTGACTCCAGAGCCATAGCAATAATGCCCCTGGCAACGAAACTCCTCAGCGCTTCAAACCCCAGGCCAGCACGCCCACGCTCCCTGCCGGGAATGCGATGAGCCTCCAGCTGAGCCAGTGAAAGCTTAATATCTTCGCTGTAACTTTCCGATGTATTCAGCCACATCTCCGGCAGCTCTACGTCCTTGGTCTGATTGCGATCCACCAGCAAATAGCCCCAGTCTCCGGTTGAGAAAACCGCCATGCGCCCTTCAGGAGCGACGCCCCCGGATACGGGTACCACAGGGACCACTTCATTATTCAGCCCTTGAAGGATCTTGTTTGTGATGGCGTCCAGCACCGAATCTGTCAGCGGAAGAATAAGTGGCTCAAAACCAATCTGCCAACCTTCTGGCCATTCCCTTTGAATAAGCCAGTCCGTAAGCCAGACAGGTTCACCAATGACCCCCTCCGTCAGCTCTAACTGCACATCGTTCTCTGATAACAGCCGCTCATGCCACCAGAACTGTACGATCATCCTATGCCGATTGGGCGCTGGACGAATACTAATAGAGGTTATTTCGTTCTGGCGGCAAGCCTGAAAAAGCTCAAGCCAACTGTACTCGAGCTTGTTTCCCAAAGCCTGCGATGTATCAGGAAGGCTTTGGAACTGATCAATGCGAATAATCAGTTGTCCGCTTTTACGCCCACCACTGCCGGAAATCTCCAGAGTTAACGCAAAAAGCAGATCAAGAGTTTCAGAGGTAAAGTGAATGCGCCGCTGGCCGTCATACAGAGGGTGAAGCTGTGCTCGTAAATCTCGCCAGTGCACATTCAACAGGGATGAATGCCCCGCCGAGAACCATAACAGCTGCCGCCAGCCCCAGTGATCCCCGGCAAGGAAATAGTTAACTGCATTCGTTCCAGATCGAAGCAGGAAATCTGCTTTGTGATGGGAAAGTGCGTAGTCAACAACTGTCTGCAGCCCCAGAGACACAAGAGGCCGGCTGTAATCTCCCACAGTGTTCACAATACCCTGCCCAGCCAGCAACATTAGCATGAGGGAAACTATCCCCAGTGATTCCTCTTTCCCCAGCCGCGACAGAGAGTCCTGTACCGTCCAGGCATGATCCACAAACTCATAACGCTTATGAAAAGGGAGACTGTTCAGAATGGCATTTTCTCCACACATGCCATCTCCACAAAAGTACTCTAACTCTGGCGTATATGTTGACATCCGATTTTTGAGGGGAGGATAAAGCGGAGAGCTGTTTGTTGCTGTCGACAAAAACAAAATAGAAAACAGCACCAGCAGACATATATGAAAAAGCAGCCAGTGATGCCTTGCAAAGCGTAAACCCAACATTTCACTACTCCTTCAGCGGTGGGGGCTGAAGTATAGTGAAAAGCCCCGAAAACGGGGCTTTTGTTGGGCTAACAGATCCGCAGATTAGTGCGCTTCATCCCAGTTATCACCAATGCCAGCATCAACAACCAGCGGAACATCCAGTGTGGCAGCAGCGGACATGCACTCTTTCAAGCCAGCTACAACATCATCCAGCTGCTCTTCTTTCACTTCCAAAACCAGTTCATCGTGTACCTGCATAATCACACGCGCGTCGTATGAATCATCCTGTAGCCAGCTGTCCACAGCAATCATGGCAGCCTTGATGATGTCTGCAGCTGTGCCCTGCATAGGAGCATTGATGGCCGTACGCTCTGCGGCCTGCTGGCGCATTTTGTTCCGGGCATTGATTTCGGGGAGATGCAGCCTGCGACCCGCCAGTGTTTCCACATAGCCTTGCTCGTGGGCCAGGGCACGGGTTTCATCCATGTATTTTTGCACGCCGGGGTAACGGGCAAAGTACAGCTCTACATACTTCTGGGCATCGCCACGGGGAATTTCCAACTGCTTGGCGAGGCCGAAAGCTGACATGCCATAAATCAGACCAAAGTTAATCGCCTTGGCACTGCGTCGTTGATCCGCAGTCACATCCTCCAGCGCCACATCAAACACTTCTGCCGCTGTTGCTCTGTGAACATCCAGACCTTCCGCAAAGGCTGTCAGCAAACCTTTATCACCAGAAAGGTGCGCCATGATACGCAGTTCAATCTGGGAGTAATCCGCAGCCACTAGTTTATAACCGGGGCGGGCAACAAACGCCTGACGAATCCGACGACCTTCACCGGAACGCACAGGAATGTTCTGCAGGTTTGGATCAGACGACGACAAACGTCCAGTAGCCGTAACCGCCTGATGGTAAGACGTGTGTACACGGCCAGTGGCGGGCTTAATCATCTGGGGCAGTTTGTCCGTGTACGTGGACTTAAGCTTGCTCAGGCTGCGATGTTCCAGAATCAGCTTGGGCAGCTTATAGCTGCGTGCCAGCTCCACCAGCACTTCTTCTGCTGTAGATGGCTGACCTTTGGGGGTTTTCTTGATAACCGGCAGGCCGAGCTTATCGAACAGCAAAGCCTGAAGCTGCTTGGGGGAAGAAAGGTTGAACTCTTCACCAGCTTCGCTCCACGCCAGTTCCTGCAGTTCGTGCAGGCGTTCGGCGATTTCCTGACTCTGGACACCTAAACGACCAGCGTCCACCAGCGCCCCATTACGCTCAATACGGGACAGGATTGGTACCAGCGGCAGCTCAATATCCTTGAATACATCCACCAGCCTGGGATTTTTTTCCAGCTGAGGCCACAGGGTCTGGTGCAGACGCAGGGTGATATCGGCATCCTCTGCTGCGTAAGGGCCAGCCTGTTCCAATGCAATCTGATTGAAGGTGAGCTGCTTGGCACCTTTGCCAGCAATATCCTCAAAATGGATGGTTTCTACGCCGAGGTACTTTTTGGCGAGACTGTCCATATCATGGCGGGTGCCGGTGGAATCCAGAACGTAGGACTCCAGCATGGTATCGAAGGCGATACCTTTCAGGTCGATATCATAGCGAGCTAAAACGCTGCGGTCGTATTTGAGGTTTTGCCCAACCTTCTTGCAGCTGTCGTCTTCCAGCAAGGGTTTCAGAGCTTCCAGCACAGCTGTTCTATCCAGCTGTACAGGCGCATCCAGATAATCGTGGGCCAGTGGCACATAAGCCGCCTTGCCTGCTTCTACGGCAAAGGACACACCGACAATTTCTGCCTCCATGTAGTCGAGGCTTGTAGTTTCGGTATCGAAGGCGAACAGCTCGGCGTTTTTCAGCTGCTCCAGCCATATATCAAACTGTGCCTGTTCAAGAACAGTTTCGTAGTGGGTTTCTACAGCTGCGGGGATTTCGATCTCATCAGAAGCTTCAGCAGCAACCGCTACAGTAGAAGGCAATGGTTTCTTAGCAGGGACAGAAGGCGCACCCTCTTTCAGCTCCTTCACCCAGCCACGAAATTCCAGCTCTTCAAAATATTTCAGCAGTTTGTCTTTTTGCTCTTCGCCGGGAACAAGGTCTTCCAGCTTGCAGCCTAAGTCCAGATCAGTACGAATAGTGGCCAGCTCGTAGGAGAGGTAAGCCTGCTCCTTGTTGGCTTCGAGCTTTTTGCCCATGGTTTTGGAACCACGGAAGCCCAGCTCGGCCACTTTGTCGAGATTGGCGTAAATCGTGTCCAGACTTCCCAGCCCCTGCAACAGTGCCAGTGCTGTTTTATTGCCCACGCCGGGAACGCCGGGAATGTTATCCACTTTGTCTCCCATCAGGGCGAGGAAGTCGATAATCAGCTCAGGGCCAATGCCGAACTTCTCGTGCACACCGGGGATGTCCATCACGTAGTTGGACATAGTGTTCACCAGCGTTACATGCTCGTTTACCAGCTGGGCAAGGTCTTTATCACCGGTGGAGACCACGGTGTTACGGCCTGCCTCCGTGGCTCGGGTGGCCAGCGTACCGATCACGTCATCCGCTTCTACACCTTCAATTACCAGCATGGGCATACTTGTGGCACGAATAATTTCGTAGAGGGGCTCTACCTGACAGCGCAGATCATCCGGCATAGGTGGGCGCTGGGCCTTGTATTCGGGATAAATATCATCACGGAAGGTTTTGCCCTTGGCATCAAAAATCACCACAACGGTGCTGCCCGCATAGTCAGCCTGCAGCCGTCGCAGCATTCCCACTACCCCTTTGACCGCCCCTGTAGGCATCCCCCTGGAGTTGGTAAGGGGTGGTAACGCATGGAAGGCACGATAGAGATAGGATGAGCCATCTACGAGTACCAGAGGCTTTTGATCCGCTGTGTCGTGGTGATCGGACATTGTCTTCCCTGCATCTAGAATTTCAGTGATTTAGCCGGTGCTATCCCGCAACAGATAAAGGTAGAATGGCCGCGGGCGGCAACCAGTTCGGGCTATTCTAGCAGCGCCAAGTACATGAATGAGAAATATTTATGAACAGACTGACCAAGGTCTTTGCAGCGTCTTTTCTGCTGACAGGCTCCATTGCACTGACAGGCTGCAGCACGCTTTCCCCTAACAGCGATGCGGACGAGAACGCCAGGCCTCCGGTCGCAGCCATTCCCGGTGTAAAAAGCATCCAGCCGCAGAAGCAGGAGGCCGACAGCAACACACCCGCAAACGATCCAAGCTTTGACCCCGATGCCCTGCAAAACCTTCCTGAAGGCACAGATATTGTGATCCGCCCCGGCAAGGAAAGAACCATTCACGAGTACCGGGTAAACGGTGTTCTCTATTCTATTAAGGTGATTCCCAAAGTGGGCAAGCCTTACTACCTGGTGGCCGTGGACAGAAACGGCAACTTCAGGCGCGCCAACCGCCCTCAGATGCTGATTCCCAGCTGGCGAATCTTTGAATGGTAAGACAACAAGACCAAGAACAATTAAGAGTCGGGTTAACAACAATGGCAGTTTACACACAACTCTCCAATAAGGATTTTCGCAGTTTTCTGTCCCTCTACGATGAAGGAGAGCTAATAAGCTGGAAGGGCATTACAGGGGGCGTTGAGAACACAAACTACTTTGTGGACACCCTGCACCCTGAAAAAGGTGAGCAGTACTTCGTACTCACCATTTTCGAGTACGTGCCCAAGGGGAGACTGCCGTTCTTTATCCGGTTTATGGAGCTGCTGGCAGATACTGGTTTACCCGTTCCCGCACCTGTTCATGGCAAGGATGACCAGCCCCTGCGAGAGATCAAAGGCAAACCCTGCATGCTGCAGCCCTGCCTGTCGGGGCACCATGTGGACCCAGCCGATCTCACCATTGAGCAATGCCGGGCTATCGGAGAAAATCTGGCCCGCATTCATGTCGCCGGCACAGAAGCATCTATATCCCAGGATGACCTGCGGGGCATGGACTGGATCAGCACACAGATTCAACGCCTCGCACCTTTAATCACCAAAACTGAAGCTAAACTGCAGGCCAGTCAGTGGCAGGAGATCACCGCTGGATTAGCGGCAGAGTCTGACCTCCCCAGGGGGCTGATTCATGCCGATCTTTTTGTCGACAATGTACTGTTTGAAGGGGAGAAGATCACCGCTATTATCGACTTTTTTCAGTCCTGCAGAGGCTGGCTGCTATATGATGTGGCGGTTACGGTGAATGACTGGTGCCGCAAACCCGGTTCCCTGGAGCTGGACACCGCCAGAACTGATGCTTTCCTGCTGGCTTACAACAAAGTGCGTCCATTCACCGATGGCGAACACCGCTGCTGGCACCTGATGCACCGGCTGGCCTGTCTGCGCTTCTGGATTTCCCGCATCATCACCTACATCCACCCCGAAGAAGAGCAGGATAGTGAGAACGAGATTATCCGCCACTTTAAAAACCCTGATGAGTTCAGGGATATGCTGAAGTTACGCACCGCAACCTCAGCATCTTTAATCCTTCCCTGACCCAGGGAAACCGGCTCCGGGAGTCATCCTTCGATCTGCCCCGCTCTGGATGTTATATTATATCTTTGCAAGTACCGCGAGCACTCTGTGTGACCACAAGAATCGAATATACAAACCACGACCACGACACCTGTATTCACGCGGCCCTGGAGCGGGCTGCTGAAATCTGCTACGCCAGAGGGCAGCGCCTGACAGCCTTGCGCAAACAGGTTCTTGAGCTGGTATGGCACAGCCACAAGCCTGTTGGCGCCTATGATGTGCTGGCCATGCTGTCTAAGGGGCAGGATCGCCCAGCCGCTCCGCCAACTGTATACCGCGCCCTCGATTTCCTGCAGGAACAAGGGCTGGTTCACCGCATTGCATCTCTTAATGCATTTATTGGCTGCAGCTGCCCGGATACTCCCCATGTCGGTATTTTCCTGATCTGTGAAAAGTGCCGCACAACCCGTGAGCTGGCCCATGAAGTGGGCGGCGAAGCCAGTCTGCTCCCGATCCAGGATCTTGCAGACAGCACCGGCTTTCAAACCCGCGGTGCTCTGGTTGAACTGACAGGCCTGTGTCCCGCCTGCCAGCTGGAGAAAGCTGATGCCTGAGGCTTTACTGTCACTGGACAATGTGCGGGTCATCTTTCAGGAGCGCACCGTTCTTGAAAATGTCTCCCTGCAGTTGAACAAGGGCGAGATTGTCACGCTGATTGGCCCCAACGGGGCTGGCAAAACCACCCTTGTACGTATTGTGCTTGGCCTGCTTGAAACAGCGGCGGGGAATCGAAAGGTTCACCACAATCTCCGCATTGGCTATATGCCCCAGAAACTGCAGATTGATCCGTCTATGCCATTAAGTGTGGAGCGCTTTTTAGGATTGGCTGGAGCAAGTAAGCGCGAGATTCGCCAAGCTCTGGTTCGCACGAAAGTTGAACATATTATCCACAGCCCGGTTCAAAGCCTGTCTGGTGGTGAAACGCAGCGTGTACTACTGTCCCGTGCATTGTTACGCAAACCAAACCTTCTTGTGCTGGATGAACCGGTGCAGGGTGTGGATGTGGCTGGCCAGAGGGACCTTTATCACCTGATTGCCGAGCTGCGGGATGAATACGGCTGTGGTGTTCTGATGGTTTCCCACGACCTGCATCTGGTGATGGCTGCCACAGATAACGTAATCTGCCTGAACAATCACATCTGCTGTTCCGGCCACCCCAGTCAGGTGAGTCAGCATCCGGCTTATCTGCGCCTGTTTGGCGTGGAGTCCGATGAACTGGCGGTTTATAGCCATCGTCACAACTGCAATCATCCGTCCCACGAACACAATTCAAAAGCAACACCGAACTCTCCATCATGATGTCTTTATTTCTTTACCCCCTGCTCGCAGGCTTAGGGGTAGCCCTTGTGGCTGGCCCGCTCGGCACCTTTGTTGTGTGGCGGCGCATGGCTTACTTCGGCGAAACCCTGTCCCACTCGGCACTGCTGGGGGTGGCTTTCGGGTTTCTGTTAAATGTGAATGTACAGGTCGCCGTTATGGTGGGCTGTATTGTGTTGTCGCTGTTGCTGGTATGGCTCCAGCAAAAACGCATGATGGCTACCGACACCCTGCTGGGTATTCTCGCCCACAGCGCCCTGAGCCTTGGCCTTGTGGTTGTCAGCCTGTTGGGAGCGGTGCGGGTGGATATGATGGCGTACCTGTTCGGTGATCTGCTGGCTGTCAGCCAGACAGACCTGTTCTGGATTTACGGTGGCGGAGCCTGTGTGTTGCTTTTGCTGGCGCGTTTCTGGTCACAGTTTATCTCCATTACTGTTCACGAAGAGCTGGCTCAGGTAGAGGGCGTACCTGTTGAGCGTATGCGCCTGATTCTCATGCTGCTGATTGCACTGGTGATTGCCGTGGCCATGAAGATTGTAGGTGTGCTGTTGATCACCTCACTGCTGATTATTCCCGCCGCCACAGCTCAACGCATTGCCCGTTCTCCCGAGCAGATGGCAATTGGGGCCAGTGTGATGGGTATGTTGTCGGTGACCGGTGGCATGTGGGCATCCCTGAAATGGGATACGCCAACCGGGCCTTCCGTGGTAGTCTGTAGCGCAGCTCTGTTTTTGCTGGTTATGTCAGTATCGGCACTGACGGGTACAAATCAGAGACGTCAGATTTCCTAAACGATTTATACCAACAAGCCTTATCCAAAAAGAATGATGAAACAATTTTTGTTTTTGCCTGCACTGGCGCTGCTGCTTCTCACGGGATGCCAGACAGCGCCACAGCCCGTCAAAACAAGCCTGCACACACCCACTGGGCCAGTCGTTGCAGGCATTGAAGCAGACATTGCCGCCAACCGCCTGACTCGACCAACCGGCCATAACGCTTTGGAAAAGATTCAACGACTGGAGCTCATTTCTCCCCATAGCCCGGCAATCGGCACATACCGCGAACAAGTGGCACAGCAGCTAGTTGCATTGGGGCAAAAGGCATTCATCCAGCAAAAATACGACAGAGCCAAGCTGTTGGCTGTGCGGGCATTAAAGGTGCTTCCGGACTATCCGGAAGCAGGGTTTATTCTTGATGCGGTTCGAGAGGCTCAAAAACCCACCTCCAGACCTCGACGGGAAACCATGACCGTTGAGATAGAAGAGGTTGCATCGTCACCCTCGGTGGGGGTTATTACCGTAACGGTTCCAGAGCTTCAGGGCACGATTGAGGAGTAAGGTGTGTCTGAATCTCAGACGCCTGGTTTAACATCGAAGCTGTTCATCCAGCCTTTAATGGACATACCGTTATTTTGACAAATACTTAGCCGGATTACTTTTTAGTGTAAGAACCGGTGTCGATGTCAATGGAAAACACCAGTCCACGAAAAGTCTGGATGGGCAAACTTGCCCTCCCTGCCTCCCTGTGTCTGCTTCTGCTTATTCTCTCTCTGCCGATGCCCGGGCTTTCGTCCGCCGGGCAGATCGTACTGGCCATTCTGGCGATGGCCGTATTGCTCTGGATCACAGAAGCCCTTGCTTACCCCATCAGCGCGCTGCTGATTGTCGGTCTGATGACATTACTGCTTGGTCTGGTCCCTGACAGTGAAACAGGGGCTGTTCTCGGCACAAACAAGGCTATAGGGTTGGCCATGAAAGGTTTTTCATCCACAGGAATAGTGATGATCTCCGGAGCCTTGGTCATGGCAGCAGCCATGCAGGCGACAGGCCTGGACCGGCGCATTGCCTTGGCTATCCTGTCCCGGGTCAGGCCCGACACCAGCGCCATTCTGGCCGGGTGCCTCTCTATCGGCGTGGTGCTGGCCTTCCTGATACCATCCCCTACCGGCCGAACAGCTGTCCAGGTGCCTATCCTGACCGGCGTGATCAGTACTCTCGGGCTAAGTGATAAAAGCCGTCTGGCGGCAATTCTGATGATTGGTGCAGCCCAGGTCAGCACAGTGTGGAATGTCGGGATAATGACTGCGTCCGTTCACAATGTCGCCGGACTGGAGCTTATGGCCGAGCACAGTGGCTTCAGCATAACCTGGGGCCGATGGCTGCTCTATGCCGCCCCCTGGTCGCTACTGATGACCATAATACTGTTTTTCATCCTGCGTCGTGCAATATCTGGTCATGACCTCAATGGGCATCATGGCGACACTACTCTCTACCAGGCGCAGCCTGAATGGGAGCCAGCGCAGAAGCGTCTGGCCACCTATACAGGCCTGTTGTTGATGCTTTGGATCATGGAAGGCATTGTGCACCATGTTTCGGTACCGGCCTCCATGCTGAGTATGAGCGTGTGCCTTCTGCTGCCGGGTATTGGTGTTTTTGAGGGCTGGAAAGACGTGGAAAAGCGCCTGCCCTGGGGCGTCATTGTCATGTTTGGAGTCAGCATCAGTCTCGGGCAGCAGCTGGTCAGTACTGGAGCAGCTGGCTGGCTGGCTGAGGTCTTTTTTTCCTCCCTGGATCTGCAGTCCATGTCACTGGTGCTGCTGATTCTTGTCATGACGCTGTTCACTACCATCCTGCACCTTGGCTTTGCCAGCGCCATGAGTCTCACCGTGACCCTGATACCCATCTTCCTGGCACTGGCTGATAGCCTGCCGGAGAGCATGAAGGTTAATGGTGCTTCACTGGTCCTGCTGCAACTGTTTGCCATCAGCTTTGGCATGATCCTGCCAGTAAATGCTCCGCAAAATATGTTGGCTTATTCCACTGGCAGCTTTGATACCAAAACCTTCGCACGCATCGGTATTCAACTCACTGCCGCAAGTCTTATGCTTTTTGTGCTGTTTGCCATGAGCTGGTGGCGCTGGATCGGGCTGTTATCCTGAACAAGTGTTGGGGTTGATCAAAGAATAATCATGTTTTGCCCTGGTATCAGCCCTACTGTTAGCAGAGGTAATCAGAAAAGAATTCTCCCAGAAACTCCCGGACAATGAGTGCTTTTCTGGTTTCATCGCCACTGCGCTGCAGAGGCTTCCAACCCAGATCCTTTAGAAGTTTCATGCTGGCTTCCCGGTCTTTCCCCCCCAGCACAGCGATGTCCCCGAGACTTATATTATCCAGCTCTCTATACAGGTCGCCATCTCCAACCGAAATGGCTTTATCATCGGCTTCATGCTTGAGATTATGTACCGGCAGGCCCATGCAAAGCATGTTATCCAGAGCATGAGTGGCTGCCTTCAAATCACCGTCACCACTGTTTTTGGCAGTCTCCATAAGAGCCGCAATATTGATCGCGTAGGCATTGTGCTGCTCAGGCATCTCCGGGCTTAGAAGCGCTGATGACGGCATACCGGAAAGCAGCTCCTCTTTCTTTTCAAGCCATCGGTTATACCATTGTGGTGACTCACCCTCACTGCGGGCTTCACTTAATTGGAAGGTAAGATCGGTTAAAATGACAGCACTGGGAATAGAGGCCAGATCTCCAACCGAGAGGTCACTCAGTTCATATTTTTCCTGTAGCATTGCAGCCAGTGTTTCTGGCTGAAGGTTCTGGCCGCAAAAGTCCATGGATATCTGCATATAATCAAAAGCCGTCATATGGCCATCTCTGTTTATCGCAATACCACCGGGTAAATGAGCATGTAGCATTCGTAATACAGCTCGTCCCTGATTCGGGGTTCTGACGGCTGTAGCCTTGTTATAGGCTTTCATCAGAGAGTACAGTTCTTCCCCATCAAAGTCCTTGAGACGCTGCCCAAGGCTCATAGGGTGAGTCTCAGCAAGTGCAATAAACAGGTAGCCCCCACTGCGGGCATCGTGATCCATCAAGGCATGAAGTTGAGGGGCATCCATACTATCAACCAACATGCAGTAATCTCCTAACAAGGTCGTACGCTGGCTGGCCGGGAATGCATCCCAGATATTTTTCATTTCTTTAGTGTGTGCCTGAAGAAGGTGTATCATCAAAGCTCCCCCTTGGCGGGCATCTTCCTTGAAAATTCGCTGCAACTCATCCGGATGGCATTGCTTCAAACTGTCTGGCTGGGGGGCTATATCCTGCCCCTGCCCCTGCCGAAGGAGGCCTTCCTTTTCCTCAATCGCCTTCAGCAGATGGTTAAAATAACTTTGAATATTATCCTCCCGAATGCTCACAAGGTTTCCCTTGGCTCCGGAGATATCGTAATCCGTCCATTTTTTCTGATACCCCGGCTTGAGTGACAGGGGCAGATACCTCTCAGGTATACATACTTGCACGACACGCAAACATGCTGATTTAAGAAATTGCCCAACACGCCCTGGGAAAAATTTTGCGGGTAAATCCCACAGCTTGCTGGAAATATTCGAGAGAGAGATCTTCACAGTGTTCATTCCTGAAAGAGTGAATACCGTGAATATCGGCAAGAAAGGGGAGA
The DNA here is from genome assembly GCF_009711465.1 of Parendozoicomonas verongulae. GTDB lineage: Bacteria > Pseudomonadota > Gammaproteobacteria > Pseudomonadales > Endozoicomonadaceae > Sansalvadorimonas > Sansalvadorimonas verongulae. The sequence goes on along the minus strand of NZ_SMME01000864.1, from coordinate 10,952 downwards.
TCACAAGATGCGAAGAAACCGGTTTATTACCTCGGAACAGTCACCAGGGGATTCCTGTGGAACCATGTGCCCGGCGTCTTTCAGCTCTATCAGTTGATGGTTGGGTTGAAGCCATTTCCACTTTTTCATAACGAGCGGATGCAGTACATCGCTGGTTTCTCCCCGAATCCCCAACACAGGCATTTTCAAGGCTTTGATGGCAGGCCATACATAGGGAATATTGCGATAATTGTGAGCTTCCCACTCTCGCGGGTAGGCCAAACCAAAACCATCGTCATTCTCGGCAATACCAAACTCGCCAAAGTCCGACATAGCCTGAGGCGTAAAAGCTGCAAAGGCTTTTTTAGGCTGATGAAATGCCATAGCCTCTTCACGGCTCTGCCATTGGTTAGGGCGACGATCTGCGATGACAGCCATGGGGTTTACCCGGGAGGTGATTTTCTGGCCCCCTCGAAAAGCCAGCCATACCGATGTAGGAATAAAGACAGGGTCAATCAGCACCAGAGCAGAAAACAGGTCAGGCCTTCGTGCAGCCGCAAAGGTAGTGGCCACAGCTCCAAGGGAGTGCCCTATGCCAACAACCGGCCCTGTATTTTTTTGATCAAGAAAGGCTATCAGGTCATCCGCGTAGTGATGCCAGTGCATATCTTTTCCAGGGAGCCCGGCACCGTCCCATGTCCCCCTGTGAGCCAAACCAAAAACATGCCCCTGTACTTCCTCCAGAAAACACCGGTAGGTGCCGAAAGGGTAGGCATTGGCATGATACATATGAATCGGCTGAGAGAAGCCACCTTTACTCTCCAGGGAGAAGTAATGAGCAGCTTTGTTATTCAGACAAATGTTTTGGCGGGAAACTATTGGAGTCATTTTGAAAAACCCTGCAATCTCCAGAAAGAGTCTCACAGGGCACTCCATTGGTTAATGGCCAACTCTGACAATCCTGTTGACGTAAATTAGAAGGCCTGATCTATTTTCACCATGGCGTCTGCCAGCTCTTTAGGCTTGAACGGCGGACGCAGGAAGCCCTGATAATCTCCCCGTGGATTCACCAGCACAACCTGAGCACTGTGTTCCACAAGGTAGTCGTCGGTCTCGGTATCTCCTACAATCGCATAAGCGACATTCAACTGTTGTGAAAGGGCCTTCAGATTGGCATCATCTCCCGTCACACCAGTAAAAGACTCATCAAAAAAGTCTACATAAGATGCCAGTTTATCCGGTGTATCCCGAGCAGGATCAACACTTATCAGTACTACATTGACCTTTTCAGCCACCTGCGAATTGATCGCTCTCAGCTCCTTCATCATTTGCGCCATATTGGCCAGCGTGGCCGGGCAAATATCCGGGCAATAGGTGAAACCAAAATACATCAGCGTCCAGTTGTCTTGCAGATCGTCCTTGGTAAACGTCTCTCCGCCAGCTTCTGAAAGGGGATTGAAAACGAAGGTGCGGGGCGTTTCGTACCAGACGACACCTTGTTCCCGAAGGGCCTCCGTATCCAGCGCAGGTTTGCCGTTGAACTTGTTAAAGGTCAGAGCAACAACAACCGCAACCGCCAACACTAGAAAGAAAACCGTTTTGCGTACACCTGAATCCATTTGCATAACCCTTAACTCGTTATTGTTTTCAACCCAGATAGAGATAGTGGTCTGCCAGCAAAACCACAAACAGAAACATCAAATAGGTAATGGAATAGCGGAATGTTTTAATCGCTGCATGGGGGCGGGATTCACGCAACAGCGCTACAGCCCAATACAGGAAACGTAAGCCCAAAGCCGTTGCCCCCATCAGATAGATCATGCCACTCATCCCGGTCATCCATGGCATCAGACTCACCAAAAGCAGGACAACGGTGTAGAGCAGAATATGCAGTTTGGTATAAGCCTCACCATGGGTGACCGGCAGCATGGGAATGTCTGCCTTGGCATATTCTTCTTTACGGTGAATAGCCAGCGCCCAGAAATGAGGAGGTGTCCAGGCAAAGATAATCAGCACCAGTAGAAGGGCATTGCCATGGAATTCGCCAGTCACCGATGTCCAGCCTAAAAGGGGAGGGGCAGCACCGGCAATGCCGCCAATCACAATATTCTGGGGCGTCGCCCGCTTGAGAAACAGGGTGTAAACGACAGCGTACCCCAACAGTGAAGCCAGAGTCAGCCAGGCCGTCAGCGAGTTCACCAGCGCCAGCAAAATAGTCATGCCCGCCACACCAATTATCAAGGCGAAAATCAGGGCGTTTAATGGCTCAACCTTACCTGTAGCAACGGGGCGCTTCATGGTACGTGCCATGACTGTATCGATACGACGATCCACCACATGATTAATCACCGCTGCAGAACCCGCGCACAGGGCAATACCAAGGTTGCCGAAAAACAGTATATCCAGAGGCACCCAGCCCGGTGTTGCCAGACACATACCGATGACAACCGTCAGTATCATCAAGGCAACCACTTTGGGTTTGCACAGCTCCAGATAATCCTGCCAGTCAGCAGAGTCTGGAGCGCTTGTATCATTGGCTCTTGTTATTCCCATAACCCTACACCTTCAATCCTTCTTTTTATTATTTTTTCCGTACGGTGACTCGAGAGGCTGAACAGGGCCTAAGCTCGTTCCAGGCGCAATCGGTAATTCAGCATCATAATGGACACAAGTAGTAAAGCACCTCCAAGGTTATGAGCAACCGCAACAGAAAGAGGCAGGTAAAAAATTATATTGCTCAGCCCGAGACAAACCTGCAATACCAGGGCACCCAAAACAAAGACGTACATCGGCTTCAGACCTTCAGCCCCTCGCAGCAAACCTCCCAGTGCCAGAAACCCTACTAACAGCGTCGTAAGAATAGCGCCGATACGGTGGGCCATATGAATGGCTACACGAGCATCGTTGTCCATCTGCCCCCCCAGATAGTTCGGGCCGATAGACTGCGTGATATCAAAACCTTCCACAAAATCCATATGTGGCAGGTATTGCCCCTGACAGGTTGGTAAATCCGGGCAGGCCAGTGCAGCATAGTTGGAGCTGGTCCAGCCTCCCAGAGTTATCTGACCAATGACCACTAACAGTGCGGCAATTGCCAGTTTATCAGGCTGGAACAGAGACTCCGAAAAACTTCGCACCTTCTGCCAACTCCCCGAGAGCCTCAGGGTAAGCAAAGCTAAAAGGCTCAATGTCGCAAAGCCTCCCAACAGATGTGCTGTAACAACCTGCGGCCAGAGCTTTAATGTCACAGTCCACATTCCAAAGGCGGCCTGCAGAATAATCAGCCCCAGTATAAACAGCGGTAGTTTTACCGGCTGACCTTCTTCTTTGCGGTTGCATACCGCACTCACAGCAATGCCCAACACCAGCAACAGCAGTGAACCAGCCACATAACGGTGAATCATTTCCGGCCAGCCTTTTTCCACCTCAACCGGAGCATCGGGGAAACGGGCTTCTGCGATGCTGATTTCACGGGCAGTTTCAGGAACTGTAAGAAAGCCATAGCAGCCGGGCCAGTCAGGACACCCCAACCCCGCATGAACCAGACGAGTCCAGGCCCCCAAACCCACCACAACCACCGCAAGAAGAGTGGCAAATGCTGCTAACCAGAATCCGGGTTTACGATTTGTCATACAGCCCCCCCTTACCCAATGCGGCTGGTCTTCAGCAGTTTTTCCATATCTTTCAGAATCTGTTTTCCAGTGTGCTCTTCGTTATACCAGAGCATGACGTTGCCCAACGGGTCGGTCAGGAATATACGCACGCTGCCTTCTGAACCATGGGAGAGAGAAGGCATGGCGCCCTTCACAACCGTTAACCCGTCGTGTTCCGCATCAATAAAGGTTTGCAGCTCTGGCTGTGGGGCTGTGTCAGAAACCAGGAAGCGGGACATGCGAGTAGAATTACGGTTCAGGGCAATATGGGCCTGACGGGTGAGATAAAGGGAGTTTTTGCAGGTTTCACCGCACTCACCATCCGCCACCACCAGAATACCCCACTTACCATCCAGCACATCGGCATTGAGATTAGCCGCCTGAAAAGCTTCCAGTGTTAACGTGGGGGAAAGCAGGTTGCCTTTATGATTACGTCCCTCGGGAAGAAATTGCCCACCAAAATACATCCACGCAGCCAAAGCTACACCACCAAACGGGATGAGAAAAATCATGTACAACTCCCATCGACCGGAAGCTTTGCCTGATGCTGCTGGTTTTGTCCCTGCTTCAACCATCACAATTACTCCTGTGTCACTGCGTTTTTATTGTTGTTATTTTTTCGAAGTGCCCAGAGCCCCAACAGCACCAAAACGGCTGCCATTGAAAACCACTGAATGGCATAACCAAAATGCCGGGAAGGTGGCATATTGGTAAGGTGAAAATTTTTCTGTAGACTGCCGGGCTGATCATGGCCCTGAACCAGTAGCCATGGCTCAGCCTTCACATTTAAAGCATCGATCATTCGTTCCTGATCAATAGCCTGAATCACCTTTGGCCAACTCTCAGTCCACACATCGTCTTCCAACAGAAAAGCTTCACCGGCTGGCAGCCAGCTTTGTCCTCTGATGGTAACCAGCCCCGAGACCTCTGGCACCTCGGGTAAACGGCTGCGATCAGGTATTCCTGCAATCCAGCCACGATCCACAATCACAGTATCCCCTTTATCTGTGACAAATGGCGTAAGGATATGGAAACCAACCCGCCCCTGATACGTCCGATTATCCAGATAGAAGTTATGGGAGTTATCGAACCGGCCTGTGAGAGTCAACTGGAAGTAGAGCGGGTCGTACAGCCCTTTCAGATCGGCAACAGTGTAGTTTCCCGTTCTGCGGGCTTCATACTGATCTTCCAGATCCTGCTTGACGTGATACCGTTCAAGCTGCCAGAAACCCAGCCCAATGAGAACAGGCAGGAAGAGCATTACCAATAAAACTATGCGGACTCGATACATCAAACTTCATCCGTTTCCGGGCTTTTTATTCTAGTTTCTATAAGTTCCCAGCTTCCTTTCCCTTTACCTAAACGACAGAGTAAGCTGGTATCAAACAACAAAAACAGCCTTGAGCATTACAGTAAAAGCGGAGAGCCTTATGTGGATCAAAGTTGCCATCGTCGTCCTTCTTATTGCCATGATTGCCAGCCTTGTGAATGCTTTCGTCGGGCTGATGAAGGATAAAAGTGGCTCTCCCCGCCTTGTCTGGTCACTCACATCCCGCGTACTTATGGCGGGCCTTATTCTTGGGCTGGTGCTGTACGGCAAACTCAGCGGCCAGCTCGATATATCAGCGCCCTGGCTTTAAGACGCTGTATCACTTGTCACAAGATATACACAAACAGGAATAACCCGATCCAGACCACATCGACAAAGTGCCAATACCAGGCTGCCGCTTCAAAACCGAAGTGATTCCTGGCTGTGAAGTGGCCCTTCGCAATGCGGATATACATGATCGTCAGCATGATCGCTCCAAGGGTTACGTGCGCCCCATGAAAACCGGTCAGCATAAAGAAGGTTGAACCGTAGATGCCTGAGTTCAGAGTTAATCCCAGCTCGTGATACGCGTGGTAATACTCATACCCCTGCACCACCAGGAACACGAAACCCAGAATCAGAGTGAGCATCAGCCATGTTTTAGTGCTGCTGCGGTTATCCGCCACCAGAGCATGGTGCGCCTTGGTACAGGTGACGCTGGAGGTCACCAGCAAAATGGTATTGATCAGTGGCAGCGTCCATGGGTTTACCAGTTCTCTTGGGCCGGGAAAGGCTTCCGGGTCAGGGTTCGTCATCAACGGCCATTGGGCTTCAAACCCGGGCCAGAGCATCTGGCTCACACCCTTATCGCCTTCACCTCCCAGCCAGGGCACTGCGAAAAAGCGGATAAAGAACAACGTGCCGAAGAAGGCGGCGAAAAACATCACTTCCGAGAAGATGAACCACCCCATACCCCAGCGGAAACTACGATCCATCTGAGCACTGTACAAACCAGCACGGGATTCACGAATCACATCCCCGAACCAGCCAAACAGCATCCACGCCATAATCAGCGAGCCAGCAAAGAACACGTAGTGCCCTGTTGCATCACTGGTCTGGGCGCTCATGCTGTTCATCATCATCCCTGCGCCAACCAGCGTCAGGAACAGGCCAACCGTTGCAACTATGGGCCATTTACTTTGCGCCGGTACGTAATAAGTGCCTTCGTCGGCACCTGCTCCCTGGTTTTCATTTGCCATCGTTTGTCTCCGGAGACTTTTATTCAATAGCGAACGGGGCTATTTGCTAAAGCATTACTGCAGCCCGGCAGTCCTCTTCTTATTCATATCGGTAATATCGAACAGGGTGTACGACAGCGTCAGCTTTTTAATATGCTTGGGCAGATCCTGATCCACGATAATCTTCAGTGGCATGTACTTCTCCTCATGGGCCAGCAGAGGCTGAGAGGTAAAGCAGAAACACTCTGTTTTATGCAGATAGTCTGTAGCTTCAAAAGGAGACACACTGGGAATAGCCTGCCCCACCATATCCTTGCCAGACGGGTTGCGAACGTAGAACGTCAGCGAACCGATCTCACCAGGATGTACTTCAACTTTGTGGGTACTGGGTTTGAAATCCCAGTGCATCCCTTTGTTGTTGGTCGCCAGAAACTGCACGGTAATTGTTCTGGACGTATCCACCGCAGCAGGAACGGCCTTATAAGGATTCGGGTCGGTCTTTCCATTCAAGCCCGTCACCTTACACAGCACGTTATACAGCGGAACCATCACCACGAAGACAAAGGCAAACATGCCAACCGCTGTTGCCGTTGCCTTGAGAATCGTCTTTTGTGCCGGGTCCAGCTGCATAATCGTCTCCCTTGCCGCCCCTTACTTCACATCCGGTGGAGTCGTGAAGGTGTGATACGGCGCCGGTGAAGGCACCATCCACTCCAATCCGTGAGCTCCCTCCCAAGGCTTGGCTTCTGCTTTTTCACCACCTCTCACACACTTGATCACGATAAACAGGAACAGCAGCTGGGTTACACCAAACATGAAGCCACCAATACTGGAGATCATATTGAAGTCAGCGAACTGCATGTTGTAATCGGGAATCCGGCGCGGCATGCCAGCCAGCCCCACAAAGTGCATAGGGAAGAATGTCAGGTTCATACCGATAAATGACATCCAGAAATGTACCTTGGAGAGAGCAGTGTCGTACATGTGGCCGGTCCACTTCGGCAGCCAGTAATAGGTTCCGGCAAAAATTGCGAAAATTGCTCCTGGCACCAGAACATAGTGGAAGTGGGCGACCACAAAATAGGTGTCGTGATACTGGAAGTCAGCCGGTGCAATGGAGAGCATCAAACCGGAGAAACCGCCGATGGTGAACAGCACCACAAACGCTACAGAGAACAGCATAGGGGTTTCAAAGCTCAGAGAGCCTCGGAACATGGTGGCGATCCAGTTAAACACCTTCACACCCGTTGGCACCGCAATCAGCATGGTGGCGTACATAAAGAAGATTTCACCCACCAGCGGAATGCCCACCGTAAACATGTGGTGCGCCCACACGATAAACGACAGGAAGGCGATACTCGCCACCGCGTAAACCATAGAGGTGTAACCAAACAGGGGTTTGCGAGAAAAGGCCGGTATGATGGCAGACACAATTCCGAACGCAGGCAGAATCATGATGTACACCTCAGGATGCCCGAAGAACCAGAACACGTGCTGGAACAGCACAGGGTCACCACCACCGCCTGCGTTAAAGAATGCTGTGCCAAAGTGGATATCCATCAGCATCATGGTCACTGCACCCGCCAGTACCGGCATAACCGCAATCAGCAGGTAAGCGGTGATCAGCCACGTCCATACAAACAGCGGCATTTTCATCAACGTCATTCCCGGAGCCCGAAGGTTCAGGATGGTGGCTATGACGTTGATCGCACCCATGATGGACGACACACCCATCATATGAACAGCAAAGATGAAGAATGTGGTAGAAGGAGGCGCATAATCTGTGGACAAAGGCGCATAGAAGGTCCAACCGAAGTTGGGGCCGCCGCCTTCCATAAACAGCGTGCTCACCATCAGTGCGAACGCAAACGGAAGAATCCAGAAACTCCAGTTATTCATCCGTGGCAGTGCCATATCCGGCGCACCGATCATCATGGGAATCATCCAGTTTGCCAAACCTACAAAGGCTGGCATAACTGCACCAAACACCATAATAAGACCATGCATGGTAGTCATCTGGTTAAAGAAGTTCGGTTCTACAATCTGCAGACCGGGCTGGAACAGTTCGGCGCGAATCACCATGGCCATGGAGCCGCCCAGCAGAAACATGGCAAAGCTGAACCACATATACATCGAGCCGATGTCTTTATGGTTGGTGGTCAGCACCCAGCGCATAAGGCCTTTTTCAGGCCCGTGATGGTGGTCACTCATTACTTGGCCTCCTTTGCATTCTCTTGCGAATGGCGTCCGGTGTATTTGCCATCTTTCTTGTAGTCGAGAATGTCTTTCGGCGTGATCATTTCTCCGGTGTTATTCCCCCAGGCATTACGCTCATAGGTCACAACAGCGGCAATATCCACTTCACTCAGCTGATCCTTGAAGGCCTGCATCGCGGTGCCTTTCTTACCGTAGAGAACGATGTTGATGTGGTCATCAATCATCTCTCTCTTAACCGCCATCTCAGCACCTTTCAGCGCTGGGAACATGGGCGGCAGCCCCTGGCCGTTAAGCTGGTGACAGGCTACACACACTTTGTTGTATACCTCTTCACCCTTGGCCATGAGTTCACTCATGGTCCAGTCCTTCTGGGTCAGCTCACGAATCTTCGCGGCTTCTTCACGTTTTTCCTGCAGCCAGCTCTCGTAATCCTCCTGCGTGCGGGCATCTACGACAACGGGCATAAAACCGTGATCCTTGCCGCAGAGTTCAGCACACTGACCACGGTAGATGCCGGGCTTGTTGATCTTGGCCCAGGATTCATTGATAAAGCCGGGAATCGCATCTTTTTTCACCGCCAGCTCAGGCACCCACCAGGAGTGGATAACATCGGCACCGGTGACGAGGAAGCGGATCTTTTTACCAATGGGAACCACCAGTGGTTCATCCACCTCCAAAAGATAATTAGGGTTTTTCGGACGAGCGTTGCTGATCTCATCCCGTGGCGTTGAGAGATTACTGAAGAAGCTGACATCTTCCCCAAGATATTCATACTGCCACTTCCACTGGTAACCGGTGACCTTGATGTCGATATCTGCATTATCTGCGTCGTACACCTCAATCAGGGTTTTGGTGGCAGGGATCGCCATCACAACCAGAATGGCAAAAGGAATACTGGTCCAGAGAATCTCAACCAGTGTGCTTTCGTGGAACTCAGATGCTTTCGCTCCCCGCGACTTGCGGTGAAAGATGACTGACCAGAACATCACGCCAAACACCAGAACACCGATAACCACGGTGATCCAGAAGATCGTCATGTGCAGATCATAAATTGAACGACTGAGATCCGTGACCCCTTCCGGCATATTGAACGCCCACTCGGCCCACAGGGCAGGGGAGGTCGTCAGGCCGGTCAGAAGCATGACAAGTCTTCTCGCTTGCAGCCTCATTCACATCCATCCTCTGACGGTAGCTCTATCGCAACACGATTAAACGCAACAACATTCAGGGGATTACAGCTACCCACAGGCGTACGGCATACGTTGGACAGTGCTTATTTTTATTATTCCCCGGCACTGACAAAAAGGTAGTCAAAACCGGGCTGTTTTGCATGACCAAAAGTGACAAAGCCAAAAATGAGAGACGCCCAAATACGAGAGACGAGAGATTCGCAGAGGGCTCTGCTGTGGGGGAACAGGCTTACACGACACCCGACGCTTCAGGTTTCGCTACACGCTTAACATCAAACAGACTTCATCCGCACCCAATATCAGGCAACAGAAACAGTTTATAAGCTCAGTTATTCTTTCCCTGAGAGAAGGAAAGGATCTTACACTGCCTGTACCAAACACTTCACAGGAGTTCCTGCTTCTCGAAATCTGGTTACCAATCTGGCTAAAGCACATGCCACTGAGTTTTTTACTGCCTCCTCATTAAACAACATGAGGTTCCAAAAGCAAACCGCTAATTTCTGATCCAACCGTCACTGACAAGCCAAACAGACCTACTAACCATACGGGAACTGCAAAAAAACAAGAGCACTCCAAATATGGATCGATGGAGAAAGCCGTTATGTTTCGCATCACCACTGTTATTGCCCCACTGTTTGTATTAGCTCTTACTCCTCTTACGTTTGCCAGCGCCAAACAGTGCACCCATTTTCAAACAAAATCTCCCGACCACCCCCGCGAACTGGAAATGATCATCAATGAAGCGAGAAGGAAGAATGTGAAAATCACCCTTCAGAGTGAAAGCTACAGTCAGGGTAACCAGGCCTGCACCAACAGCGTTATCCAGATCAATACGCGGGAGATGAACCAACTTATCAATCTGGATATCGAGAGGAACCTCATCTCTGTACAAAGCGGTATGACCTGGAAACGCCTGCAGGAGCATCTGGCCCCGTTCGGTTTAGCGATTGCAGCCATACAGTCGTACAGCGACTTTTCTATTGGTGCTTCGCTGGAAGTTAATGCCCACGGGCAGGATCTGCACTGGAACCCGGTTTCCAGTACGGTGGAAAGTGTGAAAGTACTGCTGACCGATGGGCGCTGGATGACGGCCAGTCGCACCGAGAACCCAGACCTCTTCCACGCCGTTATTGGAACCTATGGTTTAGTGGGCATTATCACGGAAGTCACTCTGCGGGTTGTACCAAATCACATGCTGCTCAAACGATCAGAGTTAGTGAAAGTCAGCGATTACGAAAAGCGCTTCTTCAATGAATACAAAAACAATAAACACCTGGCCCTCCACTCTGCACGGCTGTCGATCAACCCTATGCTGCGCTTCCATAATATGATTGTGATGGACTTCTACGACACAGGTGAACCGGCC
>NZ_SMME01000719.1:1557-7021 GCF_009711465.1 Parendozoicomonas verongulae | reverse complement strand
TATTGATATAGCATTTTGCAAGTCCTTCTGACAAAACGGTTGTTGTTCTGGGCATAGATGTGAATGTTTGTCCTCTCTATTGGTCATACCTCCAGACCATAGCGACTAGCCGCACATTACGATTGTGGGCACCGGATGTCCTTGCGGTCTATGAACCCATCTATCCCATACCGATTGACAGGAGGAAAGGAATGGAAACTATCAAATCAGGGAGTCTGGCTGGCACAATCACAGGTGTACTACTGCTGCTGGTGGTGTTGGCAGCACTTTCTTTCAGTGGTGCGACCTATGCAGGCCTCCCTAAAAAAGAGAAGCTTCAGCAAATGATTGTTGCTGCTGAAAAGCGCCGAAAAGTTACAACAGCAAATACGCCCAAACAGGCACCTAAGTCAGCAACCCAACAAAAGGAAGCTCCTCAAAAGGAAGCTCCTCAAAAGGAAGCTCCTAATCCTCCAATGGCTGTTTCAACTACCAACAATGATGGCACCATTCCTCCTCAGAATGAGGAAATACGAAAGAAGTTTGAAGACTATCGAGATGAGTTCAAGAAAGACTTCGATATGGATGATGACGTTACTGTTGAAGTTGAAGAAGACGTTGATCCTAATGCCCAAGATAGTGAGGGTAAGGATCGTGATGACACTGCAAACAGTGATACAGAGTCAAAGTATGAAAAGGGAACTCTCTTTGACGAGGCTTTCATCAATAAAATTGGCATCAAGAACTTCAGCAACCCAGATGCAAGAAGGTTTACCAAAGGTTCCTATACAGAGAAGCTTGGTAAAGCTTTTGTTCACGCCTACAACCTGCTGCCACCTGTCGGTGCAGAAAACGAAGGTTGGAAAGACAAGCAGGTTACTGATCCTGATGCTGCCTCGGCAGTGGGTATGCTGAGTGCGGATGCGTTTGCTGTAGGTGGACGTGTTCACCCTGCAATTGATGGGAACACATTCAAGCACTACCCCATTGTTACGGGCAGTATTGATGATGTAAATTCCGGTGCACGCTTTATCTCCTTGAAGGTGAAGGTGCTGGAGCGCAAGACTGTGTGTGGCAAGAGTGAAGACTTTGATGGTTACTTCTCAGTATCCCTTGTGAACAGCGGGGGGCAACCTGGTGGATGGGGTGTGTTCATCTCAACTTATGGCCTGCCTGATGGTCAGGAAGCGGACCTGATTGGCCAGTGTTTTGGTCAGAGTCACAAAACACCTTTCGCCCAAGGTTCAGGTTACGACACGCCACAGTTCGCCGGTACCCATGGCAAGTGGAGCACAGAAGCTATCGCTCTTCTGATTGCCACTGGTAAAGCGGAATGGAAAGGTAAAAAGTTGAAACTCGCCCTCCCAGAAGATGGGTACGAGAAACTCAAGAAATACCTGGATACTCGAACGTCTATCAACAGTCTCCTGACTGATCAGGAGTTCCAGATCGAAGCAGAATAATTACTGTTTTGTCATAAAAAAACGGAACCAGCTGGCTCCGTTTTTTTATGTACTTTTCAAGCGGATCGAATTAGATACCAGCCTGTTCACGCAGGATGGCAGCTTTGTCGGTGTGCTCCCAGGTGAAGTTCTCGTCGTCACGGCCAAAGTGACCATAAGCGGCAGTAGCCTGGTAAATGGGACGCTTGAGGTCCAGCATGGCGATCAGGCCTTTAGGGCGCAGATCAAAGTGCTCGCGCACCAGCTCAACAATCTTCTCGTCGGCAATCTTGCCTGTGCTGAAAGTGTTCACACTGATGGACGTTGGCTCGGCAACACCAATTGCGTAAGACACCTGAATCTCGCAACGGTCGGCCAGACCAGCCGCCACAATGTTCTTGGCAACGTAACGGCCTGCGTAAGCGGCGGAACGATCAACCTTGGAAGGGTCCTTACCGGAGAAAGCACCGCCACCGTGACGGGCCATACCACCATAGGTATCAACGATAATCTTACGGCCAGTCAGACCGCAGTCGCCCACCGGGCCACCGATAACGAAGTTGCCGGTTGGATTAATATGGTACTGGGTGCCTTCGTGCAGCCATTCTGCTGGCAGAACAGGCTTAATCACTTCTTCCAGAACGTCTTTACGCAGTTGCTCCAGGCTGATGCTTGGATCGTGCTGGGTAGACAGTACAACCGCATCAACAGCAACAGGCTTGCCATCGCTGCCATAACGCATAGTCACCTGGCTCTTCGCGTCTGGGCGCAGCCATGGCAGGGTTTTGTTCTTGCGCAGTTCGGCCTGACGTTGAACCAGCTTGTGGGAGTAGTGAACAGGTGCTGGCATCATGGAGTCGGTTTCGTTGGTCGCATAACCAAACATCAGACCCTGGTCGCCTGCACCCTGTTCGCGGTCGTCGGTTTCATCTACACCGATTGCGATATCAACAGACTGCTTGCCGATCGCATTAATAACCGCAACGCTTTCGCCATCAAAACCCAGATCGCCGTGGTCATAACCGATGCTGGTGACAACGCCACGCACAATGTCTTCAATATCAACGTAAGTGTCGGTGCGTACTTCACCCGCCACAATAACCATGCCGGTTTTTACCATGGTTTCCACAGCAACACGGGCTTCCGGGTCATCTTCCAGGATGGCATCCAGAATGGCATCGGAGATCTGGTCTGCGACTTTATCGGGGTGTCCTTCAGAGACAGACTCTGAAGTAAACAGGGAGTATTCAGCCATGATTTTCTTAATCCTCAAGTAATTCTTGGCGACGGCGCTGGCGATAAAATTGCCGAACCTGTATCTGGAAACCATTGCGAAGCCCAAGATACTGGGATTCTCCTTCCACAAGGCCGGCTTCTCTTGCCCAGCCACTTAGTTCGTCAGTACTGAAGCCCAGCCATAAATCACCGCAGGAGTCTTTCACCCACTCCTGATCGTGACGGCTGAGGTCGCTGATAAACAGACTTGCGCCGGGTCGTAATAACGTAGCCGCTTCACGAAAGATAGCGGCTGGTGCGGGAACATGGTGTAAAACCATGTTGGCGATAATGCAATCAACCGACATGCCTTCGTCGGCCAGCAGAGACAGCTCACCAAGGCGGTATTCGACATTGGTAATACCGGCTTTATGGGCTTTGGCTCTGGCTTGTTCGAGCATGTCGCGGGAGTTATCGAGAGCGATAACCCTTTGGAACTGTTCTGACAGCTGAGGCAAAAATGTGCCTTCTCCGGGGCCGAGTTCAAGCACAGTGCCACGGTTCAGACTGTCGACATGAGCCAGCATTTCCAGCACTGTGCGGGAGTACAGATCGTGATCGGCAATCAGCTCCTGATGGTGGCGAAATGCCTGGATATTGCGGGAAAAGAACACCCGTGACTGCTCAGCTCGCGCCTGACGAATCTCCTGCAAGCGCTCACGATATTTAACGGCTAGTGGTACTTCATCAATGGCTTCAAAGAAGGATTGAATCAATCGTCCCTGAGCAGAATCCATTGGCGGTAAGGCGCGGCGATAGAAGATGGAGTTTCCTTCACGACGGGTAGACACCAGCCCGGCACGGGACAGCACTTTCAAATGATGGCTAAGGCCAGACTGCCGAGTATCGAGAATGCGGGTCAGTTCCAGGACTCCCAGAGATTCCGTGCGCAATAAACGTAAAACCTCCAGACGCAATGAATCACCCATAGCCTTGCCAAGAGTGGCGAGCTGGGTGAGTTCAAGGTTGGATTGAGTATCCTGAGGCTTGGCTATTACGACTGTCATAGCGAGGGAGTCTAACAGTATAAATAGGAAGCATCAAAAAAAATTGATATAGGTTGTCAGCGAATTGAAAATGCTGAGTTTGATCATGAAATCACAACAGACCCTAATTCAGATCAAGGCAACGCTGTTGCAAAACCTTTAAGTTAGCCCGCTTTCTCCCTTCATAAAGTTGGCAGGTTTTTGCTATGAAACAGGCATATCTGGATCGTTTCCTCCGCTACGTCTCTTTCGACACTCAGTCCGACAGCTCCAGCATCACCGTTCCCAGCACGCCCAAACAGAAGATCCTTGGTGCAGCAATCCAGGAAGAAATGCAGGCCATGGGCCTGAGCGATATTTCCATGGACGACAATGGATATGTAATGGGCAAGCTGCCTGCCAACATTGAAGGTGACGTTCCTGCTATCGGTTTTGTTGCTCACATGGATACCGCCATGGACGCATCCGGTGCAAATGTGAAACCTCAGATTGTTGAGAACTACAACGGTGAAGCGATTGCTCTGAATGCTGACGTAAGCCTCGACCCAGCAGAATTCCCCAAGCTGAAGAACTACATCGGCAAAACGCTGATCACCACCGACGGCACCACTCTGCTGGGTGCTGACAACAAGGCTGGTATCGCCGCTATCCTGACCGCTGTCGAATTCCTGCAGGCCAACCCTGACATTCCTCATGGTGATATCGCTATCGGCTTCACTCCGGACGAAGAAATCGGCCGTGGTGCCAACCACTTCGACGTGCCTAAGTTCGGTGCTCAGTGGGCTTATACCATCGACGGTGGTGAAGAAGGTGAGCTGGAGTGCGAAAACTTCAACGCAGCCGGAGCTAAAGTGACTTTCCATGGTCGCAGTGTGCACCCGGGCACCGCTAAGAATGCACTGATCAACGCCCAGACTCTGGCCCGTACCTACGCCAACGATATGCCAGCTATGGAAGTGCCTGAACACACGGAAGGTTACGAAGGTTTTATCCACCTGCACGGTACCAGCGGCACTGTCACCACTGCTGAACTGGATTACATCATCCGTGACCACGACAAAGAGAAGTTCGAAGCGCGCAAAGAGCTGATGCTGTCTGTTGCCGAGAACATGAACAAGCAGTTGGGCGAAGAGCGTGTTGTTATTGAGATCACTGACAACTACCGCAACATGAAGGAAGAGGTCGACAAGGTACCTCACGTTGTTGATATCGCCCGTGAAGCCATGGTGAAGTGCGACGTAACCCCTCTGGAAAAGCCAATCCGTGGTGGTACCGACGGTGCGCGTCTGTCTTTCATGGGGTTGCCTTGCCCGAACATTTTCACTGGCGGCCACAACTTCCACGGTGTTCACGAATATCTGGTGGTTGAATCTGCCATGAAGAGTGTTGACGTTATTGTTGAGGTGGCTCGCCTGACTGCTGAGAAGTATCAGGCCAGTTAACAACTATCCGGGGTTGTGTTATTCGTAGTTAGGCAGGCCCTTCTGTTTGTCGTGCTGGAGCCGGACAAGCATAAGGTCAGAGGGAAATTGGTGAGACAGTACGTTAGCCTTCTGCCCCCCGTCCTCTTTCAGATGCCCATCGGAGTGGTTAGGGTGGGCATTTATGCATACTTTTACACCCCCCTCACTATCCGCAGTAGGACGGAGCTGCACCAGGTGGGCTACTTTTTGATTTTGTATATCCAGAATGTCCATATTAGTCCACACAAAACCATACATTCGTGTTTCCCGAGGCTGGTTAACTTTTATGTGCCATTGCCTATGATAAGGATCGAAAGAG
>NZ_SMME01000719.1:866-1547 GCF_009711465.1 Parendozoicomonas verongulae | reverse complement strand
GTGAGACAGTACGTTAGCCTTCTGCCCCCCATCCCCTTTCAGATACCCATCGGAGTGGTTAGGGTGGCTATTTATGCATAATTTTACCCCCCCCTCACTATCCGCAGCAGGATGGGGCTGCACCAGATGGGCTACTTTCTGATTTTGCATATCCAGAATGTCCATATTAGTCCACACAAAAGCATGCATTCGTGTTTCCCGAGGCTGGTTAACTACTATGTGCCATTGCCTATGATAAGAATCGAAAGAGGGGGATGTGACGCTGGGTGATCCGGCATACTGGCACTGGATACGCCGGTAACTTGCGAATAACGGATCGTTGGCCGTTTGATCATGTTTATCCTTTTCTTTGCAACGTAAATATTTCTGAAATTTGTTATAAGGCAAGGCTAGATAAATAGTGGATGAATCACTCTGGGAATCCTCTGGTTGATAAATGGGGCCAGTGGAGCCTGGTTGGGGAACCAGCGTGACGGGAGTGTTAGCAGAGCTGGCCAGCAGGGTCATATTTTGCATAAAGCGACAACCCTGTTCGTGCGCGTTCAGCTCTCCGGCAGTGAATCTTTCAAAGCAGCGATCACAGTCTACAAGCCTTTGCGGGCACTCTAATCTGTCATGCCGGTAGAGTTCTGATCGAGGAACAGCGTAGTGGCACAGAGGGCAGTCTACCGGGTAACCGTA
>NZ_SMME01000719.1:0-856 GCF_009711465.1 Parendozoicomonas verongulae | reverse complement strand
TCATATTTTGCATAAAGCGACAACCCTGTTTGTGTGCGTTCAGCTCCGTGGCAGTGCATGTTTCAAAGCAGCGGTCACAGTCTACAAGCCTCTGTAGACACTCTAATTTCTTATGCCGGTAGAGTTTTGATCGAGGAACAGCGTTGTGGCACAGAGTGCAGTTTACTGGGTAACCGTCACAATACTCAAAGTGTTCCGCCATACTTTCCAATAGCATGTCTTCGTCACAAAAAGTACAGTTCACAGGGCGCAGGTTACATTCTTCTTCATGATCAATAATATCTTTTCTCTGCACTGTTTTTGAGCAGTGGCGGCACGAAATTGGTTGGTAGGGGCACTCAGAGAAATGAGAAGAAAATTCCTTGTGACTGTTGGCTTTATAGCCGCATTGATAAGGACATAGTATTTTACTTGTTGTGGTGGCTGCAGGTGTTGTCAGACCTGGTTCAGAGGTTTCTTTTAAGGCGGCAGCAAGAACCAGGGGGTAGAATCTGATCATGCGATCAGCAAACTCTTTTATTTTACCTGGAGTTTGTGGCTGATTAGCTGCCATTTCCAGACATTCAGCCTTAAGCTTTTTGGCTTCAGTCACTGTTTCAAAATCTGCCTCAAGGTTTCCTTCCCTGTAAGGGCGCTTTCGGCATTGCTCCTTATGGGGAGTGAGCTCCCGGCGAGGCAGGGTTTTATCACAGCCATAACTGCAATTTACACGTTCGTCAGCGCAAGACAACCTGTGGTCGTCCAGGTCATTGTACCCCCCTGACCACTTACATTGCTCACCCAGACAGCGAAAGTTGGTATTGTTAAGGGTTAAGAGCCCTCCCTTTACAGTAAACCTGGCTGTGCCCCTGTCTGT
>NZ_SMME01000664.1:2004-3245 GCF_009711465.1 Parendozoicomonas verongulae | reverse complement strand
GGCTGTCAGGATGGCATGGGCACCCAGATATGGGTCTGCGTTATCGGTGCTCACGCCTGCAAACACCTTACGCATGGACACATCGCCAACCGTCCGGTCGATCCGGGAAATATCCCGAAACAGGTTGTTCACCTGTCCGCCGACCACCTCGTTACCGGTCGCCCGGCCCCCGCCGTCCCCTTCGTCTGTCAGACGTTGGGACTCAAACAGTTTGATATCTTCCTGATTGATTGCCATCCATTCTGTCTCTTCTGTTAGCCATTAAGTTGATCTTTTTCGTGAGAAAACACCCTAATAGAATCTTTCTTAACGAATGAGAGACGCTTGGATGTTATCGATTCCTAACAGGAATGCGGCCAAATTTTCTGGCTTTGAAGGTATGCACCCAGGCCAGCTATACCAAATTGGCTCCCTTCAAACCGCTAATGAAAAGTTAAATGTGTCAGTTCGCCTTCATTTACAGCATGAAGATCAGCGGTTGCAGTACTCTCTGAAGTACCGGAAGGTTGCTCACAAAAAAGATACAGGTAGAGTAATTTTCTATCGCGATGGTAATGATTTGGTTTTTCACGGTATGGAGGTTGCGTTTCAAGAGCGAGGAAAAGGGTTCTCCTTGCCACTCCTAAAAACATTTAGTGAGTTTTCTCTACAACAGGGCTATCAATTGCGAACGACGAAGCAACGAAAGCCACTGGTGAACCGTCAGCTCACAGCACTTGGCCTAAAACCTGACTCGCAGGATGCTATGGCCTTTATACAGAGGCGCAGGGAGGGTTCCAGCACCCGTGTTTACCTTTCCGGTTTTCAAATGACCAAAGATATTCTGCTTAGCCAAAACATTAGTCTGCTTGATGCAAAGCCAGACGATTGTGTTGCTGTTGCTATGAATACAACGTTCAGTCAGCCGCCTACCGCAGAGTTACGAGAGCAGTTAAAAGTCCTTCCTGGTATCTACACACCTGTTTAACAGTGATGACTGTCAGCATAGTGCTCATAAGCCAACGTCTATCGTCAGCAAGTGAATGACTACTGCGTAATAATGGCCACTTGAGGGCATTACTGCGCGCAGTACAGGCTGAGCATCAATAGGCGAGCTTTCGGTCCGATCAAAAATCACAGTAAAACTGCGACCACCAGGCAATATCAGAGGCATAAGATGAGCAGGCTGTTCACTCAAGGCATACAGCGCTTCCACCTCAGCCCTGGTCAACCAACTGTGCTCACCATCCCCCAGCACAATA
>NZ_SMME01000664.1:1366-1994 GCF_009711465.1 Parendozoicomonas verongulae | reverse complement strand
ACGCCCGTAACTTTTCTGACTTTCTGAAACGATCAGCGCCCCCGTTAAACTGCGCTCAATGGTTTGTGCAACAGGCGACCAGTCAAACTCATTCACCCAGATAAAGTTATCCGGCAGTGTCAGGGTATCCAGCTGCATTTATATCGCTCTCCCACCAGCAATCTTCAAAGCCCGAAGCAGCTTGGCTTGATCACTCTGGCGAATATTCACATCCACAGCGCCACCGGCGTATTCCAGGCGGATAACTTTGGTCGGGGCTCTATTCTGTGATTCCTTGGTCTGTGTCGTACGCTTTGTTTGTTCGCGCCGCTCTTCCCGTTCTTTCTCTTTGCGCTGATCACGGGTTTTACTGAAGACTCTGCGGTTCAGACCCAAGGCCCGTTGAAGGTTAGAAACAGCATCCCCATCACCAGCCTCGCGGGCGTCCTTCAACTGCCGTTCCAGATCCCGTTTCCGGGCTTCATACCGACGCTTCTCAATGGCATCGGTATTGCCCTCCAGCCGGTCTAACTCGTCCTGCAGGTTTTCCAGTGTGGAGCGGGTGCTGTTCTTCAGGCTGTCCATACGACGCTCGGCCTGTTCCAGTGCCCGGTTCAGGGAATCCATATCCTGCTTGTCGAGAAGGTCG
>NZ_SMME01000664.1:717-997 GCF_009711465.1 Parendozoicomonas verongulae | reverse complement strand
ATCATTGGTCAGTGTCCGTACATCCGCCTCACCCACTTGGTTGATGCCTTCGTAAGCCTCGAGGGCTGCCGGGGAGAGTGCGGCCATCTCGTTTTTCAGCCCCTGCCAGTGCCCGGCCATAGCCTGTGCAATAGTTCCACCGGAGGCCAGCTGGTCATTCGCTCCTGCGGCAGAGTCCCCGGCTTCCTCCAAGGCACTGCCGGTATCCTTCACCGCTTTCTTCAGTTCCTTTTGCTTCTTGGCGGCCTTGTCCACCTCGGTCACGGTGACCTTGGTCAGT
>NZ_SMME01000664.1:0-479 GCF_009711465.1 Parendozoicomonas verongulae | reverse complement strand
AAGCGTCCTTCACCTTGTTGGCATCCTTGGTGACACCATCAGCAAAGCGATTCATCACAGCCCCGGTTGCCAAAGAGAAAGTCCGCGCTTTTTGTTCCAGCTCATCAAAACCCAGTGCGCCGACAATATCCGCTGCCGCCTCGGCTATCTTGGCGATGGCTCCGGTAATAAAAGTCGCTGCACCTTTAACGACAACCGACAGGCTATTGAACAGGGCCTTGATGCCATTGCCCAATACCTGAAAGGTGGCGATCACTGTGGTGGCCGTATCGACGATCTTCTGAAACCCGCTGGTCGTGGTGTTCACCACCTCATCCAGAGTCAGGTTGGCAAAGAAGGCTTTGAGGCTTTCGGCAATGGCTATGAAGGTGGCAGAGATATTGGTCGCCAGCTCGTTCAGCTTGCCGTTGGCCGCCAGCTCATCGAGTTTGTTACCCACCGCCGTCATCTGAGCCTTGATGTAATCCGCCCAGCCGCTG
>NZ_SMME01000048.1 GCF_009711465.1 Parendozoicomonas verongulae | reverse complement strand
AGGCAAACATGTGTCAGGTGTCTTCAGATGTGGACGCCCCCCCTCACATCCAGTGTTCCTCCCTTCCTGAGAGAAATCTATTTCCTTCCCGGTTTCCGCATTTAAAGACCTGGGTACGTGAGCATTACAGAGAGCTTCAGGTTCTAATTGACAAAGATATGCCTGCGGATTTCTATGATATGTACACACTAAGAGTCCATACAAGGGACAGGCCCTTTGTCTGTG
>NZ_SMME01000619.1:1624-2135 GCF_009711465.1 Parendozoicomonas verongulae | reverse complement strand
AAGCCCTTTGTCTGTGACCAGGATGGGTGCGATAAACGTTTTGCCCAATCCAGCCATCTCGCCAGACACCGGCGCATACATCACAGTGCTGGAGATGAGTGACTCAGTCTGTCCCTTTCACCAGCATCACCAAAGGGTGCCAGCTATGTTGTTATCTTCTTTGTTCTTTTTGTGGGAAAGAATGGAATGGTCTTCAGACTGAACTTTGTTGTCACCAGTCTTTGTATAGTGATCGGTCTGTCTGCATCTGCCATCAATGCATCAGAAGAGAAGAGTGGATCTCTTCACATTATTCCGTTACAGCCATTAGATGTGATATCAGCAGGCAGCATTGCCATATCTCCTGTGGACAGCACATATATCCATCCCCATAAACAACATCCTGCGTCATAGACAGAACAACCGAACATCACTTCGTGCACTGTCAGGGGAAAAAACAAAAAACCGGGTTAACTCTCACCACCTCAACACCTGCACAACACCTGATCGTTGAAAGAGGCGCCACAACATC
>NZ_SMME01000619.1:1336-1614 GCF_009711465.1 Parendozoicomonas verongulae | reverse complement strand
ACTGAACTTTGTTGTCACCAGTCTTTGCATTGTGATCTGTCTGTCTGCATCTGTCGTCTATACAGCAGAAGACAAGAGTCGATCTCTTTACATTATTCAGTTACGGCCATTAGATGTCATATCGACAGGCAGTATTGCTTTATACCCTGCGAGCAGCACACGTATTCATCCCCATGAAAAAACATCCTGTACCATAGACAGGACAGCCGAACACCACCATGTGTATTGTCAGGGGAAAACACAAAAAACCGGATTAACCCTCACCGTCTCAACACCAA
>NZ_SMME01000619.1:1192-1326 GCF_009711465.1 Parendozoicomonas verongulae | reverse complement strand
ACATCCACTGCTCCCCCCTTCCTTCGGAAGATCTGACTCCTTCCCTGTTTCCGCACTTAAATGCCTGGGTACGAGAGCATTACAGAGAGCCTCAGGTTCGAACTGACGATAACTGGCCTGAGGATGTCTATGGC
>NZ_SMME01000619.1:1111-1182 GCF_009711465.1 Parendozoicomonas verongulae | reverse complement strand
CAACCGGTCTTTCACCCAATCCAGTCACCTTACCAGGCACAAGCGCATCCATACAGGGGAGAGGCCCTTTA
>NZ_SMME01000619.1:1026-1101 GCF_009711465.1 Parendozoicomonas verongulae | reverse complement strand
CAGGTTCGAACTGGCGATGATAGGCCTGCGGATCTCTATGGTATGTACACGGTAAGAGTTCACACAGGGGACAGA
>NZ_SMME01000619.1:873-1016 GCF_009711465.1 Parendozoicomonas verongulae | reverse complement strand
GCCCTTTGTCTGTGATTTTGAGGGGTGCAGTCAGGCTTTCACCTCATCCAGTAATCTCACCAGACACAAATACATCCACACAGGGGACAGGTCCTTTGTCTGTGACTTTGACGGGTGCCAAAAAGCATTTACCACACCTGGCC
>NZ_SMME01000619.1:798-863 GCF_009711465.1 Parendozoicomonas verongulae | reverse complement strand
CCCTCACATCCACTGCTCCCCCCTTCCTGTGCATTTAAATACCTGGATGCATGAGCATTGCAGAA
>NZ_SMME01000619.1:637-788 GCF_009711465.1 Parendozoicomonas verongulae | reverse complement strand
AGGGGAAAAGCCCTATGCCTGTGATCAGGAGGGGTGCAACAAAACGTTTGCCACATTCCATGATCTCACCAGACACAAACGCACCCACACAAGGGAGAAGCTCTTCGCCTGTGATCAGGATAGGTGTCACAAAGTGTTTGCCTCATCTGGT
>NZ_SMME01000619.1:515-627 GCF_009711465.1 Parendozoicomonas verongulae | reverse complement strand
ATAAGGCAAATATGTGTCATGTGTCGTCAGATGAGGAAGCTCCCCCTCGCATCCACTGCACCCCCCTTCCTTCAGGAGACCAGTTTCCGCATTTAGATACCCGGGTACGAGT
>NZ_SMME01000619.1:417-505 GCF_009711465.1 Parendozoicomonas verongulae | reverse complement strand
TTTGTCTGTGACCAGGACGGGTGTAACAAGTCTTTTACTACATCCGGCGATCTCAGTAACCACAGACGCATCCACACAGGGGACAAGT
>NZ_SMME01000619.1:180-407 GCF_009711465.1 Parendozoicomonas verongulae | reverse complement strand
AGGTGCCACAACATGGATCCGGGACAAGGCTAACATGTGTCATGTATCTCCAGATGAGGAAGATCTCCCTCACATCCACTGTTCCCCCCTTCCTTCGGGAGAGCTGTTTCCTTCCCGGTTTTCGCATTTAAGTGTCTGGCTACGTGAGCATTACAGAAAGCTTCAGGTGCGAACTGACGACGACATGCCTGCAGACTCCTACGGTATGTACACGGTAAGCGTCCACG
>NZ_SMME01000619.1:0-170 GCF_009711465.1 Parendozoicomonas verongulae | reverse complement strand
TCCCCTTCCTTCGGGAGACCTGTTTCCTTCCCGGCTTCCGCGTTTAAATACTTGGACATATGGGCATGACAAGGAGCTTCAGATTCGAACTGACGATGATAGGCCTGTGGATTTCTATGGTATGTTCGCGCTAAGAGTCAACACAGAGGACAGGCCCTTTGTCTGTGACC
>NZ_SMME01000383.1:331-701 GCF_009711465.1 Parendozoicomonas verongulae | reverse complement strand
AACCGTTATCAGTGAGCTTGAACGCTTGGAGGGTGGTCGGCTCTCTGAGTTTGAGCGCCGCTATGCTGCCCTGAAGGTCGAGGAGTATGCCAACCGGTACAAGCGCCCCAATACAGCGGATGCGCTCTCATACGCCATCACAGGCCGCAAGAATCGTATTGGCATTGAACGCCGCTCGGCTCAAATTGCCATGGCTCGGGATCAGTACGCGAAGGTCACCAGGGAAAAGCTTCAAAACGCTGCAGCCAGAAACAAACCTGAGGCTCAACATGAACCCGGATCATGGGAGTGGTATCGGGCGGAATATGATTGGGCGCTGTCTCCTTACCCGTTTTCCGATGATGAGCCTCTGACGACGGAGGAGGGTTTG
>NZ_SMME01000383.1:95-321 GCF_009711465.1 Parendozoicomonas verongulae | reverse complement strand
GATTCTTGAAGGTGATTGGTGGGAGGTTGGGCTATGAGTAGTCAGGATATGGACAGTATCAGGCAGAGCGCCATTCCAGTTCTCAAGGGGGCAAGTCTTTCTGATGTCGCTAAGACACAAGGCGTGCGCGTTCACCAGTGTCGTGTATACCTGCACAAGTATTGTCGCAAGGCAAACTTTGAGCTTTACGAAGAGCTTTGTAGTGAGGCTGCCATACGGGGCATGT
>NZ_SMME01000383.1:0-85 GCF_009711465.1 Parendozoicomonas verongulae | reverse complement strand
CTGGCTTCAAAAGTATGGGCATGAGCAGGGACAGGGACAGAGCGTCGCCTCTGCTGGTGGAAGTGCGATTCTTGAAGGTGATTGG
>NZ_SMME01000405.1 GCF_009711465.1 Parendozoicomonas verongulae | reverse complement strand
GTTTTCGAGGAAGTAAGCCACGTCATCGCACACCACCAGCTCAGAGACAGACTCACCCACACGGATCACCTCGCCACCGCGCAGGCCGATGTTGCCGTCCTGACGGGAGCTGGATACACGCTGACCATGTTCCGCAGTCATACCGAAAGTCACGCCCTTGTTAGGACGGGCATTCATGTTGCGGTAAGTCAGTGCACAGTGGTTGCCCCACAGGCGTTCCAGCGTCATATCCTGACCGGGACGGGAGGCGTTGTGCTGGGCCGATCCCACAAGGATCTCCTCAATCTCCAGCAGGTCACGGATGAAACTCATGGGTACAAGTCCGTCGTCTCCCAGGGTGCCGTTGTATGCCTTAACGACAGACGGGTTACGACGCAACTGGACGGCTGACTTGCGACCCAGCGTCATCACGTTCGGACGCTTGATAGGCGTTTCCAGCGCATCAATGAGCTGCACCAGAGGTTTACTGGCTTCGTTATCCCATTGATCCGTGCCGGAGATGGTCTCCTTGTGGGCATAGTTGTTTTTGTCCTGAACGAGGTCAGCAACACGCTTCTCCCGATCCAGAGCAATCAACTCGGCCAGCAGCTCCACGGAGTTACCGCGAGGGTCGAAGTTGGTGTTGTTGGCGTTGTCGATATCCTGCTGGGGGATCTCGTCTTCCAGACCGAAGTCCTGAACGAACGCGGACATCTCAGTACCGCCGAATTCCACCACGTTAGGACGGCCCTTACGGCCCACCAGCGTTTCA
>NZ_SMME01000635.1:2234-2484 GCF_009711465.1 Parendozoicomonas verongulae | reverse complement strand
TCTTCAGACAAAGTCTATTCCGCTTCAGCCTGTCAGCCAGCATTTGCAGACACTCGCGAGGGCATTGTCAGAAGAGGAGCTGGATAGCGACAGGATTCCGGAATTATTTGCCCGCCACTACAGGCTTTACCTTCTGGCAGCCGGGACGACTGTCCAAGCATTGTCTACAGACGCACCCAAGGTAGCAAAGCAGGGTGCCTGTGATAAAGGACTTTGCCAATGGCTGAACCAGACTGTGCGATCCCTGCCC
>NZ_SMME01000635.1:1579-2020 GCF_009711465.1 Parendozoicomonas verongulae | reverse complement strand
AAGGTGGAGTGACTCGGGAATGCCACAGGAGCTGTCAAAATCCACTGGCACTCTTGAGAATGCTGTATATCGCCTATGGCAACAGTGCTGGTTTACACGATTCTATGGCAACACGGGTGTTCGTGCAGAGCAGGTTTTTCCTCTGAACACGGTTCAGACCATGACGCTGGCGATGAAAGCCAATCAGCCTTATCTGTCCGAAGCAGTGGGACTGATGGAGGCTATGGACTTTGAAGCCGAGATCAACTGGCCTGCCTGCTGGGAGGAAATCCTGGATGTTTTAAAGCAGCCCCTTTCCAGCTATTCCCAAGATGAGCCGGAGGAAAATACTCAGCCAACAGGTGGTACGGATACACAGGCTCAGTTGCCAAAGCCTGTCAAAAAAACTCTGGAGAGCAGGACAAACTACGAGCAGCTTCCTGTGTCACTTTCCAGTTACAT
>NZ_SMME01000635.1:1171-1569 GCF_009711465.1 Parendozoicomonas verongulae | reverse complement strand
ACTGTTGGCCATGATCCACGGATGACCCGTTTTCGCGTATATGATATTGCTGTGACTCCCGAAGGTGACCTGATATCTATAAGACTGGGAAAGGGGGAGCATGGTGGTCTGGAAGCTGTGTTACCGGGAGCGTTGTCAGCCAGTCATCCTATACCTTTAGCCAGGAATCATCATTATGGTCAAACCTCCCTGACGTTGAAACATAAACAGTGGCTCTTTTTACCCAGTATGACCCCTGATGAAACTATCATTGCCATGCGCACCGAGCCTGAAACGGCATGCAGCGTCATGAAGGATCGCTATAGCGGGTTGCATATGGTATTTATGCCAGAGGCACAGCCCGGCGAAAAGGTCACTGTCCACTATATATTGGAAACCAGAGACAAAACTGACACCAT
>NZ_SMME01000635.1:486-962 GCF_009711465.1 Parendozoicomonas verongulae | reverse complement strand
TTATTTTTCCTGCTGAAAGAAAGGCAGGGAACCTGCCGTCATCGCACCTCAGCATTCATCGCTCTGAGCCGCTATTTCAATATTCCGGCAAGATATGTTGCCAGTGAAATTCATAGTTTTCCTGAATACTCACTGGATAACGGGAAGACATGGACAGCCCGGGACCTGGATGGTGCACCGACAGAGTACTCGCCCCATACCCCCAACTTTCAGCCTGTCGTGAAAGGAATGGTGCTGACTGGCCGCTATCAGTGGATGTCTCAGATATCCCCTGATATGAGCCCTGAAAAAATAGCCGTACTGGCAAAGGCTCTTGGGGTCAGCCAGGAAGTGCTTATCGGGTCGCTACAAAGTGGTACGGCATTACCGACAAGCGCAACATCCGCTCCAGAAATCGACGATATTGTAAGAAAACTCTGGTTACAGGATTCGGACAGTAACGCCTTTATCCTGGGGAGTGAGTTATTAAGAAGTGA
>NZ_SMME01000635.1:0-410 GCF_009711465.1 Parendozoicomonas verongulae | reverse complement strand
TAAAGAGAATATCAAAAGTTGTTCTTTGTTTGGCAACTGGGCCGCTTCCACTAGTTCACTCGCTTCGGTGGTAGATGGTTTGGTTCGTTCGGATCAACCCGTTGATATTGTGTTACAAGAGCTTCAGGGCTTACACGAAAAAATGGTTCAGAGCAGCTTAGCCAACCGCAGCGACTGGCAATCTTCCATAGTCTGGATACTCACTTGGGCCTCTGACCGTCTGGGCATTCATTCACCTAAGGTTATAGCCATTGCTCAGGTCGCTATCCAGCAAAATTGGCTAGCACCAGAACATTGTCCTGATACTAATGCAGGGACACTTCATGTCCTGCTAAAAAGGCTGGACGCTGCCAATGAACTCAGACCATTGGTACAACACTGCTTGAAAAACTGGTATGCCCATTTTTTTG
>NZ_SMME01000280.1:393-464 GCF_009711465.1 Parendozoicomonas verongulae | reverse complement strand
ACAGACAAAGGGTCTGTCCCCTGTGTGGACGCGCTTGTGTCTGGTAAGATGACTGGATGTGATAAACGCTC
>NZ_SMME01000280.1:0-83 GCF_009711465.1 Parendozoicomonas verongulae | reverse complement strand
TTGTCCCCTGTGTGGGCGCGCTTGTGTCTGTTGAGATGATCGGATGTGATAAATGCTTTGTGGCACCCCTCCTGGTCACAGAC
>NZ_SMME01000464.1:365-952 GCF_009711465.1 Parendozoicomonas verongulae | reverse complement strand
CACCTGAAAACACATGACACATGTTTGCCTCATCCCGGATGCATGTTGTGGTACCCGTTTCAACGGTCAGATACTGTACAGGTATTGCGGAGGTGAGAGTTAATCCAGTTTTTTGCTTTTCCCCCGGCAATACACGAGGTGGTGTTCGCTGTCCTGGCTATGACGCAGGATGTTGCTTTATGGGGATGGATATGTGTGCTGTCTGCAGGGTGATATGGCAATGCTGCCTGTCGATATCACATCCAATGGCCGTGCCGGAATAAGATGAAGAGATCGAGTCTTGTCTTCTGATGCATAGGTGGCAGATGCAGAGAGGCTGATCACTATGCAAAGACTGGTGGTAACAAAGTGCAGCCTGAAGAGCATTCCCATCTTTTCCATCCTTTCCATAATAAAGAACAAAGAGGATAGCAACGCAGCTGGTGACCTATGGTTACGCTGGTATTTACTGCGCTGCCCGTCTGTTGCTGGATGTGGTGGAAGTCTTGTTACATCCGCCAAAGTCATAGACAAAGGGTTTCTCCTTTGTATGGGCGTGTTTGTGCCTGCTTAGATTACCGGATGTGGAGAAAGCCTGGGTGCACCCA
>NZ_SMME01000464.1:0-85 GCF_009711465.1 Parendozoicomonas verongulae | reverse complement strand
GTGGATGCGTTTGTGGGCGGTGAGATGACCTGATTGAGCAAAACGCTTATTGCACCCGCTCTGATCACAGACAAAGGGCCTGTCC
>NZ_SMME01000155.1:235-300 GCF_009711465.1 Parendozoicomonas verongulae | reverse complement strand
TGGATTGGGTAAAACGCTTGTTACACCCGTCAAATTTACAGACAAAGGGTCTGTCTCCTGTGTGA
>NZ_SMME01000155.1:0-225 GCF_009711465.1 Parendozoicomonas verongulae | reverse complement strand
AACGCTTTGTGGCATCCGTCCTGATCACAGGCAAAGGGTCTGTCTCCTGTGTGGACGCGCTTGTGTCTGGTGAGAGCACTGGATCGGGCAAAGCGCTTGTTGCACTCGTTAAAGTCACAGACAAAGGGCTTGTCCTCTGTGTCGGATCTTAGCGTGTACATACCATAGAAATCCGAAGGCCTGTCATCGTCAGTCTGAACCTGAAGCTCTTTGTCATGGTCACGT